>NZ_JBRATK010000030.1:0-3378 GCF_052712855.1 Acinetobacter sp. F16
GTTATTGAACAAAGAAATTTAAATCCTGTGCTTGACTCTTGTGGTTAAAAACAGGACATTTTAAATGGTTTATCGCATAGACATTTTAATTGGTGAATAACATGAAAAAGGGAGCTTTAAGCCACTGCTGTCCCATAGTTTGATTTAAATAAAAAACCTGAGTCCAAATCGTTAAAATATGAGTGCAAACAAACACTTTAACGACCAGGATTCAGGTTTTGTCACATCAGAATACCGTATTTCATCAGCTTATTAAACCCGTCGTGCGACAGGATTTTGAGCAACTTGCTAAAGTACACCATGTTGGACAGAAATTTAGAGCGGCTTCAAGATGGGATCAGTTTATTGCCATCTTGATGTCTCAACTTTCCTGCAGGCAAAGTCTGAGAGATATTCAATCCAATCTGGAGTGCCAACAGGACAAACTGAGTCATTTCGGAGCAAAGTCTATTCCCCGAAGTACACTGGCACGAATCAATGAGCAGCAGCCTGCTGCCTTGTATCAACAGCTCTTTTACAAGTTGCTTAAATACTATGAACACTCAAAAGTAGCCCATAAATTTCGCTTTAAGAATCCATTATATTCCCTGGATGCCAGTCATATTGACCTGTCGCTTTCCTTATGTGAATGGGCCAAAGTTCACGACTCAAAAGCCAGCATGAAACTCAGCATAGGATTGAATCACAGCAATGATATTCCTGAGTTTATTGCAGTTGAAAATGGTAAAGAAAATGACATGTTACAAGGCCGAAAATTCCAGTTTCCTGCTGGCAGCATTGTGGTCTTTGATAAAGGCTATGTCGATTATCAATGGTATGCGAATCTAAGCGCTCAAAACGTTAGCTTTGTGACACGTTTTAGACCTAAATCGGTGTATCAGGTGATCCAGCAACATCCCGTGCTTGAATCCAAAGGCATTCTAAAAGATGAAACCATTCAGCTAAATAGCGCACATGCCCTAAAAAGAAAAGCCCCCGTATTAAGAAGAATTGAATATAGAGATCAGCAAAGTGGCAAGCACTTTAGCTTTCTCAGCAATAACTTTCATCTAGCTGCCTCTACCATTGCAGCGATTTACAAAGACCGCTGGAAAGTTGAATTGTTCTTTAAAGCGATTAAACAGAACCTGAAATTAAAAGCCTTTTTAGGCCGAAGCAAGAACGCCATTCAGACGCAAATCTGGATTGCGATGATCGCCTATTTACTGGTAAGTTTCGCTCAACATTTAGGGAAAAAAGGCTGGACAGTTCAGCGCTTACTCAGAATAATTCAAGTGAATTTATTTGAAATAAAAACCTTAAAAGCGTTATTTTCACCCGATAAAGTCCCCATCAAACAAGAGGAAGCTTAAATGAGCTTCCTCTTGTAAAAATTGTGGGACAGCAGTGAGCTTTAAGCTCCCTTTTTTACTAGTTTTTTTTTAAATTGCTAAGCGTAAATTCAGTGCTTTTACGACTTTAATAACAGTATCAAAGCTTGGATTTACATCGCCAGAAAGTGCTTTATAAAGACTTTCTCGACCTAAACCAGTGTCTCTTGATAATTGAGCCATTCCTTTAGCTTTAGCAATATTACCTAAAGCTTTTGCAATGAATGCCGCATCACCATTAGATTCATCGATACAGGCTTGTAGGTAAGCTTGCATATCTTCTTCTGTTTTAAGATGCTCAGCACTGTCCCATTTACGAAGTTTGATAGCCATTTACAGCTCCTCCTCTAAATCTTGTGCTAATTGTAGGGCAAGTTTTATATCTTTACTTTGCGTAGACTTGTCTCCGCCTGCTAAAAGAATAACGACCCTTTGCCCTTGCTTACAGTAATAGATCCTGTAGCCAGGTCCAAAGAAGAAACGTAATTCAGAGACACCTTCACCGACTGGTTCAGTATCTCCAAAGTTTCCATCTTCAACCCGATCAATTCGGACTTGTATACGTCTTTTTGCCTGCTGGTCTTTTAACTTAGTAAACCAGTCATCAAAGACTTCAGTGGTATATATTGAGTACATAAGAATAATGTATCCTATGGGATACATTTATGCAAGAAATAAACTTGAATGTATGGGGCTACAACAGATGTTATTCCCAAGTAGAAATGTCTATGCGATAAACCATTTAAAATGTCCTGTTTTTAACCACAAGAGTCAAGCACAGGATTTAAATTTCTTTGTTCAATAACAGCTTTCTGAGCTTTACGGCTCGGCATACTTTTCTTGGCACGGGAACGTTTATTCTGTTTCTCCAATTCTTCATGTTGTTGCTGGATATGCGCCAGGACTGAACCTAACCGTTTATTCTCAACAATCTCATTTTGCTGTAGCCCAGCCAATTTATTGAAGATGCTGTAGTTGAGCTTTCGTCCTTCATGCATGAGGGCCACAGTGCCATCCGGATACTCCAGAAATGAAATGTATTGCCCAGCAAGCTTATGATTCAGCTCTGTCGGTTCAAGCAGATAAATACATTTGTCATAGGTAATCATCAGGTTCTTGGTGACCTTACGCGGTTCCTGCCAGGTAAAAATATCATCCAGTTCAAGATGAGATTCGGTTAATGGCCGATGTAAGTTCTTTGAGTTTCTCGCACATTTGGCGAACTTCTGATTGAAATGCTCAATAAAGCAGGGTAGCCATGCATTGGCTTCAGCAATCGAACCGATTCCTTCCAGGCGCATCTCCTTGATCAGACGGTCCTGAAGGGTTCGGTTGGCACGTTCTACGCGGCCTTTGGCCTGCGGTGAGTTGGCGAAGATAATATCAATGTTTAACTCATTCAGAATCCGCCCAAATTGCGTGATCTGGCTGTCTTGCCTGGATTTCTGGTTGACTCTAAATACCGAGTGTTTATCGCTATAAAAGGCCAAGGGCTTGCCGTATTGCTCAATGTAGGCTCGGGTTGAAAGCATATAGTCAAAGGTCGTTTCAGCCTCACAAAAGCGTAGATGCAACAGCTTGCCGGTAGCATCATCGATATAGACCAATAAACAGCATTTGCCAGCACGTCCTTCAAACCAATCATGATATGAGCCATCAATTTGAATCAGTTCGCCGAAACAATCACGGTTATAGCGTGGCTGGTATGGACGTTTCTGGCGTTTAGCTCGTGGAATCCACAGGTCATTGGCTGTCATCCAACGCCGAAGCGTTTCTACCGGAATATCTAGGGCAAACATGCTGCTGAGCTTCTCATGCGCCAAGGTGGGTCCAAAGCCCAGCAGATGTTCAGAAATAATGGAAAGACATTTTGATTTTAATAACTCATCATGGCGACGATGGCCAGGTTGACCACGACTGGCATGCGCCAGACCTGAAACACCATCTTGATTGAGCTTCTGCAATAACCGGGTAATTTGACGGGTTGAAAGATTCAGGATTTCTGCAG
>NZ_JBRATK010000031.1:0-2775 GCF_052712855.1 Acinetobacter sp. F16
TGATCAGCATCTATATTTTATATCCAGTCCATGGTGATAAAAACCATCATAAACTAGACATTTTTATTGGTGAGAATATAGACACTTTAAATGGGTTCTAACATTTTGTGTTATTCCCAAGTAGAAATGTCCTACCTAATAACCAAATAGAAATGTCCTATACCGACATTTCCAAGTCAAGCACAGGATTCAGATTTCGTTGTTGAATTGCTGTTTTCTGTGCACGTCTGCTTGGCATCTTTTGAGAACGATTGCGTTTGTTTTGTTGTTCCAGTTCTTCATGCTGTTGTTGAATATGCAGCAATACAGAACTTAAACGTTTATTCTCAACAATCTCTCGCTGATTCAGCTGACTTAATTTATCGAAGAGGCTGTAATTGATCTTTCGGCCATCATGCATGAGGGCTACAGTACCATCCGGGTATTCCAGGAACTCAAGATACTTACCGATCAACCTTTGATTTTCTTCGGTGTTTTCCAGGAGATATACGCATTTATCATAAGTAATCGTCAGGCTATTCGTGACTCTGCGGGGTTCACGCCAAGTAAAAATATCATCTAATTCTTCGGCTGTTTCAGTGATAGGCCGATGTAGATCCTTAGGATTAAAAGCCATCTTGGCGAACTTCTGATTGAACTGCTCAATGAAGCAGGGTAGCCAGGCATTAGCTTGCTCAATCGAACAGATGCCTTCCAAGCGCATTTCTTTGATCAGACGATCCTGAAGTGTCCTGTTGGCGCGTTCCACACGGCCTTTGGCCTGTGGTGAGTTAGCGAAGATGATATCGATATTGAGGGTACTGAGTACGCGTCCAAATTGCGTAATCTTGGTGTCTTTCTTGCTGCTTTGATTCACCCTAAACACTGAATGTTTATCACTGTAAAATGCCAATGGTTTACCGTGCTGTTCGACATACAGGCGTGTTGAAATCATATAGTCAAAGGCTGATTCTGATTCACAGAAGCGTAAATGCTGCAATTTTCCTGTGGCATCATCAATAAACACCAGCAGACAGCATTTAGCAGCGCGTCCTTCGAACCAGTCATGGTGAGAGCCATCGATTTGGATCAGTTCACCAAAGCAATCCCGGTTGTAACGAGGCTGATACGGGCGTTTCAGGCGCTTGGATCGAGGAATCCATAAGTCAGCTGCAATCATCCAGGAACGCAGGGTTTCTACTGAAAGATCGAATCCATGTACGGTGGTGAGCTTTTCATGCGCTAAAGTGGGTCCGAAACCATGGAGTTGGTCAGAAACAATATTGAGGCACTTGAGCCTGAGTTCTTCAGGAAGTTTGGAATTGCTGATTTGGCCACGACCGGCATGGGCTAATGCAGCTGGACCTTGAGCTTTGTATTTCTGCAGTAAGCGTCTGATCTGACGTTCTGAGATATGAAGTAGCTGAGCAGCCTGGGATTGAGTTATGCGTTGATCGCAGATTTCCTGCAAGACCGACAATCGTTTAAGTTCTTTATCCGACATAGACACCAACATATCAAACCGTCCGCTAACGAAATTGCAAAAGTGCATATTCTAAAAGCGGACATTTTTACTTTGGAGAAACCGGACACTTCTATTTGGGGCTTACAATTTTGACTTCGCATAACGCCCATTATGTTAAATGGCATCAATATTCGAGTAATTTTCTTTTATACTAAAACAAAATTTATGATATTTAATTCAACTTATGAATCCAACAATAGATACAATTTTAAGAAAAGTAGATGGCTTAAAGCTTACTCAAGATTTCTTCTTTGTGATGAATAAAACCATTCACTTAAGGTATGCAACTATTTATGAAACAGATGAGACAGGATTCAGAAATTTAGGGAATACTGAAGATATATTTCAAGAAATACATGACCTTATGGATAGTTCAGAATTAGATAATGGAATTTATAGCTATTATTCTATTGATAAAAAAGTAATACATCATATGGATTACAATCCTGAATTATTTTGGGATGATGCAATGGAATTAGTCCTATATCAAACTTATGATGTGACACCATCTGATGAAGAAAGAAAAATTCAATTACAGACAAGCCTTCAAGAAGAAAAAATAAAGCAGACCCTAGTATATGCTTGCTATCTTAATTTAGTAGATCAGATAGATTTTTTACTCTCAAAAAAAATAAATAAAAGTGAGTTAAATAGAAATCTTAAAGGTGTAGGAACACCTTTAGGATTAAGCATTGAATCGAATAATATTAAATTAGCAAAGAAACTATTAGAGCTCGGGGCAGACCCAAAGAAAAAATCATTTGCCTACACACCACTTGAATTGGCATTTAGATATTCAGATGAAATGGTTTTTTATTTTTTCGATCATTTTAAAGAGTATTTTATTAAGACAGTGACACAAAAAGGCTTAGCTATTGCGGGACTTAATCAGAACGCTGAAATTTATAAATTACTGATAAATTTAGGTTGTGACCCATTAGGTAAAGATCCAGTTTTCCAAATGCCACATGTTTTCGTAGATTATAATAATTTATACGGATTGCAGTTCTTAGCTGAATATGGGATAGATATGAAACATAAAAATAAATACAAAGAAACAGCTTTTGAAAGAGCACAGAAACAAGGGAAAACTGAATTAATAGACTATCTAGAAGCTTTTAATTAGTTTCCCTAAAATTAACATAATACACCTTATACGAAATTCCATTGTTAGAACCCATTTAAAGTGTCTATATTCTCACCAATAAAAATGTCTAGTTTATGATGGTTTTTATCACCATGGACTGGATATAAAATATAGATGCTGATCA
>NZ_JBRATK010000032.1:0-1256 GCF_052712855.1 Acinetobacter sp. F16
CTTCCAGGAAAAGTCTCTAAGCTTCAGTTACACAGGAATCGTACCCTAAACCGACACAGGTGGTCAGGTCGAGTAGACCAAAGCGCTTGAGAGAACTCTGCTGAAGGAACTAGGCAAAATGGTACCGTAACTTCGGGAGAAGGTACGCTGTCGACGGTGATGGAATTTACTTCCTGAGCGGTTGACAGCCACAGAAACCAGGCCGCTGCAACTGTTTATTAAAAACATAGCACTCTGCAAACACGAAAGTGGACGTATAGGGTGTGATGCCTGCCCGGTGCTGGAAGGTTAATTGATGGGGTTAGCGTAAGCGAAGCTCTTGATCGAAGCCCCAGTAAACGGCGGCCGTAACTATAACGGTCCTAAGGTAGCGAAATTCCTTGTCGGGTAAGTTCCGACCTGCACGAATGGCATAATGATGGCGGCGCTGTCTCCAGCAGAGGCTCAGTGAAATCGAAATCGCCGTGAAGATGCGGTGTACCCGCGGCTAGACGGAAAGACCCCGTGAACCTTTACTGCAGCTTGACATTGAACTTTGATCTTACTTGTGTAGGATAGGTGGGAGGCTTTGAAACCAGGACGCTAGTTCTGGTGGAGCCAATCTTGAAATACCACCCTGGTAATATTGAGGTTCTAACTCTGCTCCATAATCTGGAGCGAGGACCATGTCTGGTGGGTAGTTTGACTGGGGCGGTCTCCTCCTAAAGAGTAACGGAGGAGTACGAAGGTGCGCTCAGCGTGGTCGGAAATCACGCGTAGAGTATAAAGGCAAAAGCGCGCTTAACTGCGAGACCCACAAGTCGAGCAGGTACGAAAGTAGGTCTTAGTGATCCGGTGGTTCTGTATGGAAGGGCCATCGCTCAACGGATAAAAGGTACTCTGGGGATAACAGGCTGATACCGCCCAAGAGTTCATATCGACGGCGGTGTTTGGCACCTCGATGTCGGCTCATCTCATCCTGGGGCTGAAGCAGGTCCCAAGGGTATGGCTGTTCGCCATTTAAAGAGGTACGCGAGCTGGGTTTAGAACGTCGTGAGACAGTTCGGTCCCTATCTACCGTGGGCGCTGGAAATTTGAGAGGATCTGCTCCTAGTACGAGAGGACCAGAGTGGACAAACCTCTGGTGTACCGGTTGTCACGCCAGTGGCATCGCCGGGTAGCTATGTTTGGAAGGGATAACCGCTGAAAGCATCTAAGCGGGAAGCCTACCTCAAGATAAGATTTCCCAAGGACTTTATGTCCTCTAAAGAGCCGTT
>NZ_JBRATK010000033.1:0-1235 GCF_052712855.1 Acinetobacter sp. F16
TGGACTGCCACCACTCTCCTAGACAAATTTCGTCTATTCTTTTTGCATAGGAGAGAACATTATGAGTGGACAACGATACACCCCAGAATTTAAAGATGAAGCTGTTAAATTGATTACCGAACGTGGATATTCTGTCACTGATGTCGCAGAACGTTTAGGCGTATCACAGCACAGCATTTATAAATGGCTAAAGGCCGTACAGCCTTTACGCAATAACCCTGATGAACATGAATTGCTCGAGGCAAAGAAAGAAATCCTTCGCCTTAAAAGTCAGCTTAAACAAACTGAAGAGGAACGGGACATCTTAAAAAAGGCCGCAAGGTACTTTGCAAGCCTGCCCGAGTAAAGTATCAGTTTATCCTGGAATACAGCCATCAATTTAAGATTAAAACGATGTGTCGGGTTCTTAAGATTGCTCGTGCTGGCTACTATGCTTGGTTGCATGAACCCGAATCAGGCAGGACTATTGAAGATAAGCGGTTATTACAGCTCATCCGTTCTTCTTATGATGCCAGTTATGGCATCTACGGTTATCGTCGCATTACGCTGGATCTTAAAGAGTTAGGTGAAAACTGTGGACCTAATCGTGTCCTGAAGATCATGAAGCACAATGGTATTGCCGCTGTTCGAGGATATAAGAAACATAAAAGCTATGGTCGTGGTCGTCCTCAGATTGTGCCACCTAACCATTTAAATCGAGAGTTTATTGTAAACACACCTGATACCTCTTGGGTGACTGATATAACTTACATTCGCACATGGCAAGGCTGGTTATATCTGGCTGTGGTTCTTGATTTATATTCGAGAAAAGTCATCGGTTGGTCAATGAAACCTACGCTTGCCAAGGATATCGTTTTGGATGCACTTCTTATGGCGGTATGGCGACGCAGGCCTAATGAACCTGTAATCATACACTCAGACCAAGGCTCACAATACAGCAGTGGAGACTGGCAGAAATTCTGTCAGAAGCATAACTTAATACCCAGCATGAGCCGCAGAGGAAACTGTTGGGATAATGCTGTTGCAGAATCTTTTTTTAGCAGCTTAAAGAAGGAAAGGATCAAAAAGCGAATCTATAAAACACGCGAAATGGCCCGTGCGGATGTGTTTGATTATATCGAGATGTTTTACAATCGAATCAGGCGTCATTCGCATCTCGATGGGATGAGCCCAGAAGCATTTGAGGCAGCTTCAAAATGAGGCTGTTTCATGTCTAGGATACTGGGAGCAGTCCA
>NZ_JBRATK010000035.1:0-1048 GCF_052712855.1 Acinetobacter sp. F16
CTTAGATTCTCATATGAAGTGCAACAGAGATTAAAATACTGGAAGGGAGCAAGATGAGCTAGCATTCTGCATCCGACCGACCAAAGTCAAAGTTGCATCATGAACTATACTCATCTTACTCAAGAAGAAAGATATCAGATTCATACCTTATTGCGCGAAGGTTTTTCTAAACGTTATATCGCTTGGCGATTAAATCGCTCACCTTCAACCATTTCCAGGGAAACTACACGCAATCGAGCAAGGAATGGTTATTTCGCTAAACATGCTAACCTCTTAGCTCGAAGACGACATTGTTCAAATCCCAAAATAATTCCTCTCGAAACTTGGACACGTGTTCTTGCTTATCTGCATCTTCAGTGGAGTCCTGAACAAATCGCGTCCCATGTTCCAGTCAGTTCACATTCTATCTACCGCTACATAAAGCGAGATAAAAATAGCGGTGGTCAGCTATTTCAAAATTTACGCTTTAGAAATCAGCGAAAGAGGAAATATGGTAGCTCTGAAACACGTGGTCAGCTGAACAATCGCAACAGTATTCATGATAGACCTAGTGAGATTGAACAGCGGAGCCGCTTTGGCGACTTGGAAATAGATACAATTGTTGGTAAGAATCATCAACAATCACTGGTCACTATTGTTGACCGTAAGACAGGTTATTTGTGGTTGAAAAAGTGTAGCTCACGTAAGTCTGGGGAAGTCTGTCGAACAACGATCAGCCTACTCGAGCCGATTAAAGATCAGCTCAAAACAATTACAGCAGATAATGGTAAAGAGTTTAGTCTGCATGAATATATTGCTCAAGAATTAGAAATTGACTTCTATTTCGCTGATCCCTATAGCGCCTGGCAACGCGGCACGAATGAAAATACCAATGGCTTAATCAGGCAATATATTAGAAAAGGCAGTGATCTGAATCAGTATACGGATGAATATATCTCAGAAATCACACAACGTTTAAATCAGCGCCCAAGAAAAAGACTCGGCTTTAAAAGTCCGAGTCAGGTATTATGGCAACAACATGGCGTTGCACTTCAACTGCTAATCTAAG
>NZ_JBRATK010000036.1:0-861 GCF_052712855.1 Acinetobacter sp. F16
TAGGGTCTGTTGACATTTGTTGCTTAAAAAAATAGCGAGGTAGTAAAATTAAATCGCCAAACCCAATTTTACTCTCGCTATGCCTCGTACAATGCTGAATAATCAACACTGGTCTAAGTTACTTTCTATTTTCCGAAATTTTGATATCTATTTCAAATCTAATTTGAGAAATTTTGTCGAAGCCATACTTTATAGAATAAGAACAGGCTGTCCTTGGCGTGATTTGCCTAAAGAATTTGGTTCGTATAACTCAATATTTAAAAAATATAATCGTTGGTGTAAAAATGATAAGCTAATGAAAGTATTTAAATTAATTTCTTCAAATGCTGATATGGAATGGGTTTTTATTGACGGTAGTCATGTTCGGGCACACCAACATTCTGCTGGAATAAAAGATCAGGATATTTCTAAAAGCATTGGTGGAAATAGTTCTAAAATACACTTAGCTGTTGATGCAGATGGCAATCCAATTGAAATTATTATCTCCGATGGAACGACGCATGACGTCAAGATTGCTCCAAAAATGATTGAAAAACTGGATTTGAGTGAAACGGAAGTATGTTGTGCAGACAAGGGATATGACTCTGAATCATTAAGGGAACAAATATCTGCGAAAAAAACTAAAGCTAATATTCCAAGAAAATCAAATACACAGTCAAATAATGACCATATGGATTGGTATTTATATAAAATCAGGCACTTAGTTGAGAATGCATTTTGTAGGTTAAAGCAGTTCAGAGGAATAGCAACACGATATGATAAGCTAAAGTGTAGCTATGAGGGTGCAGTTGCATTAGCTTGTGTATTTATTTGGCTACCTTTATCGGGTAAATTCTATACTTGAAATGTCAACAGACCCTA
>NZ_JBRATK010000037.1:0-858 GCF_052712855.1 Acinetobacter sp. F16
TAGGGTGTGTCCTCATTTGATGTACATATTTCATTCTTCTCATCTATTCAATTAAAATATCTTATATCTCCCTTCTAAAATTAAATTTTCCAACATGTCACGCAGAGTCATTACTGATGAAATTTGGGTGCAAATCCAAAATACCATGCAATTTTATGGCTGCTACCGCTCACGTAATAGCAAAAATATCATGGAAGCCATTTTGTGGAAACTTCGAACAGGTGCGCCTTGGCGTGATATTCCTGAGGATCTTTGTCCATGGCAAACAGCCTACAACCGTTTCAATCGTTGGGCGAGTAAAGGGCTATGGGAGAATTTTTTTTTAAACTACGAGGCATCTTGGATAAAGAATGGGTCTTCATTGACGGAAGCTACATTCGCGCGCATCAGCATGCAAGTGGAGCTCGGCGTGGTGAAGATAGAGCAATTGGAAGATCAAGAGGCGGAGCGACTACAAAGATTCACCTTGCCGTCGATGCGCATGGACATCCGATTGATTTTGAAATCACTGGGGGTGAAGTCCACGACAGTCAAGTTGCAAGTGACTTGATTGAGTTGGTAGGTGAAGCCGACTATTTAATTGCAGATAAAGGTTATGATTCAGAGCATATTCGTGAAGTCGCTCGTAATCATAGGATGACTCCTATTATTCCAAGAAAATCAAACAGCAAAAAACCAAATATAGACTTTGATCACTACCTCTATCGTCTAAGGCATCTTGTTGAAAATGCCTTTGCCCGATTAAAGCATTTTCGTGGTATTGCCACTCGTTTTGAAAAGTTGGCTCGTAATTATAAGTCCATGTTGTTCTTGGCTTGTTTGTTTATTTGGTGCAAAGCAAAATGAGGACACGCCCTA
>NZ_JBRATK010000038.1:0-848 GCF_052712855.1 Acinetobacter sp. F16
GGGTGAAGTCGTAACAAGGTAGCCGTAGGGGAACCTGCGGCTGGATCACCTCCTTAACGAAAGATTGACGATCGGTAAGAATCCACAACAAGTTGTTCTTCATAAAGATGTATCTGAGGGTCTGTAGCTCAGTTGGTTAGAGCACACGCTTGATAAGCGTGGGGTCACAAGTTCAAGTCTTGTCAGACCCACCATTCTGACGAACACGGTATGCAAATACTGAAACGAGCACAGAAGAAAAGATACATTGATCTAATGATAAGCTGGGGACTTAGCTTAGTTGGTAGAGCGCCTGCTTTGCACGCAGGAGGTCAACGGTTCGACTCCGTTAGTCTCCACCAAATTTCAAGATCAGAAAAGCGTGCTTTTCCTTGAAATTTAAGCAAGAAGCTATGCTTCGCGCAGGCTTTAATCAAAAGAAGCGTGTTTGAGTGCTAAATAAACGAATAGATGTGTAGCTTATAGAGCTTAGCAACAACAAGGCGTAGAATACGCTGCATTGTTCTTAAGCTCTGTGATTTATCACAGTGTTTTAAACCTGACCTGACGAAGGCAAGTTTATTCATTAACAGATTGGCAAATTTGAGTTGAAATAATTGTTTAACTCAGAACTGAATTGAAGTTGACAGCAACTTGTTGCTGTTGAGTGAAATGAAGATCTGAGCACTAGCGAATTAACTGAATCAAGCGTTTTGGTATATGAATTCAATTGAAGCTGTACTGCAGTTCAATCTGCGAAACTTTAAACGATAAGTTGTAGTTACTCCTTGTAGGTAACGACGACTGTTTGGGGTTGTATAGTCAAGTAATTAAGTGCATGTGGTGGATGCCTTGGCAGTCAGAGGCGA
>NZ_JBRATK010000039.1:0-818 GCF_052712855.1 Acinetobacter sp. F16
TTTAGTTGCTGGGTGTAGACCCGAAACCGGGTGATCTATCCATGAGCAGGTTGAAGGTTGGGTAACACTAACTGGAGGACCGAACCCACTGTCGTTGAAAAGCCAGGGGATGACTTGT
Source organism: Acinetobacter sp. F16 (assembly GCF_052712855.1). Lineage (NCBI taxonomy): Bacteria > Pseudomonadati > Pseudomonadota > Gammaproteobacteria > Moraxellales > Moraxellaceae > Acinetobacter > Acinetobacter sp. F16. The sequence continues at coordinate 119 of NZ_JBRATK010000039.1, forward strand.
GGATAGGGGTGAAAGGCTAATCAAACTCGGTGATAGCTGGTTCTCCCCGAAAGCTATTTAGGTAGCGCCTCGGACGAATACCATTGGGGGTAGAGCACTGTTTCGGCTAGGGGGTCATCCCGACTTACCAAACCGATGCAAACTCCGAATACCAATGAGTACTATCCGGGAGACAGACTGCGGGTGCTAACGTCCGTAGTCAAGAGGAAAACAATCCAGACCGCCAGCTAAGGCCCCAAAATTATAGTTAAGTGGGAAACGATGTGGGAAGGCACAGACAGCTAGGAGGTTGGCTTAGAAGCAGCCACCCTTTAAAGAAAGCGTAATAGCTCACTAGTCGAGTCGGCCTGCGCGGAAGATGTAACGGGGCTAAAACTATATGCCGAAGCTGCGGATTTACAATTTATTGTAAGTGGTAGGGGAGCGTTCTGTAAGCCGATGAAGGTGGATTGAGAAGTCTGCTGGAGGTATCAGAAGTGCGAATGCTGACGTGAGTAACGACAATGCGAGTGAAAAACTCGCACGCTGAAAGACCAAGGGTTCCAGTCCAACGTTAATCGGGGCTGGGTGAGTCGACCCCTAAGGCGAGGCCGAGAGGCGTAGTCGATGGGAAATTGGTTAATATTCCAATACTTCTGTGTAATGCGATGAGAGGACGGAGAAGGTTAAGTCAGCCTGGCGTTGGTTGTCCAGGTGAAAG
>NZ_JBRATK010000004.1:0-183411 GCF_052712855.1 Acinetobacter sp. F16
AAGCTAAAGTGTAGCTATGAGGGTGCAGTTGCATTAGCTTGTGTATTTATTTGGCTACCTTTATCGGGTAAATTCTATACTTGAAATGTCAACAGACCCTAATTGTCTTCACATAAATAATCTTTATAAAAAAAGCCCCAAACGGGGCTTTTTTCAAAACAATTTAACTTAAAAAATTAAGCTAATATTATTTTGCAGCAGCTTGAGCAGCAGCAACTTCTTCAGCGAAGCTCATTTCTGCTTTCTTCTCAATACCTTCACCTACTTCGAAGCGAACGAATTGAGCAACTGTAGTACCAGTTGATTTAAGAACTTCAGCAACTTTCTTGTCGTTGTCGATTACGTACATTTGACGCTCTAGAACAACTTCGTTCAAGTATTTTTCAACTGAACCAGTTACCATTTTTTCAACGATGTTCGCAGGTTTACCAGATTCTAATGCTTTCGCTTCAGCAATTTCTTTTTCTTTAGCGATAAGATCAGCAGATACGCCTTCAGCATTTACAGCAACTGGGTTGAACGCAGCAACGTGCATTGCAATACCTTTACCAGTCGCAGCATCACCTGTGTAAGACACAACAACACCGATTTTTAAACCGTGTTTGTAAACTGCAAGGTTTTCGCCTTCAACAATTTTAGCACGACGAACTTGGATGTTTTCACCGATTTTTTGAACAAGAGCAATACGCGCTTCTTCAACAGTGTGGCCATCTTCAAGTTTCAATTCAGCAATTTTAGCAGCATCAGTTTCATTTGCAGCAAGAGCAGCAGCAGCAACTTTAGCAGAGAAACCAGCAAAGTTTTCGTCTTTAGCAACGAAGTCAGTTTGGCAGTTTACTTCTAAAAGAAGTGCTTTGTTGCCTTCTTGAGCAATCGTGATCGCGCCATCAGCAGCAATGTTACCCGCTTTTTTAGCAGCTTTTGCTTGACCAGATTTACGAAGGTTATCAATCGCTAATTCAACATCACCATTCGATTCTGTTAATGCTTTTTTGCATTCCATCATTGCAAGACCAGTACGGTCACGTAATTCTTTTACCATGCTCGCAGTAACTGCAGTCATGTTGTTCTCCTAAATACGGTAGAAAAATGAATCTGTTCAACAAAAACGGCCCAAAGTGTTCTCTGGGCCGTTCTGCTTTCTTGACGCTTAATTTGCCACCATTACATGTCGCAAAAATGACAACCTTGCGTCAAAACGCATTAAGCCTCTGGAGCTTCTTTAACTTCTTCAGCTTTCGCTTGAGCGTTTGCTTGTGATTGAGCGTACTCTTTACCAGCAAGAATCGCATCAGCCATAGCAGAAGCATAAAGTGTAACAGCACGGATTGCATCGTCATTACCCGGGATAACGTAGTCTACGTTGTCTGGGTTAGAGTTTGTATCAACGATACCGATTACAGGAATACCAAGGTTTTTAGCTTCTTTAATCGCGATTGATTCGTGGTCAACGTCAATTACGAATAATGCGTCAGGTAAACCACCCATGTTTTTAACGCCGCCTAAAGCACGTTCAAGTTTTTCCATCTCACGAGTACGTTCTAAAGCTTCACGTTTAGTAAGCTTAAGGAAAGTACCATCTTGAGATTGAGTTTGAAGGTCTTTTAAACGGTTGATTGATTGACGAAGAGTTTTCCAGTTCGTCAACATACCACCTAACCAACGGTGATCAACATATGGTTGACCAGCGCGTTGCGCTTGTTCACGGATGATGTTAGATGCAGCACGTTTAGTACCAACGAACAATACTTTGTTCTTTTTGCTAGCAAGATTGTTAACAAAGTTCAAAGCATCATTTAACGCAGGAACAGTGTGTTCAAGGTTGATGATGTGAATTTTGTTACGCGCACCAAAGATGTATTCACGCATCTTTGGATTCCAGAAACGAGTTTGGTGACCAAAGTGCGCGCCAGCTTGAAGAAGGTCGCGCATGCTTACGTTGTAATCTGCCATTTTCTATACCTTAAAGTTTGGGTTAGGCCTCCATATATCCGCATTCTCCACTCTTTGCAGAGCACCCAGAGAAATGTGTCGATATATGTGCGGATTTTTTGCCCCATCGCACAAAGCCCGTGAAATTTATTCACGAAAAAGCATTTGATAAAATGGGCGGCTATTTATACCATAGTCACATACAAATTTCCAAAAGTTTTTAGAGATCATGAACAGTACTTACGAAGCTCCCCGTCGACTCATTAAAACCCCTGACGAAATTGAAAAAATGCGTGTAGCGGGGCGACTAGCAGCTGAAATTCTGGATATGATCAAACCGCATATTGTTCCGGGTGTGACGACCCTTGAGCTTGATACGATTTGTCATGACTATATTGTCAACAAACAGGATGCCATTCCAGCATGTTTAGGTTACGGTGCAGCGCCTGGCCGCCCTGCATTCCAGCATGTGATTTGTACATCTGTGAACCATGTGGTGTGCCACGGCATTCCATCTGACGCTAAAGTATTAAAGAAAGGCGATATTTTAAATATCGATGTTACTGTCATTAAAGATGGTTACCACGGCGATACCAACATGATGTACATCGTCGGTGGCGAAACCTCCATTTTGGCTGACCGCCTGTGTAAAGTTGCTCAGGAAGCCATGTACCGTGGTATAGAAACGGTTAAACCCGGTTCAACCATTGGTGACATCGGTAATGCCATTCAAAAATATGTTGAATCTGAACGTTTCAGTGTCGTACGTGAATATTGCGGTCATGGTATTGGCACTGTATTCCATGACGAACCTCAAGTCCTTCATTACGGTCAACCAAATACCGGTATGGTTCTGGAAGAAGGCATGACCTTTACTATCGAACCTATGGTGAACGCTGGTGTTTGGCAAACTAAATTATTAGGTGACAAATGGACTGTTGTTACTAAAGATCATAAGTTATCTGCACAATATGAACACACTCTTTTAGTAACCAAAACAGGTGTTGAAGTACTCACTGCACGTCCTGAAGAAGATTTATCTCGCTTCATGTAATTATTCTATTTAATTGCATCTTAAAAATGGCTACTTCAATGTAGCCATTTTTATGTTTAAACTTTTTTATTTTATTCAGTCACTTTATTTACATTAAAGATTTTTCTAAATATTCAATTTTTTGGGTTATTTTCTATGCTTCTAAAAATATAAAATCATCTCTATTAAAGCTAAAACCATGAAAACAGTTATTCATAAAAATATATTTTTTACATATCGTATATTTCTTGCACCCCTTTCTCCTGTTTTTTAGGCTAAGATAGTGTGCTTTTTTATTTTTTAATCCCTATAAGAAGGAATACTGCCGTGGACGTACGTCTCTCTGATCGTGTCAATGCCATCAAACCGTCCCCTACACTTGCTGTTACCAATAAAGCTGCTGAACTTAAAGCTGCTGGTAAAAACGTAATTGGTTTGGGTGCAGGTGAACCAGATTTTGATACCCCACAACACATCAAAGATGCAGCAATTACTGCGATTAACAACGGTTTTACCAAATATACCGCTGTTGACGGTACTCCAGGTCTTAAAAAAGCGATTATCGCGAAATTTAAACGCGACAATAATCTTGACTATGCAGCAAACCAAATTTTGGTTTCTTGCGGTGGTAAACAGTCATTCTTTAACTTGGCACTTGCCTTGTTAAACAAAGGTGATGAAGTCATCATCCCTGCGCCATACTGGGTAAGCTATCCAGACATGGTGATCATCGCTGAAGGTGTTCCAGTTGTTGTTAAATGTGGTGAAGAACAACGTTTCAAAATTACTCCTGCTCAACTAGAAGCTGCAATCACTGATAAAACCCGTTTAGTGGTGCTTAACAGCCCATCTAACCCTACAGGTATGATCTACACTAAAGCTGAATTAGAAGCTTTGGCTGCAGTTCTGCGTAAATACCCAGAAGTTATGGTTGCTTCAGATGACATGTACGAACCAATCCGTTGGGATGACGAGTTCTACAACATCGCAACTGTTGCTCCAGACCTTTATGACCGCGTAATCGTGCTTAACGGTGTGTCTAAAGCTTATGCCATGACTGGCTGGCGTATTGGCTATGCAGCGGGTCCTGCTAAACTCATTGGTGCAATGAAAAAAATCCAGTCTCAATCAACTTCAAACCCAACTTCGATTTCACAAGTTGCTGCTGAAGCTGCATTGAATGGTCCTCAAGACGTGCTTGAGCCAATGATTGAAGCATTCAAACGTCGTCATGACCTAGTGATGGATGGATTAAATGCAATCAACGGTATTTCTTGCCTTCCTGCTGATGGTGCATTCTATGCCTATGCAAACATCAAACCATTGATTCGTGCAAAAGGCTTAAAATCTTGCACAGAATTCTCTGCATGGTTATTGGAAGAAACTGGTGTTGCCGTTGTTCCTGGTGATGCATTCGGTCTTGGCGGCTTCATGCGTATTTCTTACGCAACTGCTGACGAAGTTCTTATTGATGCGCTTGCTCGTATCAAGAAAGCTGCTGATTCAATCGAAGGCGTTGATGCTGCAATTGCATCTATCGAAGCTGAAAAAGCTGCAAAATAATTTAAAGACTTTCTTAAGTTTTTAAGAAAAAAACCCGCGTTGATCGCGGGTTTTTTTCTATCTCAGAATTTATCTTTTTAAATCTAAAAACATCCAGATTAATTCTTTTCTAAACACATTTTAATTATTTCAATGTGCTCTGTACATGCTTCTGATCAGGCGTTGTTCTAATCACCAAAGCAATTCCTACTAAAACAATGATGACAGACATGATCATCCGCCAGCTTAAAGTCTCACCAATAAACAGCGCGCCACCTAAAATAGCCAAACACGGTACAGATAGCTGTACACTGCTGGCTGTCACGCGGTCAATCTGTTTGACAATGACATACCACAGCACATAGGCACCACTTGAGGCCAAACCGCCTGACAGCACCGCTAAAAGTATACCTTGAGGTTGTATAAAGCTTTTTGCATAAAACGCTGCATACGCCAGCAAGACAAAAGGAATCGCCAGCACAAAATTAGCCAAAGTACTTGCCAATGGGTTTTGCATTTCCTTACCCGCAATGCTGTACATTGCCCAGCCTATTCCTGAAAGCACCATAATGGCTGCATAAACCAAATTTGGAGCATCTGCGCCCGGAAGCAAGAGAATGAAAATGCCGATAATCGCAATACACAACCCGGCACCACGGCGCAGATTGATTTTTTCACCATGACATAAACCATAACCGACCATACTGAGCTGCACCGTACCGAATAACAGTAATGCCCCGACACCGGCATCTATGTGTAAATAAGCCAGTGAAAAGGCGACTATATACAGCGCCAGAAAAAAACCGTTTTTAACACGCCACTCAATTTTAGCTTTTTGTGCAGAAAACAGGTAAAGCATCGATAAAACAGCAGCGCCACTACAGACACGAATCAGACTGAAACTCATCGGGTCAATTTGCTGGCCTGCCAATGCCAAACGGCATAAAACCGAATTGGCAGCAAAAGCCAACATGGCAATCATGATTTTAAACAGCATGGTTGAGCATCCCTATCAACAACCTACTTTAGATATAGCCAATCTAACTTTTTAAATCCATAGTGATTTGCTGATTCAATTTAAAAAAAACACAAATGAACAAATACCTTGATATCCATCCACCATTATTTTTATTCTTGATCTTTAGAAAACAACGCAATCACCTCTGTTTCTGTCAGCTTTTGGGTATCATTAGCAAAGCGATAAAACTCTGGTTTATGATCAATATAGATTTCCATATCCAGCTTCAAATCTTATGGTTGCTCATTTAAAGCAAAGACATTGACTGCACAATAGTTAAACTCACGGCTACGCCAAAACAAAGTTGTTCCACACCGATTACAAAAGCCACGCTCAGCCCATTCCGAAGAAGGATAAATTGATAAATTTTTCTTGTCAGAAAAGACTAAACTGTTCTGACTCGCATCAATTGTCATCATCATCGTACTGTTTTGCCGACGGCACATCGAGCATGAGGCGGTCACGCCGCAAGAACGTGCACATGATGATTTTGTAATTGAACCTTAAAAGTCGTCGAACCACATAAGCATTGGCCTTGCATCTTTTTATCCTTTTTTTGTTTTTCTAAAAAATAGCACGCTAAGGAAATAAATAGAATGAATCCCAAAGAAATGACAGGACTGCAACTTTTACAAGCCATGTGTACAGGGAAAATCCCACCTACAAGTATTAGTGAGACCATACCAATGCAGCCCTATGAAGTTTCAGCAGGAACGATTCATTTCAAAGTAAAAGCAGATCATCGCCACTTAAATCCTTTAGGGGGCGTACACGGCGGTTTTGCCGCAACATTACTGGATTCCGTCACCGGTTGTGCGGTACACAGTATGCTGGAAGCTGGTGTAGGCTATGGCGCCATCGACTTGAATATAAAAATGTGCCGTCCCAATCCCACAGACAAAGAACTTCATGCCGTGGGCACCATCATTAATATCAGCAAGAATTCGGGTATTTCTGAAGGTAAAATTATTGATGAAGATGGCAAACTTTATGCGCATGCTACTGTGACTTGTATGATTATTCGTTAATACAAAAAATACTGTATTTGGCGCACGTCCTAATTCAACTAGAACTTAAATTAAGTTACTTAAGTTCTAGCAATCACTCATCATTAGACAGCCGATTTAAGTGATTTAGTTAACTCTGGAAAAGGCACTTCTGGACGTGACGTCGCTTTATAAATACATAAATATTTGAACACACTATCGAGAGATACAGCGAGTTTCTTCTGTTCCGATACTGACCAAACTTTCGAGTTATTGCGTCCGGATAAGGCGCTGCCATTCAGTTGATACAAATACAGATCATGATCACGTTGCAAAGGTTGCTTACGACCATTTGAATAGCTTTCTAGTAATAGTTGACAGGGTGAATCAATCAACCATTTATCACTAAACCAAAGCTGCAACAAATCACCCAGATATAAGGCTCGAGTTCCTACAGGCCAGACTTGGACATAAGCATCTTCAACCGCAGTTTGATAGCGCTGTGGATCTTGAATGATAGAAAGGTAGTTGTCTTGATAAAAAGATAAATTTGAAAAGATTTCAGCAATCGTCAGCGTATGCATTCGCTTTCTCCTGTTTAGCCATTTTAGTGCTGGCAAGTTGGTTTTAAATCCACACTGTTTGAACTTTCATTCAAACGCTCTGTTATGCATTTAATCTAACAAGCCGATTTTGGCTGTGCAAGTTTTTTTAACGTTTTTGATTTATTTGTCTAAATAAAAAGCATACAGCACAAAAATTAAGGAATCATGACACTTTTAGCTTGACCCTCTACAAAATCTCCTTATAATCGCATGCAGATTCTCCAATAGCTCAGTCGGTAGAGCGACGGACTGTTAATCCGCAGGTCCCTGGTTCGAGCCCAGGTTGGAGAGCCAAATACGAAAAAGCCCGCAGCATTAAAGCGGGTTTTTTTTTGCCTGAATAATTCATAAAAATTTAAGTCATTATGAAAACAATGATCTTAATTTCTTGTTTTTAAATTATGTTTTTAAATTAAATCTGCAAATCCCTATCCGATATCAAGCTACGCTATTCATAGCTATAAATTTTTTAAAGATATAGAAAAATCATTTTGAAATAATAAATAAGCAATCAAAAAAAAGCGCATCGAAATGCGCTTTTTCCTTATTTATCCTATCTCAAGATTGGATGGAGATAGATCGTTTTATTGCTGAGGTAAAGGAATATATTGGGAAGTATTATTCTGTGCTTTACGTTCAGTCACCACTACATTCAGACTTAATGGTTTATCATCTCGAACCACTTCAACTTTGATGGTGCTGTTTGGAGCTTGCAACGCAACATAATTAATCAAGTGTGAAGCAGAAGTAATCGGCTCGCCATTGACCTGAATAATCTTGTCGCCTTTTTGAATTCCCGCTTTAGCTGCTGGACCTTGAGGAAGCACATCTGCAACCACAACACCAGTTTGCTTAGGTTCAAGAATGTTTTCCTGTTGCACCGGCATCAGGCTAATCCCCAACCAGCCACGAACCACACGTCCATCTTTCAAAATTGAATTCAGGATTTGCTGACAAACTTTCGCAGGAATGGCAAAACCAATACCCAACGACCCCCCAGACTGGGAGAAAATAGCCGTGTTCACACCAATCAAATTACCCGCAACATCAATGAGTGCACCACCCGAGTTACCTGGATTAATCGCGGCATCGGTTTGAATGAAATCCTCATAGGTATTGATGCCTAAATCCGAACGATTGGTTGCAGAAATAATCCCCTGAGTAACAGTTTGCCCCACACCAAACGGATTACCAATGGCAAGAACCACATCTCCCACCTCATTACCACTCAGTTTAAATGGCAAAACAGGAAGCTTGTCGAGTTCAATCTTGATCACGGCAAGATCTGAATCTGGATCTGTCCCAATAATTTTTGCTACAGCGCGACGCCCATCATTTAATCCAACCACAATTTGATCAGCCTGCGCAATCACATGATTATTGGTCAAGATATAACCATCCGAACGAACAATAACACCCGAGCCTAGGCTATTTTCATTTTGTTCCTGACCGAATTGATCGGGTACTTGATCACCAAAAAACTCACGAAATGCAGGATCATTTAACAAAGGATGTTCAGTTTGCTTCACTTTTTGTGTGGTGAAAATATTCACCACCGCAGGCGCAGCAACTTTAACCGCAGCATTGTAAGAATCAACACCGCCTGTTCTTGAGGTACTGACTAAAGGCTCTACTTTTTCTACCGGCATTTTTACGCCATCAGCCGCAACAGGTGCTTTAGGCTGCTGGTATTGTTGCCATGCAAGAAAACCGAGCGTGACCAGAATGAGTAAAATCCAAGGTAACCATGTAAATGTGCGACGCACGTTAATTTCCTCTAACAATATTTTAATTCGTTGATGACTAAGTAATTTATGCGCCATTGTAAAATGAAATACAGCAGGAAACATAAAAATAGCGCAAGAGTTTTGTCATGCTTTAGTTACAATTCAAAATGTGTTTTGATGATGTTAAATATTTAGGCTTTTGAGAAATTTATGGCAAAGCTCAATGAAATTATTCAGTGGTGCAACCAAACCCTGAAATCCCACGAATTTAAAGACTATGCACCAAATGGTCTGCAAATTGAAGGTAAACCTGATGTAAATAAAATCTTGTGTGCGGTAACTGCTTCACAAGATGCAATTGAAGCAGCGATTGAACAAGGTGCAGATTTGCTGCTGGTTCATCACGGCTACTTCTGGAAAGGTGAACCCTACCCGATTACCGGCATGCGCGGTAAACGCATCAAGAGCCTCATTCAGCATGATATTTCACTGGTCGGTTATCACTTACCTTTAGATAGTCACCCAACTTTAGGTAATAATGCGGCGATTGCGGATATTTTAGCCTTAGAAAATATTGAAGCCTTAGATCCAGGCGAACGCAATCCGATTGGTAATATTGGTTATTTAAAACAGCCCGTGTCTGCTGAAGAGTTTAAGCTGTATGTGTCGCAGCGTTTAGATTTTAATGCCATTCATCTTCCTGCTGCTAAAACCTCAATCCAAAAAATCGGTTTCTGTACGGGTGGTGCACAAGATTTTATTGGCAAAGCGGCGGAGCAAAATTGTGATGCTTATATTTCTGGTGAAGTCAGTGAGCGTACCTATTATGAAGCCAAAGAATTGAATGTGCATTATTATGCCTGCGGACATCATGCAACCGAGCGTTATGGCGTACAACGCCTTGCAAAAGCTATTTCGGAACAGTTCGATATTGAGTATAGTTACTTCGAATTAAACAATCCGATTTAATTCAAATCTGATGGTTTGACATTTTCTTTATACGTATAAATTCAGGCTTTATTCTGTATTGTTATTTATAAGCAATGCGCAATTTAGGCAAAGAATCCATTACAATAAGGCCACTTAATGTCAAAACCCAGCAAAACGCAAGGAATTGAAAACATGACAACGATTACTTTACCGGCACTTCCATACGGTTACGAAGATCTTGCTCCACACATCAGCAAAGAAACTTTAGAATACCATCACGACAAACATCACAACACTTACGTTGTAAACTTGAATAACCTGATCAAAGGTACTGACCTTGAAGGTAAAACTTTAGAAGAAATCATTAAAGCTGTTGCTGGTGATACCTCTAAAGCGGGCATTTTCAATAACGCTGCTCAAGTTTGGAACCATACATTCTACTGGAACTGTATGACTAAAAACGGTGGTGGTAAAGCGACTGGTGCTTTGGCTGCTAAAATTGATGAAGCTTTCGGTTCTTACGAAAAATTTGCTGAAGAATTCGCTGCTGCTGCAACAACTCAATTCGGTTCAGGCTGGGCTTGGTTGGTTGCTGACGAAGTAAATGGCAACCTTTCTATTCTTAAAACTTCAAATGCTGATACTCCACTTGCTCACGGTAAAGTTGCAGTATTGACAATCGACGTTTGGGAACATGCTTATTACATCGACTACCGTAATGCACGTCCTGCTTACATCAAAACTTTCCTAGAAAGCTTGGTAAACTGGGATTATGCAAATGCTAAATATGCTGGCCAAGAAGCTGGCGTTGAAAAATAAGATTTGAAATAAATTTTATTTTTTGCATAAAAAACCACCCGTTATGGGTGGTTTTTTTATTTTTAGGGCATATCTGCATATTTATAAGGCAAATGATTCATTTGTTTATATTTACGTGTTGACGGCTTAGCTTTTCATCCCTAAAATGCGCATCAGATTCTCCAATAGCTCAGTCGGTAGAGCGACGGACTGTTAATCCGCAGGTCCCTGGTTCGAGCCCAGGTTGGAGAGCCATCTATTCTTCCATAGCTCAGTTGGTAGAGCGACGGACTGTTAATCCGCAGGTCCCTGGTTCGAGCCCAGGTGGAAGAGCCAGATTCTAAAAAGCCCACTCATCATGAAGTGGGCTTTTTTTATCTAACACATTTCTATTTTACTTCTTATACAACACATACTTTTTTTGATCTCTGATCCTTAACCAATCCCTTTTATTTAAATCGTAGATTATTCCCCTATCTATTGTTCGCTTATTAAAATTTAGTTATGTTCAGGCTAATAAAAATATTTTAATAAATCCTATGAATGCCACCTGGTTAAAATCTCTGATTTTCTGGATTATTCTGCTTATTGTCATGTTCGCAGTCTTTCAATGCAGTCAAAATTCTGAAAATAAAAAGCAGGCTTCCGCGCTCATGTATGAACGCTTATTTGATTGCACCCGTAACTTACCCCAAAAGAACCCAGAGGTTTTAAAACACATTCAACAACAACTCAAACCTGAGCTTACTCAAGCCGAGCTGATGCAATTGATCAACGAATGCCGTAAAGCACATCCCTTACAAAGCAAAGAAAATTATATAGACCTCATAAAATCACTTAAATAATCAGCAATAAGTTTATTTTTAAAACATTCAATTCATTTTCATGGTTTTTTTAAGCATAAGCCCTTGACCCCTTCAGCTTAGATACATAGAATGCGTATCAGATTCTCCAATAGCTCAGTCGGTAGAGCGACGGACTGTTAATCCGCAGGTCCCTGGTTCGAGCCCAGGTTGGAGAGCCAAATTCTAAAAACCCACTCTACTTGAGTGGGTTTTTTCTTATCTGTAGATTCATATCGTGTTTAATTCCAGTTCATCTACCTTTCTTATTATTGGTATTATTGCCAGTCTTGCATTGATCATCCTGTGTGCTCAGCAATATTTTAAAACCAAAAAAAAGTTTTATCCCAAACGTGTCATTACGCCGTATGAATGCAGAATGTACGTTCGCTTAAAAGAGGCCTTTCCTCAATACCACGTCTTGGCACAGGTGGCCTTTAGTGCGTTAATTACCAGCCATAACCTTAAAATTCGCAACAAATTCAATCGCAAAGTCACTGATTTCGTTTTACTCAACGAATCGCTGCAAGTTTTGGTGATTATTGAACTAGATGACCCAACGCATTTATACAAAGTTGAAGAAGATAGATTTCGCGACCATATGCTGCATGAAGCGGGATATCGCGTATTACGCTACACCGAGATTCCAAATGTCAGACAACTGCATAAAGATATTCTTTAACAACCCCTTTATGAAAGTCTATTCCTAAATAGCCAAACCACTAAAGGTAGCGTCATCAACGCTAAAACAGCTAGCAGAATGAAATCCCGGTTAATCTGAGAAAAACTGACCTCTTAAAAATACAATTTACTAGGCTTGTAATGGACAGGATAATTTGCACAAAGCGGTATTATTCAACTCTTATGCATGCTTTTTTATTTTGCATCATTTCTTCTCTACAACATTTTAATTCAGCATAAAAAAAGCATCTGGCTAAATTATATTTAACCAGATGCTTTTCATAAAATTTAACTTTCAGACCGGTTCACAATTAAAGCAATGCAATAAAGATCCCGGCAAAAATAATTAGCCCCACCCAACGGTTATGCCGAAATGCCCAAAAGCACAGTTGCGGATTTCCGTCCTTGGTTTTTGTCCACTGATAAATAAAGTCAGCCACCACCACAAGCAAAGCCATTAATCCAAAAGGGACAAGTAATGCCTCTCGGAACAAAGCTGCACCTATCAGTAACACACTTGCTACCTGTAATAGCGAAATGATTTCGATGTCATATTTTCCGAATAAAATCGCTGTTGATTTCACCCCAATCTTTAAATCATACTCACGGTCGGTAATGGCATATTGCGTATCGTAAGCCACTGTCCAAGCCAAATTACCAAAGTATAAAAGCCAACAGGTCAAATCAGGGGTTTGCCCGACTGCGGTATAGGCCATCGGAATGGACCATGAAAATGCCGCACCTAAAAAAAGCTGAGGCAAGTTGGTATAGCGCTTCATAAAGGGATATATAAATGCTAAAAACAACGCTCCAAATGACCAGTAAAAGCTTTCTATCGGTAAGAAGAACAACAGGCAAGCACTAGCAGCAACCAGAATCAAAAACACCCAGATGGCTTCTATGGGCTTAATCACACCCGTCGCTAAAGGCCGATCTTTGGTTCTGGCAACCGCCCCATCTACTTTACGGTCTGCAAAGTCATTTATGGCACAGCCCGCTGCACGCATAAAAACCACACCCAAGATCATCAACAACAGTATTTCGAAGTCAGGGATGCCCTTTGTTGCAATCCACAATGCCCACATGGTTGGCCAAAACACCAACTCTGTGCCAATGGGCTTATCAAAACGACATAAATAGTAATACGCTGCTAAACGCTCACGCCATGTAGTTTGTTGCGCAGTGTCCATGACTGTCCTTAACCAGATTTCTGTTAAATATTTTATTGTGAAGTATTTTGCTGAATAAATTGTTCAAATGCAGGTAGAAAAGTCTCTTGAACAATAAATTTACAACCATGCCAAGTATAGCAACTTTGCCGTGTCCAGCCATCTTCAAGCAGAATCACACGGCGCTCGCAATGTGGATTGGTTCGTTGAAACAAGAACCAGCCAATCGGTTTTTTACCAATATGCTGAAAGATACGTGCACGGGATTGCAGACTTAAAATCGGAAAGATACTTTTCGCTTTGACCCAAGGCTCCGCTTCACAGCCATATAAATAGCTTTCACGCACCCATGAGGTATGCTGATGCGGCATATTCATCCAGTGGCTGTCTGCAAAGCTTAAACGCAAAAAATGCTCCTGGATGGGCTGTACTTTAAATTCTCCATCCGCCAAATCTGTCAGTTGCTGCGTGAGTGAACCTGATGCATACAACCATTCACGTAATTCAGCAGGAATCTGTTTATCCTGTCGTTTACATGCTCGCTTGTTTTGCATAAGTCCCCTGCTCGTTTAGGTTGATCAATTTTAATCTCATATATACATCATGTTAGCAATAGCCAATGTTAACTCAGCCATCACCCTTTCCCCACCATATCCAATCAAATGCGGTTAACAGTTATCTGTTTTGGCAATCGCTTCAAATTTGCCCTGCGAGGTCTTGATGAGAATCATCCCTTCAGCACTTAAATAGAAACTTTTAGGATAATCAAAATCTAGAGCGAGTTCTGGATTTTTTAGCGCTACAAATTCCGCTTGTTTATAGCCTTCCCCAGTGCGACCGACCTCAACATAAGTGACTTCAGAAAAATTCATTTTAAAGCCTTTGTCATGATCTTTAGGATCAATCCATGGATAAAAGCTGGTATGTTTTTTACGTGGTTTAGCCATAACAATTTTAATTTTGAAATCTGGTGTTTATATTAACTCAAGAAAAGAAAAAACCCGCTACAAGAGCGGGTTTTTTAAAGCTTAAATTCAGATCAGAATTATAGGCTGTAGTACATGTCAAACTCAACTGGGTGAGTAGTCGTGTTAAGACGACGTACTTCTTCAGTTTTAAGTTCGATATAGGCATCAAGCATTTCTTGAGTGAATACGCCACCTTTTAACAAGTAGTCGTGATCCGCCTCAAGCGCTTCAAGCGCCATTTCTAGGCTATGCGCAACTGTTGGGATTTTCGCTTCTTCTTCAGGAGGAAGGTCATACAAGTTCTTGTCAGCAGCTTCACCTGGGTGAATCTTGTTTTGAATACCGTCAAGACCAGCCATCAACAATGCTGCGAAACCTAAGTACGGGTTCATCATTGGATCTGGGAAGCGTGCTTCAATACGTTTGCCTTTAGGGCTAGACACGTATGGAATACGGATAGAAGCAGAACGGTTACGTGCTGAGTAAGCAAGCATAATTGGTGCTTCAAAATGTGGAACCAAACGCTTGTACGAGTTTGTAGAAGGGTTTGTGATTGCATTCAATGAACGCGCATGTTTAATCACACCGCCAATGAAGTAAAGCGCCATTTCTGACAAGCCTGCATATTCATCACCAGCAAACAAGTTCTTGCCATCTTTAGAGATCGACATGTGAACGTGCATACCAGAACCGTTATCGCCAACCATTGGTTTAGGCATAAAGGTTGCAGTTTTTGCATATTGGTGCGCAACGTTCCAAACAGCATATTTAAACTGTTGAACTTCGTCCGCTTTACGAACCATGGTATTGAAGCTCACACCAATTTCTAACTGGCAAGATGCAACTTCGTGGTGATGTACTTCTACACGACCAGGACCCATGATGTCTTCGATTTTTGCACACATTTCTGCACGCATATCATGTGAAGAATCCACAGGAGGAACTGGGAAGTAACCGCCTTTAACACGTGGACGGTGACCAGAGTTACCGCCTTCGTAGTCTTTGTTTGTAGACCAAGCAGCTTCTTCGGCGATTAATGTGTGGCGCGCGCCAGACATATCGATTTCCCATTTTACTTCGTCAAAAACGAAGAATTCTGGTTCTGGGCCAAAGAATGCAGTATCACCAATACCCGTAGATTTTAAATATTCTTCTGCACGGCGAGCAATTGAACGCGGGTCACGGTCGTAACCTTGGCCAGTTGAAGGCTCGATCACGTCACAAGTGACAACAACTGTTGCTTCAGCAAAGAACGGGTCAAGGAAGCAAGTTGCAGGATCTGGACGTAAGATCATGTCAGATGCTTCGATGCCTTTCCAACCGGCGATTGAAGAACCATCAAACATTTTACCGTCTTCAAATGTATCTTCGTCAATCGTATCTGCTGGGTAAGTTACATGTTGCTCTTTACCCTTAGTATCAGTAAAGCGAAAATCGACCCATTTTGCGCCACTTTCTTGGATGAGTTGAAGGACCTTGTTCGCCATGCTCATTGTGCTCCGATGATTTTTTGTTGCACCTGCTAAGTGCGTGTTAGTAGTTGGCAGTTATTAAGCAAATCTCATACCAACTTTAAAAAATAAAGATAAAATATTGAATTCTTTATCAGAATAGAAGATTTAGATACTTTAGTTTGAGACTATTATACTGTGTGTAAATGTAAATGCACCATATTCAAACACTCTTCATTACTTTTGCTTAAAAAGCTGCTTTAAGTGTATCAAAATGGTGCGAATTTATTTTTAATAAGTTGTAAATGATCTTTTTTTATCTGTATTTGACTTAATATTTATCATCTCAGATTAAAATAAATACTTAAAAGTTAATTTTCAACCATGTTGATGATTTTAATGCTTAATATTTCAACTATTGAATTTTAACTGCGCTTATAAATTTAAATTTCAAGTGCTGTTATCTCATTATTTTTTCATAATTTTATAATTTATCCAATTTAACCCACACATTTTTTCAGCAAATGAAGAAAGAAAGACCGTGCGCCATTTTGGTGATAATTGCGAAATATTATTTCCTGCTTTTAATGCCCCTTTATGAAGCTCAGCTTCAACTAATCCAATAT
This sequence comes from Acinetobacter sp. F16, assembly GCF_052712855.1. NCBI lineage: Bacteria > Pseudomonadati > Pseudomonadota > Gammaproteobacteria > Moraxellales > Moraxellaceae > Acinetobacter > Acinetobacter sp. F16. The sequence continues at coordinate 16,309 of NZ_JBRATK010000004.1, forward strand.
AAATGCAAACTAAACTTACTTATAGTTAGCCTATTACTTAAATTTAATTTTCTCTATTCATTTATTGCTTTTAAATCTAAATAAAGCCTGCATATGATTTAAAGTTACTTTCAAGTGTTGAAATAAACATCGATGAATTTCATTCAATATAAAATGCAAATAAATCAGCTTATTCTCATCCTGCGATTCTTCTAAAATCATTATCATAGAAATAGTTCAGCAGAAAATGCTTATTTTTTGCTATGATTATTCGCACTCCATTTTTGACTTGTTTTGCTTAGTCTGCTTTAAATCAGACGAGCCAGTAAAACCAGCAATCATGCGAGTATTCCTGGACTATTCGAGCACATTTAAGTGCGTAAATTTCAATAGGTTAGCTCATGCTTTTAATGATCGACAACTATGACTCTTTTACCTATAACATCGTCCAATATTTTGGCGAGTTAAATCAAGACGTAAAAGTAGTCCGTAATGATGCCGTGACATTGGAAGATATCGAGCGATGGCAACCCAAGTATTTGGTGATTGGCCCTGGCCCGTGTTCACCAAGTGAAGCAGGAATTTCGATTCCCGCGATTCAGCACTTTGCCGGCAAAATTCCATTGCTGGGTGTGTGTTTAGGTCATCAAGCCATTGGACAAGCTTTTGGTGGGAATATTATTCGCGCAAAGAACGTCATGCACGGTCGTTTGTCCGATATGTATCATAGCGACAAAGGCATTTTCAGCAACCTGCCTTCTCCATTTTCGGCAACGCGCTATCATTCACTGGTGATTGATCAGGCGACTGTACCGGATTGTTTGGAAGTGACCTGCTGGACCAATGAAGCCGATGGCAGCATGGAAGAAATCATGGGTGTAAAACATAAGACATTGGCCGTCGAAGGCGTGCAGTTCCACCCTGAATCAATTTTGAGCCAGCATGGTCATCAAATCTTCCAGAACTTTTTAGAAATTTATGCATAGTGAACACAATGAATATTCAACAAGCTTTAAATAATATTACCAAACAGATTCATCTGACTCAGCCGCAAATGGAAGATGTGATGCGCAGCATCATGTCCGGTGAAGCAACCGATGCACAAATTGGTGCGCTGATGATGGGCTTACGCTTAAAAGGCGAAAGCATTGACGAAATTACTGCCGCTGCACGGGTCATGCGTGAATTTGCGATTAAAATTGATGTCAGCGATATTCCTCATTTAGTGGATATCGTCGGTACCGGCGGTGACGGTCAAAATTTGTTTAATGTCTCTACGGCATCAAGTTTCGTGATTGCTGCTGCTGGCGCAACCATTGCCAAGCACGGTAACCGTGGCGTGTCTTCAAAATCAGGGTCATCTGACTTGCTAGAACAAGCGGGCATTAACCTGAACCTGAATATGCAGCAAACTGAACGCTGTATTCGTGAAATGGGTGTGGGTTTCCTGTTTGCACCGAATCATCACAAAGCCATGAAATATGCAGTGGGTCCACGTCGTGAATTGGGTATTCGCAGTATTTTCAACTTGCTTGGTCCGCTGACCAATCCGGCGGGGGTTCAACGTTTTGTGCTGGGTGTATTCTCGAATGAACTGTGCCGCCCGATTGCCGAAGTGATGAAACAACTGGGGGCTGAGCATGTCATGGTGGTGCATTCCAAAGATGGTTTGGATGAAATCAGTCTGGCATCTTCTACTTATGTGGCTGAACTCAAAAATGGCGAGATCACCGAATGGATGATTAACCCTGAAGATGTCGATATTGAATCACAGACTTTAACCGGTTTGATTGTTGAAGATTCCGCTGAAAGTCTGGCTTTAATTAAAGATGCTTTAGGCAAGAAAAAATCAGCGAAAGGTGAAAAAGCGGCCAACATGATTGCACTCAATGCAGGTGCGGGCATTTATGTATCCGGCTTGACCACCAGCTACAAACAAGGCGTCGCACTGGCACATGATATTATTTACGGTGGACAAGCTTTAGAAAAAATGAGCGTTTTGTCTGAATTCACCAAAACCCTCAAAGAATACGAAGCTTAAGCTATAAGGAAATATTGCCATGCTAGATATCGCAAATACGATTTTAGGTAAAATTGTTGACCGCAAACAGGTAGAATTTGCTGCACGTTTAAAACAACATAGCTTAAAGGATGTTGAAGAACTCGCGCAGGCAGCAACACCTGTACGTGGCTTTGCACAAAACCTGTTAAGCAAACGTCCCGGTGTAATTGCTGAAATTAAAAAAGCATCCCCTTCTAAAGGCGTGATTCGTGAAAACTTTAACCCTGCTGAAATTGCCCAGCAATATGAACAAGCAGGCGCAGCGTGTTTATCGGTATTGACTGATGTAGACTTTTTCCAAGGTGCAGATGAAAATATCGCTATTGCACGTTCACACTGTGCCCTTCCTGCACTGCGTAAGGATTTTTTGATCGATCCTTATGGCGTGATTGAAGCGCGTGCTTTGCATGCCGACTGTATTCTTCTGATTGTGGCGTGTCTGTCTGACCAGCAACTGGAAGAAATGTCTAAAACTGCTTTTGAACACAATTTGGATGTACTGGTTGAAGTCCATGATGAACATGAGCTTGAACGTGCACTTCGACTTTCAGAGCGTTGCCTGTTAGGCGTGAATAACCGTAATTTAAAAACTTTTGATGTCGATTTAAACACATCACTACGCTTGAAAAAATTGCTTGAGCCTTCACGTTTACTGGTGACTGAAAGTGGTATTGCCACCCCAAATGATGTCCACATGATGCAAGAGCATAACATTCATGCCTTCCTTGTGGGTGAAAGTTTTATGAAACAGCCTCGTCCCGATCATGCATTCACTGCATTATTTGGTCAGCCTGAAACTGTTTAATGAATAATTAAGATTATGAGTAAACATGATTCTTCGCTTTCTAAAGGTCAGTTCGACTTACTGAAAGCCTTTAAAAAGCAAATCACCAATCCGCATTCGACTGCCCTTGCCAAACAGCCTGAGCCTAAAGCTCCGGCCCAGCAAGAACCGGAAGATGATTTCGACTTGTTCCAGAAATCCATGCAAGGTGTCAAAAAAATGGACACCGGCAATATTGCAAAGATTGAAAAGGACAAGAAGAAAAAAATTGATGCGCAAACTTTAGCAAAACGTGCCGCAGCAACTGGCCCAATGCAAACAGATCATGCAGAGCTTTCCGATACCCAAGCCATGCTGAATCCTGTTGCCAGTCAGGCCACATTAAGCTATCGCATTGGCACGTTACAGCACAAAGTGTTTGAAGATTTAAAAGCCGGTAACCTGCGCTGGTTTGAAGCAGTGGATCTACATGGTTGTACGGTTGAAGATGCGCGGGCTGCGGTGTTACAAATCATTCAAATGGCCAAAGATGAAAATCAGAATGTCATTAAGATTGTACACGGCAAAGGTCCAGAAGCCATTTTAAAAACCTATGTGAATGGCTGGCTGCGTCAACACCGTGATGTTTTAGCCTTTGTCAGTGCACCTGAAAAACAGGGTGGCACGGGCGCCGTTTTGGTTTTATTAAAACGCGCAGAAAAGAACCCTAAATTTAAACAGTAAGCGGAATTTTTCCTCAAAACAGGGCATTGTAGCGGTTTTCTGCTACAATGCCGTCCTTGTTCGATATCAGTGTAAGTGAACACGTCTTATGTCTATGCAGCAATCCTACACCAACATTCTGACTGCCGTTGGTGAAGATCTTAATCGTCCTGGTCTAAAAGATACGCCAATGCGTGCTGCTAAAGCTTTTTCGTATTTAACGTCTGGATATAGCAAAACTTTAGAAGAAGTGACCAATAATGCGGTCTTCCCTTCTGACAACCGTGAAATGGTTTTAGTCAAGAATATTGAATTCTATTCTTTATGCGAACATCATTTATTGCCTTTCTACGGTCGTGTGCATATTGCTTATTTACCGGAAGGTAATGTTTTAGGTTTATCCAAGTTTGCCCGCATTACTGAAATGTTTGCGCGCCGTTTGCAAATTCAGGAAAACCTGACTCAGCAAATTGCCGAAGCGGTGGCTGAAGTGACTAAAGCACGTGGTGTTGCCGTAATGATTGATTCTGCACATATGTGTATGATGATGCGCGGTGTCGGCAAACAGGAATCAACTACCCGTACGGTTTCTTTTGTCGGTGATTTCAAAACCAATAAAGATGAACGTCGTGAATTTTTGGCTGCTTTACCTGAAAGCCTCTAAGATTCTTCAGATTTTAAAAGCCCCGATTGTTCGGGGCTTTTTTATGTAGAATTTAACTTATTGTATTTAAGAAATTTTTAACTTCAAGGAAGAATCATGGCATCAATTTGGTTAGCAGGTCACGGTTTAACTCAAAGTGAATCTACTGTTGATTATCCCCGTCCTGATCGTCTGGTTGCAGGCAATCCTAAACGTATAACCCAAAGTTTATATGAGCATCCCAATATGAACTGTGGCATCTGGACCTGTGAAGTAGGTACATGGAATATTCAATTTGCTGCCAATAAACAGGAATTCTTTCAGGTGATTGAAGGTCTGGTACGTTTACATGATGCCAATACGCAGGGTTTTGTCGAAATCAAAGCAGGTGAAGCTGGTATTATTCCGCCCGGCTTTACTGGAAAATTTGAAGTGGTTGAAGCAGTTCGAAAGTATTTTGTCGTGGTTGAAGTCTAAAATCTGTGTATACAGATTTTTTCTTTGAGACTTTTATAAAAATTCGTCACGCGACACATAAGTTGTCATTCATAAAAAAACCGCCCTTACTGGCGGTTTTTTATTTCGAAATAAAAATTGAATAGAGTTTTTTATAAAATAGAGTCACTTACGTTAATTTAAAATATAAACCGCTGATATATAATATTTTTATAAAATTACTATTAAGCTTTTAATTCTATTAAAAATAACCAATAACATAAGCCAGGAAATAGAGCCAGAAGAATGGTGGGGATATCGGCATAGATTTTCCACCATTCGTTAGAAAGCTCTCCTGCATGACTCCATCCAAAAATAATAAAAAATGGCATAGCAATAATGAGGGAACTCATACAAACGGTTAGCAAGTTGAGAATGCGATAACGATTTAAAAGAACTGAGATCATGAAGCTAAAAGGTACAGTCAAAATACAATAAGCCAAGTAAACAAGACCATGCCCCGCAAAAACCACGAAAATCGAATATAGACTGTATTCATGATTCATTATGACAAACAGCAATGCTGTGAAAAAAAGTAAAGGTAAAGGAGCAAGTAATAGAGCTTTCACTATTTTTTCTTTTGTATATTGCACAAACTTAATTCTCTTATTTATTCGATAAGTATTAACAGTATAGCAACGCTCAAATCGAAATTCATTTTTCAGGAAATGACATTCATTGTGTCGCAAATACTTAAAAATGACATTGGTTGTGTCGTTGCCTAATGCCATTATGGGTCGTAATGGTATCTAGATTACTGAATTCTAATTACTGCAAATGACAGCATGTAAGTGCGATAACCAAATTTTAAAGCACTAGCGCGCTCACTGGCTCACTAGATTTCATTACATAAATCATTACACCAATCCTTCTCTCCGCTCGCCATCTGTCCTAGATGATTAGCGAAAAAGTTATCTGCTTTTCTTAGGCTATTTATAACAGAACGATTTTGTCGGTGCAGATACGGATCGCATTTTTACAAACGGGATGCAGCCCACGCCCATCCCGAATATGTCTTACAGAAACAGAAATTCCAAGCCTAGCTTCAGCAGTCTAATATCTAGTGCTAGATTAGCTCTGTACAGTCAAATCAATGTTTGAGTGTCTTAACTCGTTTTTAGCCAAATAAACACGGTTTCGGCCACTATTCTTGGCTGCGTACAGTGCCGTATCTGCAGCATCTATAAAACGCTGATAGTCTGGATGACCATCATACAGTGCACAGCCGATACTGACGGTAAAATTAAAGCTGCTGCCCGGTCGGGTGCCAATGGTGGTTTCCTGAATCCGGCTACGGATCTGTTCTGCAATTTCTTGCGCACGAATCAAATCGCTATCGACCAGCAATAATAAAAACTCTTCCCCGCCCACACGGAAGGCATAATCACTGCCCTTAATACAATCCAGCAATACTTCACCAATAAACTGCAAAGCCGAATCACCTGCTGCATGTCCGAATTTGTCATTAATCCGTTTAAAGTGATCTGCATCTATGGCCAGCAAAGACAATGGCACATTATTTTTACGCGAAAAATTAATTTCACGCGAAACAATGGTATTCAGATAGCGTCGATTGAGCAATTGAGTCAGGGAATCACTGCCTGAGTCGATATAGTCTGCCACCTGAAAAAGTTGATCGACCAGATGCTGAATCTCTCTATTCTTTTCACGAATATCCTGAATCAACCGGATGGATTCATCTTTTTCGGCAGCATTTAAAACCTGCTGACTCAGCGTATCAATCTGGTAAATACGATCAACAATGGCCTTACCCTGCTCCGACCCGGTAAATGCATAAGCGGCTTTATGGATAAACCATAAGCCAAATTCAGATTTTGACAACAAGGGATGAGTAAATTTCGGCTCATGGGAAAAGACCTTAAACATCAGCTCATTTTCCCAGTTTAATAATGAGCTGCGCTGCTTGTCCTTTTGCGCCGCAACGTCCTGCATGGCAGAAAATAAACGGTAGGTATGTTTTATATCATTATTTTTTTCCAGATTGACTTCATATGAGCGGCACATAATTTCTGATGCAAAGCCTAATATCTGTACGATATAAGAGATCATGCGCAAACTATTTTCTTGATCTTGTTTTGCCTGAAGTACAAAGACTTTTTTTTCAATTTCACCGATCCCCCGCATGATTAACCAGGATGGAATACCGATACGTGCATGGACTTTGCCGACCATTAACTGCTTTTGTACAATCGGTTCGAAGTTCTGATGCAGCGGTACCTGAAAGCAATCGATTAACCACTGATTTAACGTGGCTTTCAAGCGGCTTTGAACAATATCATCCGAGAGAAAATAGGAAGCTTCCTTTTCCTGCATCATATTTTTATAAAATTCATAAACCAGTGTCTGGGAATGCGCTTGAATAAATTGAAAAGTGTCATTTAAATCAGTTATTGAAAAATCCTGACAAACCGACTTCCATTGAGCAGCAAGTACGGCAATACCTTCAGTATTCATACAATTGATTCCAAGACTTTTTAGGAGAGGGAGAAAATTACGTTATTAATATAACAAAAAAATTACAAAAAATACTGTGTGAACTAATAGTTGTTTTATATAAATAACGAGCTAAAACCAACATTTATTAGATAGTTTGCTCTAAAAGAATCGCACATATCCCACACTGGTTTTCATCCAGTCTTTGCTGTCTTGTTGCTGATATTCCCAGCCGAGTCGAATCGCATTTTGCTGGTTCAATACATATTGCCATTCAGTATTTAATTTCAATTGCCACTGGTGTGAATCTTGCCAATACGGTAATTCCAATTGAATTAAAGAATTAATTTTATCTGACCAGATATTTTGGCAGCCTAGGGTGGGCCCCATTCCAACGCGCCAGCCATCCTCTAACGCCTTGCCGGCTTGAATATGATTTTGCAGCTGTGCATAACATAAATGCTCACGCGCTTGATCAGCATAGCTATAGCCCATTTGAACTTTTAAATTGGCTACGCCATGTTGCTTGTGTTCACTAAACTGACCATCCTGCTCTAATGCTTCCTGTTGCCAGCCCAAATTAAAACCCCAACTCAGTGGTATGTTAAACGGCGTAATCGGGTTATAGGAATTGACTGTCATCAGATCAAATTGCTCGAATTTCAGCTCTTCATCACGATACTGTATTGCAGCATTGAAAAATAGCAGCTGTGTGCCGGTACGAAAACCGCTCTGGGGATCTATCAGGTCGTGATAGGCCTGCCGGTGATTAAGCTCGATAAATTTTTCACCCTGTATTTCCCCAGCCTGAATTGAAATATGCTGTGCGTTATGACTCTGGGTCGGATCTGTTTCTGGAGGTAGCGGTGGTTTACGCTGCTTTTCTATCTCAAGTTGGCTTCTTAGACCCAGTAACTGACGAAAACGGGGCTGGGCAAAAGATTTATCCACTTTTTGTCTGAGAAAATCCAGATATAAATGATCATAGGCCATTTCCAGAATTTTAGCCTGATCCTGCACCGAAAACTTTTGTAGTATTGAAGGCTGTGTATCTGTATTTGCGTATGCCATCTGATGGGCAGTTTTAGCTAAAGTTTTGCCATGCTGTCTAGTCTGCGCCAATAATTGTGTTTCCAGAGCAGGCCGATAGATTTTACTCTTGATCAGACCTTGCTGTTCAGCAACTTTCAGGGTTTCTATAGGAATAGCAGCAGAGTTGAACTGTTGCTGAAGATTCAATTCGGAACGTGCCAGATCAAAAAGTCCGAGCAAACGGTAAGCACAATTATCGTTGATAAAATAATACGGGAAACTGACTTTCTGCATTTCCCACAGATGCTGAACTAGAAACTGCGTTTCTTCCGGGTTTAAATTCAGCTCATATTCCCATAAATCACGACTTTCAAAGTCGCCATATTCCTTAACCTTACGATAATAAGGCATCAGGGAATATTCACCGGGATATTGTCCGGTGAGACCTTTCCAGGCAAAAGACCAGTTGTCATTACTGTTTACTGTAGCGGCATAGTTCACTGCATAGGAAATCAGGTTTAACTGCTGCTGATCTTTTGGATCCAGACGCAGTAAGGTATGACCAAACATGGAGCTGGGATTGCCCATGAAATCTGTGGCATAGATCAGGGTAGCCTTATAAGGTTTGACCTGACCGATCCACTGTTCAAATTCGGGGCAGCTTACGGCGGGTAATTGCTGTTCAGACAGGTTCAGTTGCTGCATCAGCCAGTGACTTCGTGCCGGAAATTTACACCGTATCGACTGATTGGGTTCTGCTACCGTAAATAAAGCCTGTATATTCTGCTGCATTTCCTTTTTAAGGTCGGTTGATCCCTGCTCGGCCAGAAAATAACCTGCATAGTGAACCTCGCTTTTACCTTGTGCATTGGCATACATGAGACGTTGCCAGGTACGCGCCTGATCCAGCTGTTTCGTCTCAGCCAGATCTAGATAGGTCTGGATTTGCGGTTTTATTTCGGTTGCATGACTTAAATGGGTACAGGTCAGACCAAACAGTAAAAAGGCATATTTCATTCAGTAATCTTATTCTCTTCAATTCTTGTATTCATAAGAAAACCCTGCCACGGTGACAGGGTTTTCAGACATGGGCTTAGATGTAAGCTTTTAATACATCATCTTTCGCCATAACAGTTTGTAGAGAGCTTAATACTTGAAGCGTATCCTGATTTTTATCAGAATAAATTTCAGAAAAATTCTGCTTGGATACCGCAAAGAAACGTGCTTTATCTTCAGCTTTGATATTGAGCAATTCAGCCAGCACATTCAGGCTTTCACCCTCACCTACCGACATGTCGCGCGCGAGAGTTTCGGAATTTTCATTGGTGAAAGTGACCACCTGAGCGGTGACTCTTCCGCCTTGACTACATCCTAAAGTACCAAAAGTAATCCCGATCCATTGGTTAGTGAAAAGAACGTTGGTTGTACCTGCCAGAAGTTTAGGAATGATACCGGACTGACCTTCCCATACCTGACTACCAATACCACAACCGACATCATTATCGGCCATGGCCATACCTGAACCTGTGACCAGTACAGCGGCCAGCATTATTTTTTTCAACATGCTTATTCTCCAATTATTCTCATGCAATCTTGTTATTACTCTAGTCATGTAATTTAAATTACACACTTAGCAGATTAGCGGGAAGTCAAGTGAGGTGCAATGGAAAAAATGTATGCTTTAGCTAACGATAAATACGTGTTGTTTTAATGATTTTTAAGCGTCCAATTGCCTTCAGAATGACGTGTGCCTAAAATTTTCAGCACCAGCACCAAACTCAGCAATAACAGTAGATACCAAGAACCCAGCTTGCCCCAACCGACCATATGCCAGGCATCGACCTGACTTGGATAGAGCCAGATTTTGTAAAAGGTACTGATGTTTTCCGCAATCCAAATGATGAACGCTAAAATTGCAAGCACAGGTAACATCGGGAGCTGGATTTGATGCTGTTGTAGCTGAAAGTGAATTTTAGTTTTCCAGAAAATGATGACACTCCAGGCAAACAGCAGAAAGCGTATATCTGGAACAAAAAATTTACTCATAAAATTAATATAGGAGAGCACCGCCAAAGCGATCATATTGGGAAAACTAGGCAGCTTCTCAAATGAGACCTGATACAGCCTTAATGAGCGGGCAAAAAAACTCCCCACTGCTGAATACATAAATCCGGCGAATAATGGTACGGTCAATATTCTAAATACTGCGGGTTGAGGATACTGCCATGAAGCAATTTGCGGATGCGTCAGGAAAATTTCCATCACCATTGCCATGATATGAAACAAGGCAATGACTTTGGCTTCTGACCATGATTCCAGCTTTAAATACAGCAAGCAAACCTGGATAATGAGGGCATAAAACAACAAATAGTCATAACGAAAAAAGCCGTAAAACTCTTGGCTGCCCATAGAGGCTGTAAGTACAAAAGCAATCAGCAGTAAAATCCCAAATAAGGCAGCCGAAGCTGCCTTAAATGAGAACTCAAAACATGATTTAAAAAGACTGATCAAGGTTGAATCCTAAAAAATGAATTTACTCACATGTACTTATAGATATTTGGCGCTATATTCATGTACCGTATCAATAAATACTTTAGGATTTGCAGGATCGACCCATTGGGTAATACCATGGCCTAAGTTGGCGATATAACCGGTTTTTTCACCGCCCGCATAAGCATCGTCTAGCATGGCTTTGGTGGCTTTTGCAATGGATGCCGGTGTGCCATATAAAGTGGCTGGATCCAGGTTACCTTGCAAAGCAGCACGGCCATTGACCGTTTGACGGGCTACATTTAATGGTGTAGTCCAATCCAGACCTAAGGCGTCCGCACCCGTTGCCAGCATCGGCTCGATCCACTGACCGCCACCTTTAGTAAATAAAATCACCGGCACTTTACGGCCTTCATTTTCACGTTTTAAACCTGCAACAATTTTCTGCATGTAGTTTAATGAAAATTCGACATATTCACGGTGAGCAAGTGCCCCACCCCAACTGTCAAAAATCTGAATGGCTTGTGCACCAGCATCAATTTGCGCATTAAGATAATCAATCACGGTAATGGCCAATCGATCGAGCAAAGCATGTAACACTTCAGGCTGGGCATACATCATCTGTTTGGTATAACGGAAATCCTTGCTGGACCCACCTTCCACCATATAGGTTGCAAGCGTCCACGGACTGCCGGAAAAACCAATCAATGGCACTTGACCGCCTAATGCCGAACGAATGGTGGTTACTGCATTCATCACATAATCTAAATCAGATTTGGCATTAAAGTTCGGTAAATTCGCGACATCTTGTTCGGTACGGATGGTTTTATGGAACTTTGGACCTTCACCCGCTTCAAAATACAGGCCCAGCCCCAAAGCGTCCGGCACAGTTAAAATATCTGAAAATAGAATCGCGGCGTCCAAGTCATAACGACGCAAAGGTTGCAAAGTGACTTCACATGCAAAATCATTATTTTTGCATAAGGAAAGAAAATCACCTGCCTTGGCACGTGTTTCGCGATATTCAGGCAAATAACGCCCGGCTTGACGCATCATCCAAACTGGTGTGGTATCTACCGGCTCACACAATAAGGCCCGCAGAAAACGATCGTTTTTTAGCGTCGTCATTTACTTTCCCATCTCATTTTTAGTCTTCGAACCATCATAGCAAAAACCCAGAAAATTTAGTAACTTCTCTCACATCTAAAAATCAATCATGGGAAATGTAAAATAATTTTTACACAAAACAACTACTGCATCTCCTCATTTTTTCTGCAATACTTGTGTAGTTTTATCAAATTGTTAATGAATATTTTTTAAGGTTGAATTCCATGTTCGTTCGCACATTACTCGCTATGAGTTTAAGTTGCATTTTTGCGGGTACAGCGTTTGCCGCATCTACTGCTGAACAGCCTTTAAATCCCCAAAAGATTGCTGATACTGCAGTTCAGGATCCGATTGATCCACTTGCAACCGAAGCGGCATCAAGCGCTCAAAGCACTGAAGCCCATATTACACAACAAGAACAGCGAGACTTGAATAAGGCATCGAAAACCTTAGAAGATCTTGAAAATAGTGAAGATGATAATGCTGCGATTGGCGTTTCACCGACCACAAAAACACCAAGCACCACCAATAACAGTGCTGCAGCAGCCAAAGCCTCATGGACATTAGATGGCATGAACCAGGCCCAATGGTATGAAAATATCGGTAAAGGCCAGTTCCCTGTCTATGCGCGTGCCCATGTCATGTTAAATAATGCCCATGCTTCACCGGGTGCGATTGACGGTTCAAGTGGTAAAAACACCCTGAAAGCGATTGCATCCTTCCAGCAAATCAGCGGTATTAAACCTACAGGAACTTTGACCCAGGAAACATGGGATGCTTTAGTTGCTAAACAAGGTTCTAAACCTGCATTTATTGAATACACCGTTACCGATGCTGACTTGAAAGGTCCTTATGCCGCATCTATTCCTCGCGATTATGCATTACAGGCAAAAATGAAAGGTCTGTATTACACTCGTGTAACTGAAATGTTGAGTGAAAAGTTTCATATGGATGAAGACTTTTTGAAAAAGTTAAATCCGAAAGCAACTTTCAAGAAAGCGGGTGAGAAAATCATTGTCGCCAACATCCGCAATGAAGTACCTGAAGATATTCATCTGATCGTTGCGCATAAAGGTGCCAAACAACTGTACTTGTTTAACAATCGTAACCAGATGATTGGTTCATTCCCTGCCACCATTGGTAGCTCGGACACTCCATCTCCGACAGGGACTTATAAAGTCACTGGCGTAGCACCAAATCCTTGGTATAGCTACTCACCAAGCAATTTTGTGCAAGGTAAAAATACTAAACCGCTTTCACTGCCACCGGGTCCAAATGGTCCTGTTGGAAACATCTGGATTGGTTTAAGTAAAAAATCATTCGGTATTCACGGTACACCAAACCCGTCTGCAATTTCTAAAACTGCATCGCATGGTTGTATCCGTTTAACCAACTGGGATGCGAACGACTTAGGTAAAAAAGTGAAATCTGGCGTAACCGTTAAATTCCTAGAATAATCAAATTAGTGATAATCAAAAAGCCTGCATTTATGTGGGCTTTTTTTACAAAAAATAAAATGCCATTTATCTTTGAATTACCCATAATGTGATCCAGTCTACATATTATAAATATGAACAATAAAAATTCAATGTTGCATAAATAGAATGATATGTCGCTTTTATACTATTTTTATCAATTTTATAGCACGTTATTATTATGCTAATTTCAAATAATAAGGAGCATCAAAAATGAATGCTTTTTTACATCATGCTGAAAATCGAGGTCATGTTCAAGCCGGCTGGTTAGACACCAAACATAGTTTTTCTTTTGGGAGCTGGTATGACCCGAAATATATGGGAGTGAGCGTACTCCGCGTCATTAATGATGACACCATCGCTGCTCATCATGGTTTTGGCACCCATCCACATGAAAACATGGAAATCCTAACCTGTGTACTGGATGGCACCATCTCACATAAAGACAGCATGGGCAATGAACGTCAGATTACTGCGGGTGAATGGCAACTCATGAGTGCAGGTACGGGAGTTCAACATAGCGAAATGAACAATGGCGATACTCCTGTGCATATGTTGCAAATTTGGATTCACCCGGATGTGCAAGATGCAGAACCCAATTATCAACAGATTCAGTGTAATCCGCATCAGCAGCCAAATCAGTGGCACTTAATTGTTGGACCAAATGACAATGCAGCGATGCATATTCGCCAACAGGCTGAAGTAAAAACTGCCGTCTTGAAAAAAGATCACCTGCTTGCTGTTGAAGCGACCCAGCAAGTCAATTATGTGCATGTCATTTCAGGTGCAATCCAGATTGAAGATCAAATAGTGAAAGCAGGCGATGCGCTACTTTTTGCAGAAAATAGTGAGATTAGAGCCTTAGAAGATAGTCAATTTATCTGGTTTGATTTACCGCAGACGAAAAATTAACCCTATCTATTGATAATTCCCGACTTGAGATGATTATTGCCCAATAATCATCTCAACAGAGATTTAGACATTAAATATTAAAAATACATTTGACCGTCTATTCACGCTAAAAATTAGCGTTATATCTTTTTGAATCCACTTTTATAAAAAGTAAAAATCAAACCAATAAACATCATATTTTTACCCAAATAAATTGTCTTTTAAGAGAATATCAATCTTATTTATTTTTTAAATCATCAAATGGAAATTTGAGTTAATGAATAAGGCCTGGTTTGGTCATTGCATTAGAAAGGCTTAAATAACATCTATAGAGCTTAAATTGTTTCTTAATCATCAGGAAGAGAAAATCCATATGAACCAAATTTTGGATGTTAAGACTACGCAGCAGCAGGCCTTGCTTTTTTTATTGGATTATTTAAAACAAAAAGACTATCACTTTACAGCAATTACTCCTCTTTCCCATCAGCGTATTCTGAACCGAAACAACAATACAAAAAACCAAGCCATTAGCCTTCGGGATATATTCGGCTGGAATTTAGCATTCACAGAAACAGATCTGGAACCCAGCCTTTTCGCAATTTTAAAAAAAAATCAGCTTATCCATTTTCAAGATGGTCAGTGGTTCACTCATGTCCGAGTCGCTTCCCTAGATGATCAATTGTTTATTCACTCGAGTTTCCCCACAGTCCAACAAGACGCGGTTTTTTTTGGACCGGATACTTATCGCTTTGTTTATCATTTAAAACAGTATTTGGCCGGTAAACCTCAAGCCTTCAAGCGAGGTCTAGAATTGTGCTGTGGTACTTCTGCTACTGCGATTAGCATTGCCAAATATTATTCAGACTTTAATGAAGTGATGGTGGCGGATCTTAATCCGAAAGCATTGTTGTATAGTCAAATCAATGCGGGTTTTGCAGGTTTAAATCATATCCTTCCGGTCTACAGCAATTTATTTACGAATCTTGAAGGACAGTTTGACCTTATATTTGCCAATCCACCTTATTTAATCGATGCAGATCAGCGTCAATATCGTCACGGAGGCACTGAGCTAGATGGTAATGAATTGGCATTTAATATTGTAAAACAAGCTATGCAACGTCTGAATACCCAGGGATGTTTATTTTTATATACGGGTGTCGCAATAAGACCAAACGGTAATCCATTTTTAGAACACTTAGAAAAATTGCTTAACCCTTATTCAAATATAAACTGGTCTTATGAAGAAATTGACCCCGATATTTTTGGCGAAGAACTGAATGAGCCGGCTTATCAACATATAGAAAGGATTGCTTTGGTTTTGGTGAAATTGGAAATGATGGGTTAAAAATTATTGAGATAAAGAACAGATCAATATGGACTAATTTTTGGCCTATGCGCTTCAAATTAAGCATCGCCTTTTGTTTTCGAATAAAAATATCAAACTTATAAAACTTTAATCTATTTCAGCAATTTTAAATTGGGTCGAATTTAAAATTGCTGAAATAGTATAGGGGCGAATATTCTAGCAACGAGTGTTTTAGCGGATTATATTCAGTCAGTAAATCTTCTCTAAGTTCGCTTAAAGAGAATATCTAAAAACAATAGCCAATAAAAAAACCCCGATCAATTGATCAGGGTTTTTGAATTTGGCGGAAGCGGTGAGATTCGAACTCACGGAGGACTCGCACCCTCGTCGGTTTTCAAGACCGGTGCATTAAACCGCTCTGCCACGCTTCCATGTGCGCCATAATACGGATCTTTTTAAAAACTGACAAGCAAAAATTACAACCAAACCATTCAAATGAATATTGTTTCACCAAATTAACTTAAAAAATTATAATTTGGCTGCTAATTCAGCACCTTCACGGATCGCGCGCTTCGCATCAAGCTCTGCTGCCAGTTTTGCGCCGCCAATAATGTGATAATTCGCCAAGGTATGTTCACCTTCATTCGGCATAATATCTTTCACTGACTCTTGCCCTGCACAAACCACAATGGTGTCTACACGCAAAAGTTGGTCATGACCATTGGTTTCAATCCATAGACCCTCATTGCTAATGGATTTATATTGCACACCACGCAGCATCTTCACTGCATGTTTTTTCAACTGGGCACGATGGACCCAACCTGAAGTCTTGCCCAATCCAATCCCCAGCGGTGTCGTTTTACGTTGCAACA
Source organism: Acinetobacter sp. F16 (assembly GCF_052712855.1). Taxonomy (NCBI): domain Bacteria; kingdom Pseudomonadati; phylum Pseudomonadota; class Gammaproteobacteria; order Moraxellales; family Moraxellaceae; genus Acinetobacter; species Acinetobacter sp. F16. The sequence goes on from NZ_JBRATK010000004.1 coordinate 32,601, forward strand.
AATAAATTTCGCGGACAGGTGGATCTACTTCAGCAGGCTGCATGCCGCCTTCAGAGATATAATTCGGATTTGGGTCAATGCCCCACTCACGTTGCCAGTCAGCCAATGGCTGTGGTTGAGGCTGATGTTCAGGTCTCAATAAAAATTCAGAGACATCAAAACCAATACCACCGGCTCCAATAACAGCAACTTTATGGCCAACTGGCGCACCGCGTAATACTTCTGCATAAGACAAGACTTGCGGTGCATCGCTACCGTCAATTTTAAGTGCACGCGGTATAACTCCCGTTGCCACAATCACTTCATCAAAACCTTCACGTTCAAGTTGTTCACGATTTACCTTGGTATTTAATCGAAGCTCTACCGCAGTTTTTTCAATCTGAACTTTAAAATAACGGATAGTTTCGTGAAACTCTTCTTTACCTGGAACGACTTTGGCTAAGTTAAATTGCCCACCGACATCTGTTGCAGCTTCAAATAAAGTGACCTTATGACCACGACTGGCAGCCACTGTTGCCGCAGACATTCCTGCCACACCACCCCCGATCACAGCAATCTTTTTAGGCGCTTTGGTTTTTAAGTAAACCAGTTCTGTTTCATATGCAGCGCGTGGATTGACCAAGCAGGTTGCGCGTTTATTTTTAAAAGTATGATCTAAACAGGCCTGGTTGCAGGCAATACAGGTATTAATTTCATCCACCCGATTGGTCGCTGTTTTATTAACCCAGAAAGCATCTGCCAAGAATGGGCGCGCCATCTGCACCATATCTGCTTTTCCAGCCGCTAAAATGGCTTCGGCTGTTTCGGGCATGTTAATGCGGTTGGATGCAATCACTGGAATTGCGACATGCTTTTTCACTTCTGCGGTGTAGTCTGCAAATGCAGCACGCGGAACTGAAGTCACAATGGTGGGAATACGTGCCTCATGCCAGCCGATACCGGTATTGAGCAAGGTAACTCCTGCCTTTTCCAGAGCTTGAGCCACTGTAATCACTTCCTGCATGGTATTGCCATCATGCACCAGATCAAGCATCGACAGGCGGAAACAGATAATAAAGTTTTCACCAATTTTTTCACGAATCGCTCGTACAATTTCTACTGCAAAACGCATGCGGTTTTCAATGTCACCACCCCAGCGGTCGTCGCGGATATTGACATGGCGGCTTAAAAACTGGTTCAGCAAATAACCTTCAGAACCCATAATTTCCACACCGTCATAGCCGGCTTTTTTAGCAATACTGGCGGTATGAGCATAATCCTCAATGGTATCCAGAATCTGCTTTTCGCTCATTTGACGCGGTTTAAATGGTGAAATCGGTGACTTGATTGGGCTGGCAGAAACCACAAAAGGCTGGTAACCATAACGGCCAGAATGCAGAATCTGCATCAAAATTTTTGCACCATGCTTATGTACCGCATGGGTTACTAAACGATGCGGTGCCACATCGCCCAAATTGTTCATGGTCCCACCAGCCGGCAGTAACCAGCCTTGACGGTTTGGTGAAATCCCGCCAGTGATAATCAGCCCCACACCGCCTTTTGCACGTTCCCCAAAATATGCCGCCAATTTTGGATAATTATAAAATCGGTCTTCCAGACCGGTATGCATAGAACCCATCACGACACGGTTTTTTATGGTCGTAAAGCCCAAATGTAGCGGTTTTAAAATATTTGCATAGCGAGTTGTCATGATGAATCCTTAATTTATTGGCTTTGCAACTTGTTGCATACTACTTTACCTATTTTTATTTATTTGTTTATGACATCTTTGCAACATTGTCTGACGAAACAGTCAATTTTCCATAAAAAAGGTGCAGTTTTTAGACTGCACCACAGATAAAAACCATGATTATTTATATTTTAATTCTAGGTTTTAACTCCAACCTTTTAATTTGGAGGTATGGCCAATCCCGACATTAAAACTATTGGTGGGATCCAACTTTTGATAATGATTTTTGAGCGCAGGCTTGGCCACATACAAATGTCCGACATTATGCTCGGCAGGATATTCGGCCCCACGTTGATCCAGTAAATGCCACATTTGATGCTCTATCGCTAAAGGATCAACACCTTTTTTCACAATATAGTCTTGATGGAACACATGACATAAAAAATGACCATAATACAGTTTATGGATAATCAGCTCATCCATTTCCTTAGGCAAAGTTTCGACCCATTCACGGTCGTTACGCCGTAAAGCAATGTCCAGCGCGACAATATCTTCTACTTCTGAGCGATGCGTGTCGCGATAACGAATCGCTGCGCCTGCAACGGCAAAACGATGTAAAAAGGCTTTAAGCCCTTCTTCTTCAGTACAGAGAAAATAATTTCCAGTGGTATGAGATAAAAAATACTGTTTTAAAAATTGCTGAACCTGTGCTACATCCTGATTTTCGATACGCAGCACCAAATGATGCTCATACAGATCACGAAATTCATTCATGCGTTTCGGCAAATGCGACGGCAAAAATTTGCTCACCATTTGCAAGACTTTATCTGACAGCCCTTTCATGCCGATTTTTTCCAAGTAGCCATCGACTTTATCTTTCATGGCGAAAGCAGCGGGTACTTTGGCAGTCCCGAATTTCTCGATAAACATGAAAGCATCTTTACCATATTCGGCGCCAATATCATAAGCGACACGGTGAATATACTCTCCTGCAATCGGCAGGCGCGGTAAGTCTTTCAAAAGGAAACGGCGGATTGCGGTTAAATCTTCTTGGTTATTGGTACCGACATAAAACACCTGACTGGGAATTTTTTCAAAAGTGTCCAGACGTACCGCAAAAACACAAACTTTACCTGCCGAACCGGAAGCTTCAAACAAACGCGATGGATCGGCATTAAATCGTGCTGGGGTATTTTCATCGACCTGAGTGACATCATGTGCATAATGCTGATCTGAGGCACAACAATTAGCATCATCTTGAATATCATTCATCTGATATTGCTGATTCTCTAATCTTGATAAAATCTTTTCGGGGGTGGTTCCTAAATTTATGCCTAAATGATTGACCAGTTCAAGCTGTCCTGAATCATTCACTCGTGCATACAGCGCCAGTTCAGTATAAGCCGGCCCACGGCGAACCAAGGCTCCACCCGAATTATTACAGACTCCACCTAATACTGACGCACCAATACAGGATGAACCAATCACGGAATGTGGTTCACGATTAAACGGTGCCAGCTGCTTTTCTAATTTATCCAAAGTTGCCCCAGGCAAACAAACCACTTGTTTTGCATCATTAATCACTTGAATGCCAACTAAACGCCGAGTGTTGATGAGTATTACAGGACGATCATAATCATCACCAAAAGGCGTTGAACCTCCAGTGAGTCCAGTATTGGCTGCCTGCATAATCACAATACTGTCAGCCTGAACAGCAATTTGTAATACCTTCCATTGCTCAACTAAAGAACCAGGCACCACCACCGCCAGAACCTGACCGGATCCGTAACGACGACCTTGACGATATAAACGGGTGTCATTTTCATCGGTCAATACATGTTGCCTACCGACAATATTAATGAGTTTTTGAATAGTGTGCGGTGCAGCTGATTGCGTGAACATATTTCCAATCCTTTTCTAAAGTCCTTTTGAGCTACTCACCGCTCTTTTTAATATGCTTAAAAAATAACGTCATAACTAATATTTGATACGCGAAAAAGTCATCCGTTGCTGTTTGAGGCTGACTAAAATAGGAGCTTCAATGTTTCTGCGAGAGGTTCATTCGTTTTGTTATTTGACGAGTTCAACGGATGACAAATGCCTTTGGTTACTTTGGGCGAAACCAAAGTAATAGCTGAGCTCCAAATATTTGCTTTTTCATGATAAGACTCCGTCTAAAGTCGTCTTGTTTGAATTTCTTCTGTATAGGATTAACAGATACCTGGAGAAAAACTAAAAAAGCGGAGCCATTTTTCTGAAATTTAGAATTTATAAATTCTCAACATCTTCCCTAACCCCCTCTTTAATAAAGAGAGGGAACTCATTCTTTTTTAAAAAAGAGTTCGGATAGATCATCACTCAGCCAACTCTCTATTCAGCTTCACCAAACAATCTGACGTAATATCTTGAATCGTTCTAGCCCCGGTCAAAGTCATTGCTACACGCATTTCTTTGTCGATTAAATCCAGTAGATTAGAAACACCGGCTCCGCCTGCTGCACCTAAAGCATAAATAAAGGCACGACCGAGCATGCAAGTATCTGCACCCAAAGCCAACATGCGCACCACATCTAAACCATTACGAATACCGGAATCGGCCAAAATTTTAATCTCGCCTTTGACTGCATCGGCAATCGGCGGTAGAGCGCGGGCACTGGATAAAACGCCGTCCAGCTGACGTCCCCCATGATTCGACACCACAATCCCATCGGCACCAAAACGTACCGCATCCTTGGCATCTTCAGGATCTAAAATACCCTTGATGACCATGGGTCCATCCCAGTATTCCCGAATCCATTCCAGATCTTTCCATGAAATAGACGGATCGAAATTATTGCCTAACCAGCCGATATAATCTTCAAGCCCAGTCGGTTTACCCAAGTATTTAGAAATATTGCCCAAGTCGTGCGGACGGCCATGCAATCCCACATCCCATGCCCATTGCGGATGCAGTACTGATTGCAAATAACGGCGCATGGCGGCATTGGCACCACTCATTCCAGAATGCGCGTCACGGTAACGTGCACCTGGAACGGGCATATCCACAGTAAAAATTAAAGTTGAACAACCTGCCGCTTTGGCACGCTCCAAGGCATTTTTCATAAAACCGCGGTCACGTAGCACATAAAGCTGAAACCACATTGGGCGCTGGATGGCTGGTGCCACTTCTTCAATCGGACAGACTGAAACTGTCGATAAAGTAAAAGGAATGCCTTTTTTATCTGCCGCGACTGCCGCCTGCACTTCACCGCGACGCGCGTACATCCCTGTCAATCCGACCGGCGATAAAGCCACAGGCATCGACAAGGTTTCATCAAACAATCGGGTTTCCAGACTTAAAGACGACATGTCGTTCAGAACACGCTGTCTTAAGGCAATTTTGGATAAGTCTTCCACATTACGCTTGAGCGTATATTCCGCATATGCTCCCCCATCAATATAATGAAACAAAAAGGGTGGCAAGCGACGTCTAGCGGCTTCGCGGTAATCATTAGCAGAAGAAATAATCATGGTTAAATCCTATTTAATCGACTCGCACGCTGACGACGGGCATCTTCCTCATCAATCGAGCGCACTTGTTGAATAACAAACTCAATATGTCCACACACTGCCTGTCTGGCAGCTTCTGGATCTCGACGTTCAATCGCATCTATCACTTGTTGATGCTGTAAATGCAACTGATCAAAACGATGCGGTTCGGAATACACTTTTCGGCGTCCCAGAACCACGTTGAATTGCAATAAATCAAATAAGCCACGCATCATCTGGATCAGCACCAGATTATGCGAAGCTTCAGCAATGGCAAGATGAAATCTGGCATCGGCCTGTGCCGCCTGATCATCATCACCAATGGCTTGAAAATGACTGATCTGCGCATAGCAATCCCGAATATTTTGCAGGTCTTCAGGGGTGGCACGCTCTGCGGCATACCACGCTGTCCCACCTTCCAGAATAGTTCGTGCTTCCTGCACATCAAAACGGTAAGCAGGATCCTGATCAATCAAGTCACTTAAGGGCTGCACGATTTGATGTTGCGACCAGTTGGTCGGCAATTGCTGCAAAAAAGTACCTGCTCCGACTTTACTCAGTAACATTCCCCGACTGGTCAGTTGCTGAATGGCTTCGCGTAAAGAGGAACGAGATACGCCCAGTTGTTCACATAATTTCCGTTCAGCAGGCAAACGATCTCCAACTTTCATATTGTTTTGCTCAATCAATATGCGCAGGCTTTGTACGACTTTGTCGGAGACTTTCATTTGCTGACCTCAATTGCGTGTTATGGAATCATCCACGGGAACACATAAGCTTGTAAGGTAATAATAATACCCATCATGATGGTAAAGACGATACTGTGTTTAACGGTAAAACGGAACAGATCAGATTCTTTACCTACAAGTCCTACCGCAGCACAAGCAATTGCAATGGATTGCGGCGAAATCATTTTTCCGGTGACCCCGCCACTGGTATTGGCCGCAACCAGCAGCACTTCCGGCACCCCAATCTGTTGAGCGGTGGTGGCTTGCAGCGCTGCAAACAATGCATTGGCTGAAGTATCGGAACCGGTTAAAAACACCCCGATCCAGCCCAAGAATGGCGAGAAGAAAGTAAAGGCTTTACCGCTATGTGCCAGCGCCAATGCCAATGTTGCCGACATGCCTGAATAATTAGCAATGAACGCAAAGGCCAACACCATACCAATGGAATAAATCGGGGTTTTTAATTCATTAAGCGTTTCACCAAAAGTCACAACCGCTTCTTTTGGCTTCATTTTTAGGAAAATAATAGTAATGACCGCTGCAATAAAAATGGCTGTCCCTGTGGCAGAGAGCCAGTCAAATTTAAAAATAGCATCGTAGTCTTTAACTTGTGGAACCACCGGCGGCATTTTCTGCACCAGTTGATGCAAATACGGCACCTTGATTGAAAACACCCAGTCATGTAATGCACCGTCTTTGGTGAACAAATCTTTAAAGGGTTTGATACTCCAAATGGTCACCATTACGGTTAAAATCATAAATGGCGACCAAGCTTTGGCAATCTGTGGCAGTGTGTATTTTTTTTGCTTATCGGCTTCTAAGCTCTCATCAACATTGCCGTCTTCATTGCTAAAACGGAAGATGTGTTTAGGTTTCCAGAATTTAAGTAAAATCGTCAAGGTCACTAAAGATGCAATGGCTGCAGTAATATCCGGCAGTTCTGGACCAACAAAATTAGAGGTTAAATATTGTGCAATTGCAAAAGAGCCACCACCCACAATCACGGCAGGCCAGGTTTCTTTAATACCACGCCAGCCATCCATAATCCCCATGATCCAGAACAAGACGATCGGCACCATGAACGGTAACTGACGGCCCACCATCTGGCTAATTTCCATGGTATCCACGCCAGACACCTGCCCTGCGACAATAATCGGAATCCCCATCGCGCCAAAGGCAACGGGTGCAGTATTTACAATTAAACATAAGCCTGCTGCATATAATGGTTTAAAGCCCAGTCCGACCAGTAAGGCAGCCGTAATGGCAACCGGTGCACCAAAACCTGCCGCACCCTCAAGAAAGGTACCAAAAGCAAAACCCACCAGCAGCATTTGCAAACGTTGGTCTTCGGTAATGGATAAAATTGAAGAACGGATAATATTAAATTGTCCGGTTTTTACTGAAATTTTATATAAAAATACCGCCCCAATAATAATCCAGGCAATCGGCCACAAGCCGTAGAAAAAGCCATAAATCATGGAGGCAAAAGCGACTGCAACAGGCATCTGATAAGCAAAAAGAGAAACCAGCAGTGCTAAAACAACTGTAATGGTTCCCGCCACACTACCTTTTAATCGAAAAACCGCCAATGCGAGGAAGAAAAAGATAATGGGAATAAGGGCAATTGCACTGGAAATCCAGATATTCCCCATAGGATCGTAAATCTGTTGCCAAGATTGAAGCATTGTCTTCTCCTTGAAATGCTCACGGCGCGATTAGAATTGGTCTGATTATTTTAAAGATTAAATCATTATTGGTATGACCAATAATAAATAAAACAAAAAAATAATTCATATTTAAGCAAATATACTAGTTTTTGTTTAATTAAAGATCAATAGCGGTCTAAATAAAATATTATCGGTCAGACCAATAAATACAGGAATTTAAATCAGAGACTGTTTTTTAAAATGCGCTAAAAATGATTCGACAGAAACTTTAGCTTTGTTTTTATTTAATTTTTTTTTAAATTATATTTTGACTTCTATATATGTATGCAACTTTAGTCTAATCCATCTAACTTGCTGTTCCATATTATATATTTTAACCCTCAAAACAACCTGTTCCGTTTCCTCCAGCCTTTCAACTTGGCAGGCATCAGGAGACTTCATTAGCTCAGAAATTGGACTATAATTTTTTACCGTTTTCAACGCGGTGACAATGGAGTAAAGCAAATGCTGGCTTTACTCAACTCTTGTTATTCTTGTGCTCTACCAAATCCATAAAGAGGTTCTAGGCTCTAACTCTTCACTTTTAATTTACAGGGTAAATTATTTAATTAAATTCCTTTTCACTGTCCTTAAATCATCTGTTAATGATCTTTCACTATACGATCCGCTTAAAAAGTACAGATATTTTTTTGATTGTTTATTTTTACGAAAAAATTTTTACCTAAAAGTGCTACAATTGAAGCAACTATAGATTCTCCTCGGCTACCAATTATCGTGGTGCCTATTTTATATCGTTAGGACTTACAATGACTGACAATGCAACTATCTTGCAGAATGTACCAGTAGGCAAAAAAGTCGGGATTGCCTTCTCTGGTGGCCTTGATACTTCAGCTGCTTTATTGTGGATGAAACAAAAAGGTGCTGAACCTTATGCTTATACAGCAAACTTGGGTCAGCCAGATGAAGAAGACTACGATGCGATTCCTAAGAAAGCTGAAGCTTATGGCGCAGTAAAAGCTCGTTTAGTTGACTGCCGTTTACAGCTTGCACTTGAAGGTATTGCTGCGATTCAATGTGGCGCTTTCCATATTAGCACTGGCGGTGTTCCTTATTTCAACACGACTCCATTGGGTCGTGCAGTAACAGGTACCATGCTTGTTACCGCAATGAAAGAAGACGACGTAAACATCTGGGGTGACGGTTCAACTTATAAGGGTAACGACATTGAACGTTTCTACCGTTATGGTTTGCTCACCAACCCGAACCTTAAAATCTATAAACCTTGGTTAGACCAAACGTTTATTGATGAATTGGGTGGCCGTGCCGAAATGTCGCAATTCTTAATCGACAACGGCTTTGACTATAAAATGTCAAAAGAAAAAGCTTACTCGACTGACTCAAACATGTTGGGTGCGACTCACGAAGCCAAAGATCTTGAATACCTGAATGCCGGTATCAAAATCGTTGATCCAATCATGGGTGTTGCGTTCTGGAAAGACGAGGTTGAGGTTAAACCTGAACTTGTATCTGTGACTTTCGAAGAAGGTACTCCAGTTGCATTGAACGGCCAACGTTTTGACAATCCAGTTGAATTGATTCTTGAAGCGAACCGTATCGGTGGTCGTCATGGTCTAGGCATGTCGGATCAAATCGAAAACCGTATCATCGAGGCGAAATCTCGCGGTATCTATGAAGCACCAGGTATGGCGCTTCTTCATATCACTTACGAACGCCTTGTAACCGGTATTCATAACGAAGATACCATTGAGCAATACCGTATCAACGGTTTACGTTTAGGCCGTCTGCTTTACCAAGGTCGCTGGTTCGATTCTCAAGCGCTTATGCTTCGTGAAACCGCTCAACGCTGGGTGGCTAAAGCCGTGACTGGTACCGTAACGCTAGAACTTCGTCGTGGTAATGACTTCACCATCATGAACACTGAATCTGAGAACCTCACTTATGAAGCTGAGCGTTTGACGATGGAGAAAGGTGATTCTATGTTTACGCCTATGGACCGTATTGGTCAGTTAACCATGCGTAACCTGGACATTACCGATACACGTGCGAAACTCGGCATCTATACCAACGCAGGTCTTCTTGCTGTGGGTACAGGTTCTGCAGTGCCTCAATTAAAAGACAAAAACAAATAAGTTTGTTTGATGTCAAAAAACCGCCTAAATGGCGGTTTTTTTATCGCTGAATTTTGCGACGCTAAGCAATATTGGCCGCACGAATAGATTGATAATAAATCTGGTTGCGTCCAAGCTGTTTGGCCCGATACAAGGCTTGATCGGCAATCTTGAGCAATTCTTCTTTGCTCAGCTCATTTTCCCCTCGATACACGGTAATCCCCAAACTAATCGTAATATAGCTCGACACCGATGATTGAGCATGTGGAATTTCCAAACGCTCTATGGCCTTAAAAATATTTGATGCAACTGCATAGGCACCATGAGCATCTGTTTCTGGCAATAACACCACAAACTCTTCGCCACCATAGCGTGCGACAAAGTCCATATGCCGGATGGCATTTTTAATGGATTTGGCAATGGAAAAAATGACATCATCGCCTTTTTGATGGCCGTAAAAATCGTTATAGTTTTTAAAGAAATCGACATCAATAAACAAAACGGATAAAGAGCTATGCTCTAGGCGAGTTTGCTGATAAAAAACTTCCATCATTTCATCAAAAGTACGACGATTTGAAATTTTAGTCAGTTCATCGTGCTGACTCAAATGCAGCAATTCTGAATTATGAATACGGTGAATTTTTTCACTAATTCTGGCCCGCATCGAATATAAGTAAATCATCCGTTCACGTGCAAAAATCATATGACTAATTACATAACCAAGTACACAGCTTCCCGTGAGAATCCGCCCCAGCACCATCGCATCAAAATTAACTTGCAGCCCTAAAAACAGAACAATGGTGAACAGTGCTGCCGATACGCCTGTCACTAACATGTGAAAGGGTTTTACCCCGGTCAGAATATAACCAAGAATATAAATAATACATAATATCGCCATGGCCTGATGCTGCAGCACAACCGTATCTACAGTCATGGTCAACCATGACATGGAGACAATCGCCCAAAACTTGAGTCCCATCGCAGCATGGGCAAAATATGGACGTAATTTAGGGTAATAAGCAAAACAGAACAAGACCATTAAACAAGAGCCACCATTCACCAGTCCTAACATGCAGCGCACGAAATCATGGACGAAATATTGCTGGTCGATAATCCAGTAGTCACTTGGAATCATGACCACCATAAAAACAAAATAGGTTAAAACGCCACCCCAAAAGTATTTTTCGATATGTTTACGCGCGCGTTCTAAATTTTTAGACCAAAATTCCTGTTCTAATTTTTTTGGAAAAACTTGTCCTACGCGGCGACTTTGCTGCGTAATCAGTTCTTCTACTTTTTCTTTATCATACTGTAATTTAGCCAGATTATACTTGTATTCCATTCGCAAGCATTATGTAGTTATTTTTTAGTTACTTAAAAGTAACACAATTTTATGGTTTATATTTAAATATATATCACCATTTGTCTTTAATTCTCGTTACCATTTTCACACTTTATAGATTATCATTTGTTTTATTTCCTCGATTGAAATGGCCTTGAATACAATCACTCTCCTCCAGCCAGATGATTGGCACGCTCACCTTCGTGATGGTCTTGCTTTAAAACGTACGGTTCCAGATTTAGCCAAACAGTTTGCACGCGCAATCTGTATGCCAAACACTGTTCCTCCTGTGAAAACAGTTGAAGAAGCGATTGCTTATCGTGAACGTATTTTGGCGCATGTGCCTGAAGGCATCTCATTTGATCCGCGTATGGTGCTTTACTTTACCGACTTCACCCAACCGAGTGAAGTTAAAAAAATTAAAGAATCTGAACATGTAAATGCCATCAAGCTATACCCTGCTGGTGCAACGACAAATTCAGACAATGGTGTCAGCGATATTCGTAAAGTTTATGCCGTAATCGAGCAACTTGAAGAGCATCAAGTGCCTTTATTGCTTCATGGTGAAGTCACTCACAACCATGTCGATATTTTTGATCGTGAAAAACGCTTCCTGGATGAAGTGCTGTCTCCGCTTTTAAAACAGTTCCCTCAGCTTAAACTGGTGCTTGAACACATTACTACCAGTGAAGCTGCACATTTTGTGCTCGAACAAGACCGCAATGTTGCTGCGACGATTACCCCGCAGCATTTATTGTTTAACCGTAATGATATGCTGGTCGGTGGCGTGAAACCGCATTTCTATTGTTTGCCGATTTTAAAACGTCAAACCCATCAGCAAACATTACTTGAAGTGGCGACCAGCTCGAATCCTAAATTTTTCTTGGGTACAGACAGCGCGCCGCATTCAAAAAATGCCAAAGAAAATGCATGTGGCTGTGCAGGTTGCTATAGTGCCCCTACCGCAATTGAATTATATGCTCAAGCTTTTGACCAAGTCGGTAAAATTGACAGTCTGGAAGGTTTTGCCAGCCACTTCGGTGCTGACTTCTATGGTCTGCCGCGTAATACCAACACCATTACCCTGGTCAAAGAAGAGCAAGTTATTCCGACAAGTTTAGACTACTTGGATGGTGAAAAAATTATCCCACTATATGCGGGTAATACCATCCAATGGAGAAAAGTGTGACAGATGAAACCCAACCAATAATTGGTCAGCGTTTCCGTGGATTTCTACCTGTTGTTGTCGATGTCGAGACAGCAGGTTTTAACTCACAGACCGATGCCTTATTGGAAATTGCAGCAATTCCCATTATTTATAACGAAGAAGGTCAATTTGTGCCAGGCGAAGCCCATCATGCACATATTAATCCTTTTGAAGGGGCGAATTTAGACCGTCGTTCACTGGATTTTATTGGGGTTGATCCATTTAATCCGATGCGTATGGCTATGGCTGAAGATGAAAAAAGTGCCTTAAAACGTATTTTTAAATCTGTAAATGAAGTTCGTCGCCAGCAGAATTGTACCCACGCCGTTTTGGTCGGTCATAATGCGCATTTCGATCTAGGTTTTGTACAAGCAGCCATTGCACGTACCGGAACTAAAAATCAAAATCCGTTTCACAGTTTTTCTGTGTTCGATACCGTGACTTTAAGTGCGGTCATGTTTGGTCAAACCGTACTGGCAAAATCGTGTATTCACGCTGGAATTGAGTTCGATGGTAAGGAAGCACACTCTGCTTTATACGATACTCAAAAGACTGCTGAACTGTTTTGCTATATTTTGAACAAACTCGCACCTCATCTACTTGACACTCTGGTGGCGGATCAATAAGATACCGCCATCTTCTAAACGTCCCTATCGTCTAGAGGCCTAGGACATCGCCCTTTCACGGCGGTAACCGGGGTTCGAATCCCCGTAGGGACGCCATCTATTCTTTCTTCTCGCTTTCATTCAATTTCTTAAAAGTATTCTATTTTTTAGATTTTGCTTATTTTTAAGTCCCTCTATTTATTCATTATTTTAGTTTCGATTAAAACGGCTTTTATTCTATTTTAATTGCCAAGCGATATTTTCAATTTCCAGAAATTTGAATCCGTCTTAGGTCTAATGGTTAATCATCTGATCAGTCCATAAAATAGCGATGTAAATAATGATGGAGCCACGAACATTAAAACCGCTCGCCAATTTATTGCCGATATTACTTTTAAATTCTAATTTTAAAAGTTTAACTCCTGAGCACTTTGGTGCTCTTTTTTTATCTCAGCTTGCATGCTAAGGTTAAGCTCTCCCTTCAATACTGCCTCGATGATGTTGAAAAACGTTTTTATTGTGTTCATGATTCTGCTGCCTTCGGCCGTATATATTTATCTTGCCAGCAAAGATGCCAAACCTGCCCAAGAATCTTCCTCTGCTGCACCTAAACAGGCACCTGCGCAACAATTACCAAAATATCAAACACCGGATCATTAAAGCGCGGTTTAAGTCATTCTTTTTATTTATCTGGTTTTCTTATTAAATTTAGTAATGAGTCAGAAAAAAACGATTTATATGAATATTCACGCAATCAACAATTAAAATAATTCTTTCAACTCTTTTTCTAGATTATGCAATCTCCTATTCAGCCTTCGCAGCATTCAGCTGCCGAGGGGCAAACCAGTTCGTTAAAAAGAGCCATGACCAAGCGTCATCTCATTATGCTCTCTCTTGGTGGTGCAATCGGTACCGGTTTATTTCTGGGTTCTGGTGAAGTCATTTCACAAGCAGGTCCGCTGGGTGCAGTCATTGCCTATATTATTGGCGGTTTAATTGCCTATATGGTCATGCTTTGCTTAGGCGAGCTTGCCGTGCATTTACCCGTGTCTGGCTCCTTTGGTGCCTTCGCATCCAATTATATTGGCCCCGGTACAGGATATATGGTGTCGTGGATGTACTGGCTTGGCTGGTCAGCAACGCTAGGTACTGAATTTACTGCCGCCGCATTACTGATGCAGGAATGGTTTCCCAGTACCTCTATCTGGATATGGACGCTGATTTTTGCCAGTGGGGTTCTGCTGTCCAACTTGAGTTCCACCCGAACATTTGCCGAATCTGAGTTTTGGCTTTCCATGATTAAAGTGGCGACGGTTCTGGTTTTCATTGTTTTAGGTTTTGGCGCTATTTTTGGCTTCATTCCTTTTCAAGGTTATGAATCTGCCCCACTGTTTGCAAATTTAACTGAACATGGCTGGTTACCTAACGGCATATTTCCTATTTTTGCCACCATGCTGATTGTCAATTTTGCCTTTAATGGTACGGAAATGATCGGGATTGCGGCGGGTGAAACCCAAAATCCAGAGAAGAATGTCCCCAAAGCCATTCATGCGGCTGTTTGGCGCTTAATCATTTTCTTTGTGGGAACGATTATCGTGATTAGTTCTCTGCTTCCTTATCAGGATGCAGGACTCAATGCCGGTCATGGTTTAAGTAGCAGTCCATTTGTATCGGTGTTTAACCTGATGGGCATTCCTTACGCGGTTGATATCATCCGTTTTGTGATTATTACCGCATTACTTTCGACTGCAAACTCTGGACTTTATGCCGCTTCCCGCATGATGTGGGCTTTGGCAGCACAGAACCAGCTGCCTCGTGTATTTGCTAAAGTCAGCAAATCTGGTATTCCTGTACTGGCGGTGCTGGTCACCATGATTGGTGGTTTACCGGGTCTGCTTTCAGAACAGTTTGGCGCAGATGTCATCTTTAAAAACTTGCTCGGTGTTGCTGCATTTACCATGGTCATTGTCTGGATGAGTATCTGCTGGAGCCAGTTTAATTTCCGCCGTCAATGGCTCAAACAGGGTCATCAGGTTGCAGAACTTAAATTCCGTACCCCATGGTTTCCGCTGGTACCGATTCTCGGTTTTGTTTGCTGTACAGCGACAGGTTTAAGCATGGCTGCAGATCCTGAAATGATTTCTGGTTTTATTGGCTGCCTGCTGTTTATGGCAGGCTGCTATGCCAGTTATTATTGGTTGTATCATAATAAAAATTAGTTGGTGATGGCCATATCAAGGAAGCGCAGTTTAAAACTGCGCTTTTTTATAGAGATTTGTCATTTTTTATGCAATCAATTCAATATTTTAAAAATAATGCAATTACAGGTTTGACAGTCTCCTTAAAAATCCATAATATACGCATCACCTCCTAACGACCCTATCGTCTAGAGGCCTAGGACATCGCCCTTTCACGGCGGTAACCGGGGTTCGAATCCCCGTAGGGTCGCCATATATCGTTTCATACGATCATTCAAGCTTCAACAGTTCTCATTATTACATTGCAGATTTGTAGTTTTTCACTACAATAGCTTGCTTCATTTCTCTTTTTTGTTTTTCTCTTATGCAGTCATCTCATACTCCGAATGATGCTTCGCATCAGGGCAATTCTGCGCCTTTAAAACGCGCTATGAGTACTCGACATCTGGTCATGATTTCGCTTGGTGGCGCAATCGGAACAGGTTTGTTTTTAGGTTCGGGTGAAGTCATTGCACAAACGGGGCCTGTAGGTGCCATCATCGCCTATGTATTAGGTGGTTTAATTGCCTATGCTGTCATGCTTTGTTTAGGCGAGCTTGCAGTGCATATGCCCGAATCGGGTTCTTTTGGAACATATGCACACAAATTCATTGGTCCGGGTACGGGCTATATGATTACCTGGTTATATTGGCTAACCTGGACAGCCACGCTGGGAACTGAATTTACTGCGGCAGCCTTGCTGATGCAGGAATGGTTTCCGCAAATTTCGGTCTGGATTTGGACCATTGGTTTTGCAGCCATTGTTTTTGGACTCAACATGAGTTCAACCAAATTATTTGCAGAATCTGAATTTTGGCTATCACTCGTCAAAGTGGTCACGGTAATCAGCTTTATTATTTTAGGTCTATTGGCAATCTTTGGGATATTTTCATTCCAGGGTTACTCATCTGCGCCTTTATTTAGCAACCTGACCGCTCAAGGCTGGTTCCCTCAAGGCTTGTTCCCTATTTTCGCAACCATGCTGATTGTGAACTTCGCCTTCTCGGGCACCGAACTGATTGGTGTGGCTGCCGGTGAAACCAAAGACCCTGCCAAGAATGTGCCTAAAGCGATCAATGCAGCGATCTGGCGATTGCTAATCTTCTTTGTCGGTACCATTGTCGTGATTAGCGCGCTGTTGCCACACCAGCTGGCAGGCTTGGGTGCTGAAGGTGTCAGTAGCAGTCCATTCGTCACTGTATTTACCTATATTGGTATTCCACATGCAGAAGATATTATTCGCTTTGTAATTATTACGGCGCTGTTATCTGCAGCCAACTCGGGTTTATATGCCGCTTCACGTATGATGTGGTCGTTATCTGATAAAAAACAACTCCCTGCTGTGTTCTCTAAAGTGAATCATCGCGGTATTCCATTTATTGCGATCATGGTCACCATGCTAGGTGCATTACCGGGTTTATTGTCAGAACAATTTGCACCTGAAACCATCTTCAAAAACTTGCTAGGTGTAGCTGCATTTACCATGGTTGTGGTTTGGATGAGCATTTGCTTGAGCCAGTTCAATTTCCGTCGTCAATGGTATAAAGCAGGTCATACTGCAAAAGAATTAGGCTTTGCCGCACCCTTGTTTCCAATCGTGCCGATCTTAGGTTTTGTATTCTGTTTTATTACCTGTATCAGTATGGCAACTGACCCTGAAATGCTACCGGGCTTTATTGGTTGTTTGATCTTTATTGCCGCGTGTTATCTCAGTTATTATGTTTTCTATCGAAAGCAAAACTAACACATAAAAAGAGTGGTCAAGTACCACTCTTTTTTTTAAGCTCAATAAAGACAATAACCTCTATAAAAAGTCTGACCCGGTATGAAAATCATTTTTATTCACGGCATGAATCAGCAAAGCTATGATGCAGATTCATTAAGACAACATTGGTTAAATGCCTTTCAGTCCGGTTTAAATCATTCACATCTCGATCTTGAACTAAACTCACTGGATATCAAGTTACCCTTTTATGGTGATTTACTCAGCAAACATAAACTGTATAACAACCTGGATTTAGATACTTTATTACCCAAGTCTATTGCGCATTTACATCTACCCTTTCATTTAAGGCATAACAGCACCATCGCCCCGGAGCCTCATCCCTGTGTCAGCGCATTACCGGATTTTAATCCAGCATACGCCAAGTCACTGACCCAGCGCCTGGCCGTGTTTACAGCATTGACCCGAGATCATGCCTTTAAAGAGCTGGTTCTGTTTCTCAACCATTATCCCAAGCTGCATGAAACATTAATTCATAAATTCTTAATTGAAACTTACTTATATCTCTCCAACCCGGATTTTATGCAGGAAGTTCATCAGCGGATCATGTCTTATCTTCATCCAGAGCTGGATCATATTATTGTCGCGCATTCACTCGGGTCGGTCATTACCTATAACCTGTTGCATCAATATCCGCATTTCAGAATTCAGCGCTTTATTACTTTAGGCTCGCCTCTGGCCTTTAAAGTCATTCAGGAAAAACTTGTCACCCCTATTTCCAGACCACCTCAACTTTATGGTGACTGGTTCAACTTTTATTCACCTGATGATTTTTTAACTGCCTTCCCTTTGTGTAATGCCCCCTTCAATTTTGAACCACCGATTATTAATCAGGCAATCAGAACACCCATCAACAATCCACATAGCATTAGCGGCTATTTACAGCATCCCGCGGTCATCAAAAGCATCGTGGATGCCTTAAAATGCAAAAAATAGCGAATTTCAGAGTATATTTCACATATTTGTTTTATTTTTATTCACTTGATTGGGTTTTTAAAGATTATCTCCGAAAAAGGTTTGACAGGTATTAATATCCACCCTATTATACGCCCACCTCTGAAACGTCCCCATCGTCTAGAGGCCTAGGACATCGCCCTTTCACGGCGGTAACCGGGGTTCGAATCCCCGTGGGGACGCCAATTCATATAGATGACCCTATCGTCTAGAGGCCTAGGACATCGCCCTTTCACGGCGGTAACCGGGGTTCGAATCCCCGTAGGGTCGCCATATTCGAGATTGAAAAATCTCATAAAAAAGCCTGAGCATTTTGACTCAGGCTTTTTTGTTTTTAAATATTATAAATTCCAAACTGCTTTTTATTTCGTACTTTCCAGATCGTAAAACTATTACTATTTTCTCTGAATATTTTTCTAAAAAAGATAATGCTCTTTTAAATATCCCATAAAAAAACAGACAGGCCTTTCAACGTGCAGCGGAAAAAGGACAATGGTCTGCTTTGGAGTTTGAGTGGTATTGGCCTAAAGCATGGTAATCCGCTTAAGCACTACGACGTGAATTAATCTGGCCTTTAATGATGGCGGTAATATTGCCTGTGGCATATTTCAAGAACACTTTCAGCGGTGAAAGTTTTGGATTAGGGCGTTTGCCTTGCGCAATATCTTTAAACTGTGCGGCGTACCAGATAATTTCCATAATCGCCATTTTATCGACCATCGGGATGCCGGTTTTAATTTTATCTACTGCGTAACGCACATCCTGTCCCGCTATCAAACGATCGGTTAAGTCGGTTTCCACCGCCAACGGACGGGCAATTCCGATAAATTCACATGCACCACTATCCAGCGCTGCATTCATTCCTGCTACCGTACGAAAACCGCCTGTCACCATTAAATGACATTTGACCTGTTTACGAATGTTCTCGGCAAAATCGAGGAAATACGCTTCACGGGCAATGGTGCTGACTTTACGTTTATCTGCTTTTGCTCCAGCCATTGCCGGGGCTTCATAGGTTCCGCCTGAAATTTCAATCAGGTCAATTCCCGCTTCATCAATCGCTTTAAACACTGCAATGACTTCATCTTCTGTAATTCCGCCACGCTGGAAATCTGCCGAGTTCAGTTTCACCGAAATGATAAATTGTTCCGACGTTGCCGCACGAACTGCTTTATAAATTTCCAGCAAGAAACGCATGCGGTTTTCAATCGAGCCGCCCCATTGATCCTGACGCTTATTGGTCAAGGGCGATAAAAACTGGCTGATCAGATAACCATGCGCACCATGCAACTGCACGCCTTCAAAACCGGCTTTTTCACAGATTTGGGCAGAAGTGGCAAAACGCTGGATAATGTCGAGAATTTCATCTTCACCTAATTCACGCGGTGTACCAAATGTGGTGGCAAGCACCGGGCTAAAAGGAACTGCCGACGGTGCAACCGTTTCCTTGTTTAAGCCTTTAGGACACTGACGGCCTGGATGGGACAATTGAATCAGTTGCACCATGCCATGCTGTTTACCAATCTCTGCCCATTGCTGTAGCTTGGCCAAATCACGTTCCGACTCAATCACCACCACGCCCGGTTCATTTTTGGCGCGGAAATCTACCATCACATTGCCGGTAATCGCGCAACCCAAGCCACCTTTGGCCCAAGCTTCATAAAGATTAAAATGTAACTGGCTTGGCTGACCTGCATCATTTGCCAAGGCTTCACTCATCGCAGCTTTGATAATTCTATTTTTAAAAGTGACATTTCCAATGGTGGTCGCTTCAGCAAGATGGCTCATATTTCTATCCTGATTTATTTGTATTTATCTAGATTTAATACCCTAACCTTATTCTGCAATCCGTCAATGACTATTCTGACAATATGACTTGTCAGTAAATTTAAACGTACTGACTGGCTTCAATTAGTTGCCGGGTATATTCAGTTTGTGGATTTAAAAATAATTGTTCCGTACTCTGGAATTCCATGACTTGAGCATGGCGTAGCACCAATACTTTCTGACATAGCGCTTTCACCACCTGCAAGTCATGGCTGATAAATACATAACTGATCTGATGTTCCTGTTGTAAGCGTCTAAGCAATTTCACGATCGCACGCTGAGTGGTGCGATCCAGTGCCGAGGTCGGTTCATCCAGAATAAGTAACTTAGGCCGTAATACCAAAGCTCGTGCCAATGCAACACGCTGACGCTGGCCACCGGAAAGTTCATGCGGATAACGGGTTCGAAAAGAAACCGGCAATTCGACTTTTTCCAAGGCTTCATCAATCCGCTGGGATATTTCCGCGGTAGCCAGTTTTTTTAAGCCCAAGCCTTCACCAATGGTTTGTTCCACATTCAAGCGTGGATTTAAACTGCTAAACGGGTCTTGAAATACAATCTGAAATTCGGCACGTAAGGGACGTAACTGCTTTTCATTGCATTGGTTCAAATCTGTGCCAAGCAGCACAATTTCACCGTCACTTTTAATTAAGCGGGTAATCGCCAAGGCCAGTGAGCTTTTACCGGAACCGCTTTCACCGACAATGCCGATCGATTCCCCTTGGGCCAACTGTAAATCCAGCGGTTCAACTGCAACAAAGTAGTCTTTGACCCGATTCAACAAGCCTTGCTTGATTGGAAATTTCACCGCGACATTATGTAAAGCCAATATATTCGGACTGTCTGCAACTTGAATGGCTTCACCAAAATCATGATTCAGCAAATCTCGGGTATAGGCGTGTTTGGGGTTGTTAAAAATTTCCGCAACGCTGCCCTGTTCTTCGACCATTCCTTTATTCATCACAATCACCTGATCGGCATAGCGATGTACCAGATTTAAGTCATGGCTGATCAGAATCATCGCCATATTGCGGCTTTGCTGTAATGACTTAAGCAGATGTAAGATTTGCGCCTGTAAAGTCACATCCAAAGCGGTAGTTGGCTCATCAGCAATTAAAATGTCCGGATCTAAAGCCAATGCCATGGCGATCATCACCCGTTGACGCTGCCCACCGGAAAGTTCATGCGGATAACGGCGTAATTTATCTTCAGGTTCGCTAATCCCGACATCATTCAGCAATTCGATAATGCGCGCTTGGGTCTTCTGCTTTGACCAACCTTGTAATAATAAAGTTTCGCCAATAATTTTTTCCACCCGATGGAGTGGATTTAAAGCCGTCATCGGTTCCTGGAAAATCATGGCAATTTTCTGGCCACGAACTTGTCTCAGCTGCTCAGTTTTCAGTGCCAACAGATCGTGTTGCCCAAGCCAAGCTTGTCCTTTTATTTTTAAGGTACTGGGCAAAAGCCCAAGCAAAGCCAGACTGCTAATCGATTTCCCTGAACCGCTTTCCCCGACAATGGCAATGGTTTCACCTGCATGCAGCTTAAAGTTCAGGTCATCCACCAGAACCTGCTGTTCATGCTGAATATTAAGATGTTCTACAGTTAATACCGCTTCTGGATTATTGGCGTCTTGGATCGAATGCATCGCGTGTCGCCTCCCCGATATAAATCAATAAAGATAAGACAATGGCCAAGGTAAAGAAGCCAGAGAGTGCCAGCCACGGTGAATTCAGGTTAGATTTGCCTTGTAATAACAATTCACCCAAAGATGCAGCATCTGGTGGTAAACCGTAGCCTAAAAAGTCCAATGCAGTCAGTGCGGTAATATTGGCCGTCAACATAAAGGGTAACTGTGACAAACTGGAACTCATGGCATTGGGCAAGATGTGACGGAACATAATCGTTCGATCCTCTACACCCAGACTACGTGCGGCACGGACATAATCCAGATTACGTGCCTTTAAAAATTCAGCGCGAACCAGTCCCACCAAAGTAGTCCAGCCAAACAGCAGCATAATCAGAAACAGCCAGTAGACGTTCGGGGTAAACATGCTGACCAGAATCATCACCATGAATAGCATCGGCAAACCGCCCCACACTTCCAGAATGCGCTGACCGAGCAAATCAATCCATCCACCATAATAGCCCTGAATCGCCCCGACAGCGATTCCAAGCAGTGCTGAAGCAATGGTCAAAGCAAATCCAAACAACAGCGATACGCGCAAACCATAAAGAATACGCGCCAGTACATCACGCCCTTGGTCATCGGTACCTAGCCAGTTTTGTGAGGTAGGTGCAGAAGGTACAGGAACCGCCAGTTCCAGATTCGGTGTTTGATAGGAATATTTGATTAACGGCCAGACTGCCCAGCCTTTATCATTAATGAGTTGCTGTACCACAGGATCTTTATAATCGGCTTCGGTTTCAAATACCCCGCCAAAAGCCGTTTCCGGATAGGATTTAAAAACCGGCACATAAAGTGAATCATCGTATTTCACCAAAAGCGGTTTATCGTTAGCGATCAGTTCAGAAGCAAGCGATAAAACCAAGATCACGGCAAAGACGATTAAGCAGCCAAAACCAAGCTTATTTTCCTTAAAACGTTTCAGGCGTGCATGCATTAAAGGTGACATTATTCAGCACCTCGCGAATCAAAATTAATACGCGGGTCAATCACCTGATACAACACATCACTGATTAAACGTAGAATCAAACCTAGCAAGGTAAACAGGAACAATGTCCCGAAAATCACAGGATAATCGCGCTGTTGAATTGCTTCAAAACCAAGTAGTCCCAGACCATCCAGATTAAAGATGATTTCAATAAACAGGTTGCCGACAAAGAAAATGCCGATCAGGGCTTCAGGCAAACCCGCAATCACAATCAGCATGGCATTACGGAAAACATGTCCGTATAACACCCGTGATTCAGTTAAACCTTTAGAACGTGCAGCCAAGACATACTGCTTGCTCAACTCTTCCATAAATGAATATTTGGTTAAATAGGTGAGGCTGGCAAAACCGCCAATCACCATCGCAAGCAAAGGCAAAGTCATATGCCAAAAATAATCTTTAATTTTTCCAAACACGCTCAGTTCACTAAAATTTTCCGAAACCAGTCCCTGTAGCGGGAACCACTGAAAATAGGAACCACCCGCAAAAAACACAATCAGCAAGACTGCAAAGACAAAAGAAGGTACGGCATAACCAATCGCCAATAACATCGAGGTGGATTTGTCAAACAGCATGCCATGTTGCCGCGCTTTTTTAATGCCTAAAGGAATAGAGACCAGATAGATCAGCAAAGTGCTCCATAATCCTAATGACAAGGACACCGGCATTTTTTCCCACAGCAGTTGGGTCACAGGCTTATCTTTAAAAAAACTGCTGCCAAAATCAAAAGTGACATAACTTTTCAGCATCATCCAGAAGCGTTCGGGTGCCGGCTGATCAAAACCATATTGCGCCTTAATCTTCTCGACCATTTCTTCGCTCAAGCCTTTTGCACCCTGATAGTTGCTTTTGGCCGTCGCGGTTTCACCACCGGTTGCGCCCATGCCCTGAAAAGCCTCGGCCTGCTGAATGGCTTGCTCGACTGGACCTCCGGGTGCAATCTGAATCACCACAAAGTTAATCAATAAAATGAAAAACAGTGTCGGAATAATCAGCAGCAGTCTTTTTAATATATATATGCCCATCGAAACAATGTTCCTTGCGCCTTGGCTTTTGCTTATCGTTTATTTTTGATTTAAATACTGGGTAACTTTTTTGGCTTGTGCGGCATCACTCCACCAATAGTCAATCCCGGTTGAAAGTTTCGGTTTCACCTTGGGCTGATGATACATGTTCCAGTAGGCAAACCAGTTTTCACCTTTACCATAGGTCGGAATTTGATAATAACCGGCACGCAATAAACGATCCAGCACCTTGGTTCTGATGACCAATTGCTCGCGATCAGGTGCACGGATGAGCTGCTGGATCATCTCATCAATGACCGGATTTTTAATGCCGGCATAATTATAATTACCCGGCTGATCTGCCGATGCACTGCCCCAGAACTGTGCCTGTTCATTACCCGGATTGAGTGACTGTGGCATTACATTGGTGGTCATGTCAAAGTCCTTGCTACGCATGCGTTCAATGTATTGCGGCACATCGACATGACGAATGGCCACATCCACACCCAGACGTTTCATATTGCGTATAAACGGCATCAGCGTACGTTGTAAACCATCCTGATGAATTAAAAATTCAATCCGGATCGGCTTGCCTTTGGTATCGAGCAAACGGCCATTTTTAAAGGTATAGCCAGCTTTAATGAGTAACTGACGTGCGGTCAGCAGATTATTGCGGTTAAATCCGCTGGCATCAGACACCGGATATTTCCAATCCTTCAAAACACCCTGACGTTGAATCGGCGTTAATTTGGATAAATACGGTTTTAAAATCGCCAACTCTGCAGGGCTTGGTACACCTTTGGCTTCCAGTTCACTATTGGCAAAGTAACTCTGTAAGCGTTGATATTGCCCATAAAATAGCGCTTTGTTTTGCCATTCAAAATCGTAGGCATAGCTAATGGCCTGGCGGAATTTGATGTCCTGAAAAGGTGTACGACGGGTATTAAAGACAAAACTTTGTGTGGGAATCGGGTTATTGTGCTGAAACTTGTATTTCACCACCATCCCGGTTTTTACTGCAGGAAAATGATATTCAGTCACCCATTTACGCGCAGTAAACTCTTCATGCAGGGTATATTGACCTGACTTAAACCCCTCAAAAGCAATATCCAGACTGCGGTAATACACATACTTCAAACGGTCAAAGTTATAACGACCTTTATTGACCGGTAAATCTTTACCCCAATAATTCGGGTTACGTTTGTAAGTAATACTGCGACCGGCATCAATGCGATCAATCAGATACGGTCCTGAACCCAGAATCGGCTGCATGGTGACACGGGTGAAATCCTTGTTCTGCCAATCGCGTTTTGAATAAATCGGCATTTGCGACAAGATCAGCGGCATCTCCGCGTTATTGTCAGACTTAAAACTCATCTTGACCGCATATTTGGACAACACTTCGGTCTTATCCAGATCGGCCAGATACATCTGCAAGCCTGGATTAGACTTGGTTTTATAGGTGTCAAAACTGAATTTGACATCTTGTGCCGTCACTTCACTGCCATCACTAAAGCGTGCTTTGGGATTGAGATGGAAAATGACATATTGGGTTTGATCCGGATCATAAGTCACTTTTTCTGCCAGCAAGGGATACATCACCCCCGGCTCATCCAGTGAGCTCGACATGAGCGAGTCAAACAAATGCTCAATGCCCTCTATTGAGCTGCCTTTGCCATTCATACTATTTAAGTTGTCGAATGTTCCATTGCTGGCGGTACTTAAATAACCGCCTTTTGGCGCATGGGCATTGGCATAAGGCATGACGGCCAAACCAGCATATTTCGGCTGGCTATGTACCGCAATATAAGGCGTAGTCTGCACAGCAGCCCACAGCCCTTGAGTCAACAGACTCATCCCGCAGGCAAAACTCAAGCGTTTTGCGATAGCAAATGACATCTAAACTGACTCCCTGTCTTGTTATTATTATAAGTTTGGAACTTTAATCACTTCACCAATACGCAATTGAGTATTCGGTTTGATCGCGTTCATTTCCGCCAGTTTATCTGTATCCAGTCCATAACGGTTAGCTAAACCGATCAGGGTATCACCGCGCTTGATTTTGTATTCTGTGACTGTTTTAGGCAGCACAATCTTTTGACCCACGCGTAAACCGGCACTACTACTGAGTTTATTCATGCTTGCCAGTTCTGCAACCGATACCCCTACCCGATTCGCAATTGCATTTAAAGACTCACCTGATTTTACCGTATAGCTATCAGTGCCTTTAGGAGATGAAGATTTGGTTTCTATCTGACTTGCAGCGACAGGACGAATACTGTTGGCTCTTTCTTCAATTTCAGGCGGTAAACTGATTTTTAGCCGCTGTCCAACACGTACAGTGCTGTTGGTACGAATCTGATTGAGATCGGCCAAGTACTGAAGCTGTAGATAATGCTGACGTGCAATCGAACTTAAAGTCTCACCTGATTTCACCACGTGCACACTTGGCTTCACGCCTTTAACTGCTCTTTCAGTCTTGTCGATGACTGTTTCATTTACAGGCTGAACTGCAGGTTCAGCTTCACCACTGAGTTTTAAACGCTGTCCAACACGCAAGCCTGTATTACGGCTAATGCCGTTAATATTGGCAATATAATCCATGCCCAAATTATATTTGGCCGAAATAGCCGACAAGCTGTCGCCGGATTGCACGGTATAACTTTCAGGCACGGTTGAACCTGCAGGGATTTTAAGGCTTTGACCCACCTGTAAACCGCTGCTGTTGGATAATTTATTAAGCTGGGCCAATTCAGTTAAAGAAATTTTCGACTGTGCAGCAATACTGGATAAGGTATCACCACGTTGTACCCGATAATTTTCAGTTTTATACGAAGTGTCTGGAACTACCGTTTCTACTTTAACAGCAGTGGCTTTTTCTTCCTGCTTCGTCTCTAGCTTGTTTTCGACTTCATGTAATGGAACATTAATTTTTTGCCCCACCATTAAACTGCTGCCCGAAGTTAAGCCCGTGGTTAAATCTGCCAGTTCCTGATTAGACAAGGCATAACGGTCAGCAATCAGTTTTAAATATTCGCCGCGCTTGACTACATAGGACTTGGTTTTCACTTTAGCGGCTTGTGTTGCGTTATTGGTCTTG
The DNA here is from genome assembly GCF_052712855.1 of Acinetobacter sp. F16. Lineage (NCBI taxonomy): Bacteria > Pseudomonadati > Pseudomonadota > Gammaproteobacteria > Moraxellales > Moraxellaceae > Acinetobacter > Acinetobacter sp. F16. The sequence goes on from NZ_JBRATK010000004.1 coordinate 59,058, forward strand.
TTATCTGCAGTATTGGAATTGCTTTGAGCGGTTTCTTTTAAGGATAATTTTTGCCCCACACGCAAACCGCTGCTGACGGATAAATTATTGTAATCCGCAAGCTGTTTCACCGACAGGCCAAACTGGCTAGCCAACCCAGTCAAACTGTCATTGGCTTGAACCACATAAGTTTCAGGCTGTGTTTTTGTCTTGGTTGTTGCAGACGTTTCTGTACTTTGCGGTTTAGCATCATATAGATAAATACTGGTTCCCACATACAGTGGTGAATTTGGATCGATCTGATTCCACTTCGCCACATCACGCCAGTTCAAACCATTTTTCATTGCAATAACGGCCAGAGTATCGCCCGGAAGAACGGTATAAGTACTGCGTTTTCCTTTAGGCGCGACCACCACAACTTCTGAATCCGTCTTCAGGTAGTTTTTGCCTTGGTTACGTTGTGCTTCGTCAGAATCGGCTTTGGTATTTTCCGCTACACCTTTTGGATAAGAGAAACCTTTAGTCAGCTCTTTACCTTGTTGCTCTGCGATGGATTGGCTGGTTTGAATCGCTGTGAGTTTAATTTTACCGTCAAATGGATCGGTAATTTCTGTACCTTGCGGTGCAATGGCTTTCAGTTCTGCAACCACTTTGTCTTGTTCAGCTTTGCTGGCTACAGGTTGCAGCACCTGCTCGACTGTTTTATTTGCACCTTCAGCTTTTACCGCAGCCAAAATTTGCTCACGTTCAGCTGTAGATAATGGTGGCTCAACCGTTACAGGCTTAACATTGGCAACGGGTGTCACAGCAACAGGTATACGTGGCGCACTTGGAATATCGCTATTCGCTGCAAACGATGCCAACGCCGCTGAACCTTGAGGGGTAGAGACGCGGCTATTCGAGGCTTGTGTTGTTGTTACAGGGCTGGCTGGTTTAACCGCTACAGTTGCAGCAGGCTGAGAATTTTTTGTAGTCGTTGTAGTCAATACTGGCGGAGCTGTTTTTACCGGACTCATCACCCGGGTATTTAATTCAGGCGGATTAGACTTTTCCGGGGTAAAAGGTTTTGCAGTATTTGCCCATAAACCACCTGAATTTGGTGATAGTTTTTTAATTCGAGCATCAATTGATGGGCTTAAATCTGCAGGAATAATAATCCGCATTGGACTTTCGCTATCAATACGATCACCGCGGTGCCCCGGATTTAACTGATATAGCTCAGCACGGCTTAAGCCAGTAATCGAGGCAATTTCATTCAGACTTACCGGTCCAACGGATACTTCTCTAAAGTGCGGGCGGTTGGCAATTGGAGGTAAAGACACTCCATATGCAGCCGGATTTTTAATAATTTGTGCCACCGCCAAAAAACGCGGCACATAGTTCATGGTTTCTTGTGGCAGTTTCAGTGACCAGTAATCTGTCGGTAAACCTGCCGCTTTGTTACGGTTAATCGCTTGCTGGATACGTCCCGGGCCTGCATTGTATGCCGCCAAAGCCAGTTCCCACGAGCCAAACTGATTGTACAATGCACCTAAAAATTCATAAGCTGCACGCGTCGATTCGACCACATCACGGCGACCATCATATAAACTGGTTTGTTTTAAACCATAAATACGTCCGGTACTTGGAATGAATTGCCACATCCCTGCTGCTGCTGCACTACTGGTTGCCGCAGGGTCATAGGAACTTTCAATAATCGGCAACAAAGCCAGTTCAGTCGGCAAGCCGCGACGTTCTGCTTCTTTCACGGTGTGATAAAGATAACGCGAAGCACGTGCACTCAAACGGTCTAAATACGGTTGACGTGAAATAAACCAGCCGCGCTGTGCTTCAATACGAGAGTCCCAATGGGTTTGATCCATTTTGAAACCCACGGTCATGCGTTTCCAGACATCACCATGTTTTAAAATGAGCAGACGATCGCCTTCTACCGCACGCATATCTGTTGCAGAGAGCAAATCTTCCAAAGAGTCCAAGCTGTTGGCGTCCAGATATGCAGAACCCACCAGTTTCGATTTTGATCCATGCGTTGCACTTTGGCTCGAGGAACAACCCGTCAAACCTAGCGCAGCTAAAGCTGAGCCCAATACTGTAATTTTAAAAAAATTGGGTAATAAAGGCTGCCACAAAATCGCGGTTGGTTTATACATAAAGAAAATCCAGACAACTCGTATAAAATTTATTTTTTAGATATGCCATTGTAGTGAAGCATGTCGCTGACACAAGAGATTAATTTAGCGCGATTTCACTGTAAATGTTACAAGAAATTAAAAAATAAGCATGTTATACAGTTCAAAAGTGCAATTGCGTTATACAATACACCATTCACATGCTTCAATTTAACTCTCACTCGTTCGGATTTGGTTTATATGGCTCAAACAATCACACTCTATGTCGATGGCGCTTGTCGTGGCAATCCAGGTTTAGGCGGTTGGGGTGCATATGTCATTACTGAAACTGAAGAGCACAAACTGTATGGCGGCGTACCGGACACCACCAACAACCGCATGGAACTCAGCGCGGCAATTGAAGGGATTAAATTCTGTCCCAGTGATGCCAAACTGATTATCTGGACAGATTCCAACTATGTAAAACAAGGGATTACCGAGTGGATTCATGGCTGGAAAAAGAAAAACTGGAAAGATGTTAAAAATCCGGACCTGTGGAAACTGCTGGATGCAACCTGCCAGGGCCGCGAAATTGAGTGGAACTGGATTAAAGGTCATGCTGGACATCCGGGCAATGAAATGGCAGATCAGCTTGCCAACTTGGGTGCAGACCAAACCTTAAAAGCCATGAAAAATCCAGCATTAAAAGCGGAACAGTCCTCGGCAGAAGCTGTAGTTGTAGATAAAAAAAAAGTGGAAAAGGACTGGCTACTAGATGACCCTTTTGGTTTCGATTTAATCGAATCTGATCTGCAGGATGACAGCGAAGCTTTAGAAAATTTAGAACAAGACATGCTTCAGCCTGAAGACATAAATGACCAAGCTGAAATTCAAGATGAAATGATAGAAAATGCTGCATCTGACCTGATCAATGTAGAACATCCACATATTGCGATTACGCCACGAACCAAGCAAGTTCATGGTCCGCGCCAGCTGATTCTGGATACCGAAACCACCGGTTTCTATTTCCAGGACACTGACCGGATTATTGAGGTCGGTGCCATTGAAATGGTCAACCGTAAACTAACCGGCAGCTCGATTCACATTTATATCAACCCGAAAAAACCGGTCGGTGATTCTGAAAATATCCATGGTATTTCAGATGCGTTTTTGCAAGACAAACCGGTTTATGCCGAAATTGCCGATGTACTTTTTGAGTACTTAAAAGGTGCAGAAATTATTGCGCATAACGCCAGCTTCGACATGAACTTCCTGGACATGGAATTCAAACGTGCGGGCTTTGTGGCCTTGTCTGAAGTGTGCGAGGTTACCGACACCTTGGCCATGGCGAAAAGCAAACATCCGGGGCAAAAGAACTCCCTGGATGCCTTGGTGCGCCGTTACGAAATTCCACAACGCGACCGTACTTTCCACGGTGCCTTACTCGATGCTGAAATTCTGGCAGATGTCTATTTAGCCATGACCGGTGGTCAGGTTTCCTTCGACATGGATACCTTGACCGAGAGTGAGCAACAAGAGGCACAGACAGCACGTCTAAGCGTACAAGTCGAGCTTCCTGTGATCTTGCCTTCAGAACAGGAACTTGAAGCACATGAGACATGGATCAAGGAATTTGAAGAAAAATATGGAACAGCTTGTCTTTTTACAAAATAAAATCTACATTTCTAGTGGTTTTTTGTATTTAAACGTTTAACAGTTAAGTTATAGTTGAATGTAAAGAAGTTTCGCCCTTAAACAGGCTGCTCATAAACAGATAAAACACTAGGAAAGGTGCAGATCCATGTCTTACCAAACCTCTATTCATTTTGACCCAACTGCATTATTGATAATAAAAAATGAGGTTGATAACTCAATTAAACTAGTCGAATCAGCGGTTAGCAGCTTAGCAGAAGACCAAACCTTACCTTTTGGTATTGATGATGCACTGAATCAATTTGAGCAATGTGCCCAGGTATTGGCATTGATTAATATCCCTACCCTGGCTCAAATCGCTCAATATTCTGCCGAGTTAATGCGCAAGATTATGGGGAATCCTGCGCAAATTAACACGCAGGAGGTGATCGCCTTGAGTGAAGGCACCACTATGATGAAGCGCTATATCGAATTTATTTGCTTGCGTGAAGTTAAAATTCCACAATTCCTGCTCGATACCCTGAATCGCCTTGAGATTGTCTTGGGTAAACCTATTACCCATGAAGGCCAGCATATTGAGTCATTGATTGATTCTATTACCCCTGACTTTCAGCTTCCTAAAGCACCAAGCTTAGAAAAATCTAAATACGTGCATCGCTTGTATAAACTGTCATTAAACAAGCTGATTAGACAGGAAGAAACCGAATTTGACCTGCAAGCGATTAAATTAACCGGGGCATATTTAGCTGGTCTTGCCGAAAATACACCCAGCAAGCAATACTGGAATCTGGTCCATGTTGCCTTTGAACAGATCGACCATTTGCTTCTCAATGATCCGCGTTTACGCACATTGGTCAGTATTGAACGCAATATGGCGCAATACTTCAACACGCCAGACCGTTTCAAACCCAGCCTGGCCGATTTAGCCAATATTTTAAGCCTGTGCATTAGCCAGGAAGATGAGACTGCTGAGCATATCCGCAGCCAGCTTAATCTGGGTGAAGACCATCTGACCGATACGCAATTACAGGTATTCAGCCGTCATCTTTATGGTCCCGATTTTGATACCATGCATACGATTAGTGAACTTGTGACCACGGAAATGGCACAAATTCGTAACGACATCGAATACAACTATCAAAATATGACCCCAGAAAAAACCCAGGAATTACAAGATAAACTCATCAGTCTTGCTAATATTTTCAAAGTGCTAAATCTGAATGAAGCCTTTAATGACTTGTCGCGCCAGGCCAGCTTGCTCAGCAGTGCGGAAGTGCTAAAAGATGAAGGTTTTGCTCAGCAATTGATGAATTGCATTCTATCTGCGATGAATTCAATTGGCGTACTGGAGCGTCATCATACATCAAGCCGTTTACAGCTTCGTGTGCATAACATGAATATCTCTTTAGACCGTTTAGATGAAGCGCATGCGGCTTTGCTGAATGAGTCGAAAGCTGTAATTGATCTTGCTAGCCAAACCTTAATGCAATATTTACAAGACAACAATTTGGCAACTGTAGAGAATTTGCCGACCCAATTACGTGAAATTGGTGGTGCACTGTTGTTCTTAAATGCTGAAGCAGGTCAAACTGCCTTAAAAACCGCAGCAGACTTTATTCAGCAGCAAGTTGAAAGTTCAACATTAATTAGTGTTGAGCAAATCAATCACACCCTCGATACTTTAGCCAGTGCCGATATGATGATTGACAATTTAAAATACAAACAGCCTGTATTGCAGTCGATGTTTAATGTAGCATTGCAAAGTAGCGAAAAACTGAAAACTGTAGCCTAATGTCTGAATTATCACTTGCTTATATCTTTCATCAACATCAACTGTTAGTAGATGAAAATTTTCAACTGCCTCAAGTAGAACGTTTGGCAAGTGATCTTCACTTCAACACGGGTGATCAAGTGATTGCCCGTGATCTTCTCGAAGATGAGCCTATTCCTCCAGGCTTGCAACTGGTTCCTATCCGTCAGTTATTGACGCTTTGGGATACCAAGCAATTCGAACAGGCTAGCCGCGCAATCCAGCTGCTTGAATGGCGTAAAAACCATAAATTCTGCAGTCACTGCGGGCATCAGACCCAGGCGCATCCAACTGAATATGCCATGATTTGCCCGGCTTGCCGTTATCACCAATATCCGCGGGTACAACCTTGCGTGATCACGGTTATTACACGTGGCGATGATGAAATCCTGCTGGCTAAAAATGCGAAAAACAAAAGCAATATGTATGGTCTGATTGCCGGTTTTGTCGAAGTTGGAGAAACTTTAGAAGAAGCAGTCCGCCGTGAGACCTTCGAGGAAGTCGGATTAAAACTGAAAAATATCCAGTATCTTGCCAGCCAGCCCTGGCCTTTTCCAAGCAATTTAATGCTGGCTTTCCGTGCTGAATATGCTTCTGGAGAGATCAAGCTTCAAGAAGAAGAAATTAGCGATGCGCAGTTCTTTAAACTGGATCAGCTGCCCGAAATTCCTTTTAAAGGCAGCATTGCATACGCCATGATTAAACACATTACCGAAGGTCATCCTGTTGCAGATGACACCCGTGAATGGTTATAAGTTAAGGTTTTAGGGCTTCATCCAAGACTGCCAAAATTTGTTTCTTGGTCTGAAAATAGCGACTAAACAAACTCGAAACCGATCCCATAATCGAAACATGCCCGGTACCCGGAATGGTAATCATCTGGCTATGATTGCCCTTTTCTTGCAAAATACGATGCAAATCTCTTGAATTGGTATGGCTGACAATTTGATCATTGGCTGCCAGAAACAGGTAATGTTTTACCGTGTTCGCTTCAATAAAATAATATGGCATCACATGTTGATAAGGGATACTCTGATCAAACGCATCGGCACATACGGGATCATCTTTATAATCAAAATGATAAGGTCCAGATAATCCAATAATCGCTTGAATTTGATTACGGCAGTGCAAGGTATAGGGCTTTGGATGATACAGCGCCGACATGACATTAAATGCACCGGCCGAATGCCCCATCAACACGATTTTTTCAGTCCGAATATTCAGTTTAGCTTGATGCTGGCTTAGATAATTTAATGCCAGACTCAGGTCATCAATATAGCTGGGAAATACATGTTCCGGTGCCAGATGGTAATTGATCACCGCAACGTCATAGCCCTCTTTTGCAAAGGCTTCACCAACAAAGCGGTAATCTTTTTTATCTCCGTGTAACCACGCCCCGCCATGCACAAATACAATTAAAGGACGTTGTTCACGTGGGGTTTCAGCAGTAAAAATATCCAGGCGTTGCCGTGCTTTCAAGCCATAAGCAATATTTTCAACAACCGAATAACCTTTTTTAGGGGTTAGACGATTCAGTGCATAACTACCAAAATCGTAAAGGCGAAAATCCTTGTAAAACATTTTCACCAATGCAAGGTTTTGTTCCAGTTTCGTTTTGACCACTTGCGTTACATTATTGAGCATTCGTAGGCTCAGCTTGGTCAGGATCAATGGCTACAGGGGTTTGTTCAACGGGTTGTGCATACACCGCTGGACTGCTAAAACTTGAAGTCACTGCACGAGATTGTTCAACATTATCAATCAGGGTAATGATTTTAGTGACATTGCCGACTTGCTCAAGCACCTGATTCAGATCGTTAATCTCGGCACTATTTAAACGCCCCATTACATATAAAATGCCATCTTCAGTATGAATGCGGAGTTTACTATCCGAGACCACCACGGCTTTCATCACCAGCCCACGCGTGTTGGCTGTGACCGTGGTATCTTGCATAATGGTGGCATAACCGATTTGATTGCCGACGGTAATATAATTATGTACAGTTTTGACGTCGGTCATCGCGCGTACATTATCTTCAGCCAATTGCTTTAAATGGGCATCTGGCACTTGGCCGGTCAGTAAGACATTGCCATGGAAACTTTCAATGTTGACACGCGATTGCTTAAATCGTGCATCCAGTTTATATAAATTAATTTTAGCGGTACGTTCTATAGATGAATCGATAAATACTTGTCCAAGTGAACGAGCACCACTTTCTGTTCCTACCGGGGCGGCGCCTGTGCCACCAGAGATGAAACTTGCACAACCAGATAAACTTGCTACACACAGTAACGTCATTGCAATACGGTTAAACACTCAGCAAGACTCCTAATCGTTAATTTCAATTCTATTTTATTTCAGCATTTATGCTCTGATTTTGTTCAAAGATTAATAAACTCTTGCTCAAAAGTAAAAGCATTTTCAATCCATTGTTGATCATAAGTGAATTTAGAAAAATCTTGCTGTATTGTTTTTGCAAATTGTTGAAAAAAATCAAAACAAATCACATCAAAACGACAATAAAAATGTTGGAATTGTGGATGAGTATTTAGAAAGCATAATGCCGATTTCATGATCTTCTTTTGTTTAGAGAATGAAATTGTTTCATAGGATTGTGCATATTGAGTCGCGGAGCGTGCTTTCACCTCCACAAAGATCAATTCCTGATTTTTTTGTACAATCAGGTCAATTTCCCCATATCGACAATGATAATTCATGACGATCAGCGCGAAACCCTGAGCTTGCAAAAATTCTAAAGCCTGCTGTTCTGCCCATTGTCCCAAATTTAAATTTGCTTGCATATTCATTGCCTTTACAAGGTCTTAATGCCTTTTTGGGTACTCTCAAAACAATGTGGAATACGCTGGATATGATTATTACTGATTTGAATCAGACCGGTACGCCCCTGAAATTCAATACTTTTCAAATTCGGTGTATCTAAATATTGCTGAGCAATATGCCAGGCATCCCCCCCAAAGGCCAGTAGCCGTTGATACGGCATGGAAACAGGATTTTGTTGATAGGCCCTGATTACATCCGGCCATGCCAGATCATATAAAGCAGGTGCATCACAAAACTTCACGCCTTTGGGGACCGGTTGCTGCTGCTCAATAGCATTCGCCAGTACATAAACATTTTTATTGGGCAGCTTGGTCAGGCTATTGATCCATTGATTATTTCCGAGCAGCAATAAACTGCTTTTTTTATTCAACTTTTTAGGCACTTCCTCAACAAAAGTTAAGGGATAATCCATTTGTGACACCAAAGACATGAGAAAAAGCTCACTGTCGACTTCTGCCCCCGGCTGGCGAAAAACATACAGTTGCTTAATTTTGTCTTTCTGCAGAATTTGATTCAGCGCATAAGCATCATCTTTCTTGGACAAGCTAAATTGCCAGACATTGTCTGCTTGATCCGTCACTTCATTTAAAGCCAGAACACGCACTTTGGGTTTACTCCTGATTAGCCCTTCTACTTCATTACGCGCTAAAGGCCCAATCACCATTTGGGTTTTTTTATTGACATTTATTTTTAGCAGCTGGGCAATTTGTTTTTTATCCGAGTTTACAAATTTAATCGGGGTTTTCTGGTCTGATGCTTGATAAGCGCTCATAAAACCCTGTTTGACGCTCAATCCGGCTCGCGCCATAGGACCCGATTCAGGTAAAATGACCAATACTTCGGCTTGTGCCTGGTTAAAAATGCAATACAGCATCAAGCCCATCAAATTATTTTTATTATTCAACATTGGAGAAACCTTATGAGTGCTCAGTTATTTGTTGTAGCGACCCCAATTGGGCACTTAGATGACATCACTTATCGTGCGATTGATGTTTTAAAGTCAGTCAGTATTATCGCGGCAGAAGATACGCGTACTTCTGCTCAATTATTAAAGCACCATAATATATCAACTCCACTGACTGCGTGTCATGAGCATAATGAAAGTAACAAAATTGATATATTGATCCAGAGGTTACTGAACGGCGAAAATATGGCCCTGATTAGTGATGCCGGTACACCGCTGATTAGTGACCCGGGTTTTAAACTGGTTCGTGCCGCGCAAGAGCAGAATATCCGTGTGGTTCCTGTACCGGGTGCCTGTGCTGCAATTGCTGCGCTCAGTTCTGTCGGTTTGCCAAGCGACCGTTTCAGCTTTGAAGGTTTTCTGCCTTCGCGCCAGTCCCAGCGTCGAATTCAGTTAGAAAAATTGAAAGATGAAACGCAAACTTTAATTTTTTATGAAGCACCACATCGTATTTTAGATTCAGTCAGAGACATGGCCGATATTTTTGGTGCAGACCGCCCGGTGGGTTTTGCCCGTGAAATTACCAAAACCTTTGAAACCATCAAGAAAATGACGTTGGCCGAGTTAATTCAACTAATTGAATCTGATCATAACCAGCAAAAAGGTGAAATTGTTTTAGTCATTGGTGGCGCGACAGTAGAAAAAGATTTAGATCAGGAAAAACTGGATCAGTTGTTGACTCGCTTGTTGCAAGATTTATCGGTAAAAGCCGCTTCACAATTGGCAGCAGATTTGACAGGCATCAAAAAGAAAGTGGCCTATCAACGTGCGTTGCAACTCACCCATAAAGATTAAAAATCAACCAGTAAAAACTCAAAAAGCATCACGTCCGTGATGCTTTTTTTATCCCTTACAAAATTGAGTAAAGGCCTGATTAATCTTTTGCAGACTCATCCGCTGGAACTTCAACAATGCGGCCACCACGTGCAAGGAACGCAGCAACTTCATCTTCCAGAGCCTGACGCTGTTTGAGTTTAGCAGTGATGGTTAAAGTTTCTGCTTCAGCCACATCACCATCAGTTGGCGCAGGTTCACTGTCAGATGCCCCTTTTTCAGCAGCTTTCGCTTCATCTTCATCGACTGCAGTTTCTTCTACTTCATCGTAATCATTCATATCTGTCATCTCTATTTCTCCCCACAAATGACGTCTATCGTTCCAATGTGAATTGGTTTTGAATTAGGAAGAAATTTAGCAATCTCTGATCGTTTCGCATAGAGTTAAATACGAAAAAATCGTATCTTTTTTAATCAAAAAAGTAAACTTATATGAATATTTGTACAAAAAGCAGCTGTTCAGTTTCAAACTGCATAACAAGTGTCTTTTAAGGCCTGTAATCCGTTGGCTTGAGACATAAAGGCATCTTTTAAAGCGCTGTGTTGCTCAACCTGTTTTAAGCCGAAATTTCGCGCCCAGACTATAGGGAAAAGCCCGGTGGTTTGCATCCAGCCAATCGCAGACATGCTGTGCATCATGGCATCATTTTGACCTTTGCGACGGTGTTCATAGCGCTGCAAGGTTTGTTCATGTGCCCATACGCCACGCTTTTTATCATGCAGCAACACATCACATAAAATGGCCGCATCTAAACAGCCAATATTGACCCCTTGCCCAGCGAGCGGATGAATTACATGTGCAGCATCACCAATCAGGGCCAAGCCCGCTTTCACATATTGCTGTGCAGCACGTGCTTTAAGCGGGAACTGCGCCCGTGGTGTAGCCTGCAATACCTCACCCAGCATGTGATGACTTTCACGGGTTAAAAGTGCAGTAAACGCGGCATCATCTAGAGCGGCATATTCTTCCGCATAATCGTCGGGTAAGGTCCAGACAATGGATTGCCAATGACCACCTTGTTCTGCCTTTAAACTGGCCATCGGTAAAAACGCCAAAGGTCCGGTTTCCAGGAAAATCTGACGGGCTACATGTTGATGCGGCTGTGCGGTCCGAATGGCGCAAGTCAAACCTGCTTGCTTGTAATCGAGGATATCCAGATCAATAAAGGCTTGTTCACGGACAAATGAATTTGCCCCATCGGCCCCAATCACCAGTTTGGTTTTAAGCTGCGTGCCATCTGCCAGATGGATATGCCAAATGCCCACCCCTTGTTCTATGCGTGTGACTTTGACTTGGGTGCGATAATCTTGTAGCTGTTCCAGCATTTTTTGCTGAATGGCCAGATTCAGAACACTCGGCTCCACCATCGAACCTAAAGTATGTTCAGCACTGGGTGTGTTTTGGCTGGATTGTCCAAAATTGATTTCACCATAGCCATTTTTATTCCACACCTGCATACCGCTATAGGGCATCTGGCGGGCAAGCTTTTCCCAGACATGCACTGTTTTAAGCAAATGAATGGTGGCTTGGCTGAGTGCCAAAACACGTGGATTTGCAACAGAAAGAACTTTTGCTTCATCTAAAACAGGGGCAGCATCGAGTACAGTCGCCTGAACACCACCTTGAGCCAGCAGTAATGCGGTCAAACCACCGACCAGACCACCGCCAATAACCACAACATCTAGCACATCTAGAACGTCACTCATGCTTTTAACCCCATTGCGTAATTTGCCACCAACGGTTTTACGCCCGGAATCATGTCAAAAGCAAGTAGTCCAGTATTGCGGACCAGTTTAAGCAGCGGGTTTTGGTTACTAAAACCGCGCACCACAGTGTCGCAGAACTTGATCACACGTTGTTGATCGGTTAATCGTGCCTCCTCGTAAGCAAGTAACATGCTTGGCTCACCAATATCTGCTGATTTGGATAATTGTTCTTTAAGCGAACGAACCAGAACATAGGCATCACGCATACATAAGTTAAAGCCCTGCCCTGCAACGGGGTGAATGGTATGCGCAGCATTGCCCATCAGCACCACACGGCCAATGGCTTGTTTCTCGGCCAATACTTGTGACAATGGAAAACTAAAACGGCGACCGGTTTTCTGGAATTTACCAGCTCGGTCACCATAGGTTTCCTGCAAGGCATCCAGGAAATGTTGATCATTTTCTTCACCGAGCCATTCAGCTTCAGTGCCTTTTTTTACCGGCCAGACCACTGAACGACGGTATTCCCCCGGTAAGGGTAAAAGTGCCAAAGGCCCAAGCGGACTAAAACGTTCAAAACCGACGTGATGATGTGGCTTAGAGGTTTGTACCGTAGTGACAATAGCAACTTGATCATAATCATGCTCATCTGCGCCAATGCCCAAGGCTTTACGGCAGAAAGAGTCACGACCATCGGCAGCAATGACCAGCTTTGATTGTAAAGATAAGCTTTCTTCACCGCGTACCGCTTCAATATGGGCCTGATCAGCATCTTGCTTGAGTGAGGTGACTTGCACCCCATCAATGAGTTCAATCAATGGCTGTTTTCGGACTTCTGTGAGTAGCACACGGCCGAGCCAGGCATTTTCAATCACCTGTCCAAAGCTTTCGACTTTTTCCTGTTCAGCTTTTAGTCGAGCCTTACCAAAACTGCCTTGTTCGGTAATATGGACTTCAAAAATAGGCGTGGCATGCTCTTGCAAGGCATTCCAAAGCCCAAGTTCCTGATAGATCTGCACACTGCGGCGTGACAAAGCACTATTTCGCGCATCGAAACTGGAGTGATACGGCGCAAGATTGGCATCATCATAATTTGGGTATTTGATGGCTTCGAGCAGTTTTACTGCAATATTTGCCTTGGCTAACATCAAAGCGAGGCTCAGCCCCACCATACCACCACCAACAATGATGACCTCTTGTTGCATGTTTTGATCCTTATCTGCGGTATCTACAAAGTTTAGATACGTCTAATCTTGATTAATTTTATATTAGCTCAAAAATTTTTATTTTTATAATGAATTAGTACCTTGCTTGTAAGTGATATAGGAAGATGGGTAAATTTCAGATGATTTTCAGTACTTAATTTCAGCACTTAAAAAGCGTATGCATGAGCTGAAAACTTCGATTTTGAAAAGTTTCGATCTTGAAAAATTTCGATCTTGAAAAAATATGTTGAAGCGATGGGGACTAAACGCTGGATCTATGCAAATACATCCAGCAGATACATATCTATTTTCTAATGCGTCATCTAATTCATCGCCATAACAAAACGGAGCTTAAGCTCCGTTTTTATCGAGTAGGGCAAATATTAGCTCATCAAAATAAGTCGATTATATGGATGACTCAACAATCGACTCATGAGGATTCATGTTGCTCTATCTCTTTGATCATGGGCCGTTAACGCACAATATTTGGAGAGTCCGTATGATGTACGGTTCTGCCTAATTTCGTGCCTGTATAGATCAGGTAAAGTGCAGACAAACCAACCAAGATATAAATAATTCGAGATAGCGTGCTCATTTCACCAAAAATTGCAGCGACTAAATTGAAATCAAATGCGCCAATTAAGCCCCAGTTGATGCCACCAATAATGGTTAAAGCATAAGCAATCCAGTCTACAGTATTTAATCTCATAATTTTTCTCCCGCTCTTGTTTAAGTTTATTTGAGGATCAGAGAAAGTATGAGAAGCAAAGCAGATTTAATATGTTGCTTTGATGCTAAAAACCGATTTTCTATGTTGAATTCGTGTCAATTTTTAAGCTTTAAATTTTAACTAGGTTGGTTTTATTTAAGTTATTCGAGATAAACGTAAATAAAAAAGCCGATCAACTGAGCGGCTTTTACTGAAATTTATTGGTATCAGCATGAGTACCTAAACGGTCGCGTTTTCTAGCTTCACTTGCCGCTTATGTTCATACATATTTGTATCCGCTTTAATAAACACCTCATGTAAATCGGAATCTAATTGTCGAGTCGAATATCCGATTGCAACATGAATATTGTTCTCTAAAAAGATATCGATAAGACGCTTAGACAAAGCTTGTGCATCGATCAGCGACATTTCAGGGCATAAAATAGCAAATTCATCACCACCTAAACGCGAAACCACATCATTGCTTCGCGTGGTTTTCAACAACAGTTCTGCTGTCATCTGAATAAGATGATCGCCCTGTTCATGACCAAATTGGTCATTGACCTGTTTCAAATCATTTAAATCAATACTAAAAATCGTCGCAGGCAAACCAAAACGTTGACATCGGCCGTCTTCTGCCTCAACAAGACGATTCCAGGCACGGCGGTTATATAATCCTGTTAGCCCGTCAGTTAAAGCTTCAACTTCAAAACGTTCACGTAATCGGCGTTGCTGATTTTCACGTAATTCACTTTGCAGGATAGAGCTTAATAAACTGCCAAATAGCTCCACCAAAGGCGCAGCTTTTAAAATATCATTAGCCTTAATTTCAGTATCAATTGCGCAAATGGTGCCAAACACAGAACCATCTTCATTAAATAATGGCTGACCAATGTAAGATTTAATCAATAAATCTTGATTGATTGGTGCTGATGCATACAGGGAAATATCACTCACACAGGGAGCAATATTTGGCGCTTTGCCTTGTACCATATGGTAGCAAAATGAATCGGCCCAACGAAAAACATCCCCTGCCTTAACATTATATTTTTCATTTTCTGCCTGTAAAACAATCCAGTTTTCGCCCTCGACACGGGTGATCATCCACAAGCCAAAACCCAAGTGTTCATGAAGATATTTAAGAACTTGTTTAGCAGCTTCCACAAAGTTTTGAAATTTAATGTTATGCATGAACACAGCCCATAATGTTCGAAATGACACGAAGCAGGAGATTTAAAAAGTTATCATATAATATTTGGACTCAAAATAATCCCTGTTCTGCTGAATCAGCATAGATAGTTTACAAAATCATTTCATGTTCACGTGATAGAGTTCCTAAAATTTATTGTAAATATACAATAATAAAAAAGCCGATCATCTGACCGGCTTTTCATCCTAAAAAATCGCTTAGGCTACTTTTGCTTTTGCCATTAACGTTTCAATGTCCTCTACCGTTTTCACAACATTTTTGGTCAGTACCAATGGACCATTTGCAGTTGCGATCACATCATCTTCAATACGGATGCCAATACCACGCCACTTCGCATCGACTGTCTCATCATCTGGTGCGATGTAAAGACCCGGCTCAACGGTGACGACCATGCCTTCTTCATAGGCACGCCATTCACCATCAATTTTATATGAACCGACATCATGCACGTCCATACCCAGCCAGTGACCCGTGCCATGCATGTAGAACTGACGGAAAGACTCAGTCCGGATAATGTCATCAATGTCACCCTGCATTAAGCCAAGTTCAAGCAGGCCTTCAACCATAATACGAACAGCAACATGATGCGGCTCTTTGTAGGAATTACCGACACGAACGGCATCAATTGCAGCCAGCTGTGCTTTTAAAACCAGTTCATATAAAGCTTTCTGTTCAGGGCTAAATTTCCCATTGACCGGGAAAGTACGGGTAATGTCCGATGCATACAGTTGATATTCACAAGCCGCATCAATCAGGACTAAATCGCCATCGTTCAGTTCTTTGTCATTTTCAACATAATGCAGAATGCAGCCATTTACTCCGCCACCGACAATACTGTTATATGAAGGCACGCAACCATTTTTACCAAAAATGTAATTAATTTCTGCTTCAAGTGCATATTCCATCATGCCTGGACGCACAGTTTGCATGGCACGGGTATGCGCTTCGCTACTGATGTTCGATGCAAGTTGCATCAACTTAATTTCTTGTTCTGATTTGTGCAAACGCATTTCATCTAAAATACGATCCAGCTGAATTATATTTGCAGGTGCAGAGGTACCTCGACGTGATTCGCCATTGGCCTCAACAATCCACTTTGCTACACGTGCATCAAAATCTGCCTGCTGACCAATGCGATAGAACAGTTTCTGTTTATCGAGCAATTTCTCGATAATTTCTTCATCGAGCAGGTCAATGGCATAGGCTTCATCAGCCTCATAATCATCGACTGCGCCATCTACACCGGCACGGTAACCGTTCCATATTTCCATTTCACGGTTACGTTCACGGCAGAACAGGCTATAGGTATAACCTTCATCAATCGACTCAAAGGTCTCAATGACAGCCACTGCTTCAGGTTCTGCAAATCCCGTCAGGTAAAAAAAGCCGCTGTCCGCACGAAATTTATAATCTGCATCGCGGTTACGCATGGCAACCGGACTGGTGGCAATAATCGCAATACTGTGCGGACCCATTTCTTCTGCCAGGCGGTCGCGACGTTCCTGAAAATCTGCTTGAGTCAGTTTCATCATTGAGTTTACTTTTGTCTTTTATGAGTGGAGTTTATAACTTTTTTAAATAGCCTGTTTGAACCCGAATCGCCCGAATTAGCTCGGACGATGTGGCGTAAACATTTCTACAACGCTGCTTGCCTCTGTTGAAGCTGCGCTTTTCAATTGCGGTCGAAGCTTTTTCAACAAGGGCGTTTCTGAAATTTCTACTTTCTTGCGTCCCAATGATAGGCTAACAGGAATCAGGCGCACAAATTCATAAAGCTCCTGATAGCTTGCTTCGCCTTCTTCATCATCGTCAGATTCTTCAAACTCGACTGCTGCAACATCTTGAAGATGTTCAATCCATTCGACTTCATCTTGACGGATATGACCTGAAGCCAAACCAAAACCAAGTACCACCCCTGCACACCAATCTGCTAATGCCTGGACACGGTCCGCAAGGACGTGTTCATCATCGGGAAGCAAGGGTAAATAGTCGAGTTCATCGTCTGATAAAGCATGAGAAATATCTTCTGCTTCATCTGCGAGCAGATTTAGAACCTGCTCATCCAATGCTGGAATTTCAAGGGTTGCTAAAATTTGTTGCCATTCATCACTGGTGGGTGCCTGAGTAACACAAACAATACCTGTAAGTAAGCCATGTAACTCACTAGGGCTTGAAATCTCTTCAATTTTTGAAAAATTGTGGTGCCATTCCGACCAACCTGAAATATCGTCTTGCATTCGTTTATCCAATCTCTATACTTCGTATATATTACCTTTGTTTGCAATACTGTGCGACTACGATATGTTAGAAGAATTACAGCGTCTACAGGCGCATATTGGCGTTTTAAAAACGCGACTTACGCATTATGAAAGTGAAAATAGTGCACTCAACGCGGCAAAAGAAAATTCTGCCGAGCATCATCATGCCCAAATTGTGCAAAAGAACGGCATTATTACCAAGAAACAAGAAGAAATAGATGATCTAAGCGAGCAATTAAGCGATGCGCGGTCCCAATTCAAGCAATTGAATACCGATGCAACCTCTTTAGCGGATCGCTATAGTCGCCTGGAAAAAAGTTGTACCGATCTTAAGAATCGTTTTCAGGAAATTCTGGCTGAACGTAATGAATTACGTATCATTAAAGAAAAAATGCAAAATGAACAGCGTCTTGCTCAACAGGAAATTCAAGGTTTGCAGCAAGAACGAGAAAGATTGTTACAAAAAAATGAACATGCCAAAGCCAAGGTGGAAGCGATTATTCAACGCTTGTCTATTTTAGGTACTGCTCAAGATCAGCACGCGCAAGAGATTCAACAACTTGCTCACCCAACAGAAGCCAATGAGGACATTTAATCATGAGTGAACAAATTGCGGTTGAGTTGCGTGTATTGGGACATAATTTTCGTTTAGCCACCACTGAAACCGAAAAAGGTGATTTGGAACGTGCGGCTGAATTGTTAAATGAAAAATATGATGATTTCCGCCGTAAAGCCCCACGTCTAGAGCCGACTAAACTGATCATTATGGTGGCTTTGGAGCTGATGCAAGAGGTGCTCGCGATGAATAAATCATTGCAAGAGTATGCCCAATGTGAGCGCTTACTTGCGACCATTTTAGAAGATGTGGATGATTTGGCTTAATTTTTCTTAAAATTGGGTAAAGTATCGACAGTTGAAATCTAAGTTTACAGTTCCTGCACACGGATGATTTGCCAATACGTGATTATTGGTTATACTTATTCCATCTCTGAGATGTTCGCCAGCGAGTCAGATTCCCCTGAGCCGATATCTACATCCCCGGATGCGTTCTGTATATTTAGAGTGTATGCCTACCTTCGTGTAGGAAACCCAGCAAGTATGCGCCGCGTCCACCTTGAACTTTAGGGTTCAAGGGTAATGACATGCAGCGGCATCTTCGGAGTGTTTTATTTAATTTCCAAATAACAACGCATAGAAAATAACAACGTCATAGAACTTAGACAAATTATAAAAAGACTTTTTCCTTATTTTCCAAAAACATATCCTTAATAAAAATGGCTACATGCTGTAGTACATCGTTAGAAAGTTTCATTCACATTCCATAAAGAACCTAAACAAGACCTTTATTCGTTCAATTCAATTACCCTTTATTTTGTTAGAGACTAGAATTTAAGACCAGAATCTATGGTTCAACCTCATCATCTGTTTTAAAGATCAAAGTATATAGTCAAAAAATAGGCCCTAATCTGAATTAGAGCCTATCGTATCTATAAAAATTTATTTTTGCTCTTTGAGCGGATTTTCAGGTTCTTCATTTGGTTTTTTCGGAGGAACAGAATGCTGGCTGGGATCTTTTTTACCTTTATCCCGATTAGATTCTTTTTGTGGATTTGCTTCATTCTTTTGCTGATTAGTCATATGCACTCCATTTATCAATAACTATGAAAATTACTTTTTAGTCATCCTTTTAGTCATCCAGTGCAGCTCGATGTTCACGGTACACCCGAAACCTGACTCTTTCCTTAATGACTATTGGTACTCGACTGCTGTATGAGCTAAAATTTTATATTATAAAAAAACTGCCATTGTGATAATGACAGTTTGGTAAACTTTTGCTCAGAGTGTATTTCCTGATCATGAGCAGCAATCATTAGTGCATAAAACCATGCACCGCTTGAGCTGGTTTTCACTATATCTGAAACTCAATGTCCTCTAACTAAAAAGATCCTCTAGCTAAACATAGGCATTTTTTAAGCCATAATATTTAATCTTGCAGTGACCCAACTTAGGAATAATGTTTTATTGTTAAAATCTGGAGCTGCCACAGCATCCATGGATATCCAGGATTTATTAAAATTAAATATAAATTTTAATGGCGCAGGAGATTCAAAATCACCAATATTGTGATCGTTCAGTTCGAAGAAAAAATCTTTTAACTTATCAAACTGATTATTCATTTTATAATTAGGCGTTACTTTTAAAAAATTATAAATTTG
Source organism: Acinetobacter sp. F16 (assembly GCF_052712855.1). Taxonomy (NCBI): domain Bacteria; kingdom Pseudomonadati; phylum Pseudomonadota; class Gammaproteobacteria; order Moraxellales; family Moraxellaceae; genus Acinetobacter; species Acinetobacter sp. F16. The sequence goes on from NZ_JBRATK010000004.1 coordinate 78,553, forward strand.
TTCTATCGCTACCAGTGAATTTGTATTGGGCATTTGAACCTGTGAGTATTTTTTTGAGCCTGCAGTATGGCACACATCCAATCAAAAGCCCGTAATTTCAATAAAATAGGTGAAAGCACCCAAGATTTTCATCTTGGGTACGTTATATCCATGCTTCACTTTTCAGTACTATTCAGACTTTTGCAAACGTAGTGCATTAATCACCACGGATAGAGAACTGAGTGACATCGCCACAGCGGCAAGCATCGGAGTCAGTAATAAACCCGTCAATGGATAGAAAATACCGGCTGCAACAGGCACACCCAAGCCGTTATAGACAAAAGAGAATGCCAAATTCTGCTTCATGTTTTTCACGCCAAGTTTCGCCATATGAAGGGCATCTGCCACACCGCGAATATCCCCTTTGACCAAGGTGACTTGAGCAGTTTGTTTGGCAATATCGGTACCATTACCCATCGCAATTCCGACATTCGCTTGTGCAAGTGCAGGTGCATCATTAATGCCATCCCCTGCCATTGCCACAACTTTTCCTTGAGCCTGATATTTTTTCACGATATCTAACTTTTCGGTCGGGCTACAGTCGCCATAGACATGCTGAATACCCAGCTCTGCCGCGACCAGTCTGGCATTCTGTTCGTGATCACCCGTTGCCATCACCACATCTATACCATCAGCAATCAGTTGATCAATGACCTGGTGTGCATTGTGTTTAACCGCGTCATGAATCGAAATATAGGCCAAAACTTCGTGCTCATTGGCCAAGAAACTGATCACATTGCCCTTCGATCTTTGCTGATCAAGTCGTGTTTGAATCGTTTCATTGAGCTTTAAACCCAGTTGGTCAATCAGTTTTTGGCTCCCCACATACAGTATTTGATTTTCAATCTGCCCTTTGACACCAAAACCGGTGACATCTTCAAAATCATCCACTTTAATCAGTCGATGATGAGGAACCAGTTTAGTCAAAGTCTGTGCAATCGGATGAGTAGAGTATTGTTCAATCGATGCAATCCATTGTTCCACTTGCGCTTGCTGTACTGTATCTGAAAGCAGTTTAATCTCGTTCAGACTTGGTTTACCTTCGGTCAAGGTTCCGGTTTTATCAATAATTAGCGTGGTCACTTTGCTTAAGGCTTCAATCGCTTCAGCATCCTTAAACAATACGCCTTTTTGTGCTGCGCGACCTGTGGTTGCCATCACCGACATCGGTGTTGCCAACCCTAAAGCACATGGACAGGCAATAATTAGTACAGCCACTGCGCACATGAGCGCCAAATCAAACTGTGCTTGGCCAAAAACCATCCAGGCGATAAAGGTCAAAATACTGATGGCTAAAACCACAATAACAAAATACTTGGCAAATACATCGGCGAGACGTTGCAACGGCGCTTTGGAACGCTGTGCCTCTGCCACAGTTTGAATCATTTTCGCCAAGGTGGTATTGGCACCCACTGCCGTGGTCTGAATGCGGATACTGCCCTGCTGATTCACCGTACCGCCAATCACCCGGTCATCTATTTCTTTTTTAACCGGTACAGGCTCGCCGGTCATCATCGCTTCATCCACATAGGTTTTACCTTCCACCACAATGCCATCCAGTGGAATTTGATCACCTGAAGAAATTTGAAGAATATCCCCTTGTTTCACCATGCCAATATCAACTTCAACTACTTGGTCATGCTGCAGCAACTTTGCAGTATGCGGTTGCAGTTTCAGCAAGGATTTTAACGCATCTGCGGTTTTGGCACGCGCTTTTAACTCCATGATTTGCCCAAGTAAACTCAAGGACACAATCATGCACGCCGCTTCAAAATACACTGCAACCCCATGACCAGTTTTGGCTTGCATAGGAATCAGGGATGGAAAAATGGTCGCAATCACACTGTAAACAAAGGCTGCAAGTACTCCGACACCAATCAAGCTCCACATGTTCAGGTTGCGGGTTTTATAGGAGATCCAGCAACGCTCGATAAATGGCTTACCCGCCCAGAGTACCACTGGAATAGAAAGCACTAGTTCAATCCACGGCTGAATATGTTGCGGAATAAAGGCATGAATATGCGAACCCATCGCCAATACAAAGACAATTAAAGTCAGCGGTAAAGTCATCCAGAAACGGTGGCTAAAATCGACCAGTTCAGGATTCGGTGCATCATTTAAAGTCGGTTGCATCGGCTCTAAAGCCATCCCGCAGATGGGACAGGTTCCCGGTCCTTTTTGCACAATTTCAGGATCCATGGGACAGGTATAATCCATATCCGCGGCACCTTCGGGCACAGGTCGCTGATCTGCCGGAATCAGATAAAATTCAGGATCAGCCTTAAACTTGTCTAGGCAGGATGGATTACAGAAATAGTAAGTTTCACCCTGATAATCTGTTTTTAAATCGGTTGACCTATCTACCGACATGCCACATACCGGGTCAACCTCTGCAACAGATGATGAAGGATGCGCTCCGCCACAACAGCTGGATTTCTTTTCTTCCTTTGCTGCTTTTGCTTGTGAACCACAACAGGATGATGCTTTGTAAGTGCTTTGCAGATATTGCTCAGGTTGCTGATTAAATTTATTTAGACAGCTCTCAGAACAGAAGTAATAGTCTTGTGACTCAAACTGTGAATGAAATCTAGAATCTGTTTTGACCTGCATACCGCAGACCAGATCTGTAACTGTTTGCGGATTTGATCCAGAGATTTGATCTGCTTGATCACAGCACGATTTTTTTTCTTCTACTTTAGATTTCGATGCACAGCCACAGCCCGAGGCTTGGATTTTATCTTTTTCCAAATAATGTTGAGGATTTTGCTGAAATTTACTTAAACAGCCCTGACAGCAGAAATAATAAGTCTGCCCTGAATATTCAGTATGCGGCTTGGATAAATCGGTCACGCTCATGCCACAGACCGGATCGATATATTGCTGCTGTTGTGTTTTTTGACTGCCACAGCATAAGCTTGTTTTTTCAGCTACTTTGGCTTTACTGGCACAGCCACAACCGGAAACAGACTTATTGTCTGATACGAGATATTTTTCAGGATTGCTGACAAAATTCTGTTTGCAGCCATCACAACAAAATAAATATTTTTTTCCCTGACATTCAAAAGAATGCGCTGAATCTTCAGATACCTTCATCCCGCAAACAGGATCAACCTTAATTAATTCAAGGGCTGAATCATGTTTTTTACAGCAAGGAGATTTTTGTTGCTCATTCATCAGACTCACCTGTTTTGTTCTTTAATTGTGCTAGCATAAAGTCTGTACCTAGGTACAGAGTCAAGTCATATTGAGGAGCTTTTATGCTTACCATAGGAAAACTCGCCAAACAGTGTGAGGTCAATGTCGAAACCATTCGCTATTATCAACGCATTGGTTTAATGCGGGTGCCGGAAACCACACAGAGTTATCGTTATTACAATGACAAAGACATTGAAACTTTAAGCTTTATTCAAAAAGGTAAAGATGCAGGACTACAGCTCAGTGAAATACAGGAATTGCTGCAACTTCAACTTGATGATCGGGAACAGGTTCGGCAGGTCATTGAGCAACGGTTAGAAAAAATCGATCAAAGAATTCAGGAATTGCAGGCTTTAAAAACCCGTTTAAGCAGTTGGGTGGATGAATGTAAAACCACACATGAAAGCGGCTGCCCGATTTTGAAAGAACTTAAAAACAGGTAAACTTCATTTTCGATGAATATTTTTGTATTTTTGGGGGACACATAAGCGATGTCAGTGGATTTAAAAATTTTACGCAAACAACTTCGACATCAACGTAGAGCCGTTTCCCCTTTTGTCCAAAAGCAGGCTCAACAACAGGTGTTAAACCAGCTCTTACGCCTTAAAGCATTTCAACATTCAAAAAAAATTGGCGTTTACCTGCATGCCTTTGGAGAAATTCAGACCAGACACATCATTGAATACTGCTTTAAGCAACATAAAGAAGTGTATCTGCCGATGATTTGCAATATGAACCAGCAGTTGCACTGGGTCAAAATCACCCAGCAACAATACCGGAACAATCGATTTTCACATCATCCTTTTGGCATGAAAGAACCGATGGCAAATCGCGGCTTGCATGTATCTACACTGGACTTTTTAATCATGCCCTTACTCGCATGTGACATCTATGGCACACGCATTGGCATGGGTGGCGGTTTTTATGACAAAACCTTGGCCAGTACCGGCAAAAAACCTTTTCGTTTAGGAATTGCCCATGACTTTCAGCTGATTCAACAACGCTTACATCGTGAAACTTGGGATCAACCGCTGGATGGCTTAATTACACCTTCAAAATATTTACATTTCAAACGTTAAACTGGTATTTTTGACACTCAGGAACACTTTAAAATCACACATTTACTCATTTTTTATACATTTTCATTGACCCTGCCCTTGTAATTTTTGAAATACACTTCACTATAAAAATATGGCAACACCGTTGTTACTCATTAGGAGTGCCCATGTCTGAAATTATTATGAATCAAGAAACCTTAGCTACACAGGTTCCAAGCGTATTACCGCTTTTAGCGCTACGAGATGTGGTGGTTTATCCTCACATGCAAATTGCGTTATTTGTAGGTCGTGAAAAATCGATCAAAGCAGTTGACGTGGCTCGTAACAGTGACAATCTCGTATTTGTAGTTGCACAACAAGATTCTCTTACAGAAGAAATTGATCACGACAACTTATATCAATACGGTACTGTCGCGAAGATCGTACAAGTTGTGAATCATGAAAATGATGAAAACTGTATAAAAGTTTTAATTGAGGGTTTGCAGCGTTCTAAACTGGTAAAAATCATCGACAATGATGAATATTTATCAGCCGAACATGCAATTAGCCCAATGACAGTCAATGTCGAAGCTGACTCTCAAGAAACACGTGTACAAGAACTGCGCGCTTTATTTGCACAATATGCAGAAGCAAAATTACGTAATGCACGTGAATTGATTACTGCTGCAAATAAAATCGATGATTTACTGCAACTGTTGTTCTTTGTGGCCACCCGTGTCCCGCTGAACATCGATGTAAAACAAAAGTTCTTGGAACATGATGACTTTGAAGCACATTTGACTGAGCTCATGACTTATTTGTTACAACAGTCTGAAGAACAACAGATTGAACAAACCTTGCATGACTCGGTAAAACGCCAAATGGAGAAAAACCAGCGCGAATATTTCCTGAATGAAAAAATGAAGGTGATTCAGCGCGAACTTTCCGACATGAACGGCGGTGCTGAAGATGACGTTGCCGAAATTGAGCGTCGTCTTGAAGAAGCAGATTTACCTGAACATGTACGTAAAAAAGCGGAATCTGAATTCCGTAAGCTCAAAGCAATGCAACCTGCTTCAAGTGAAGCTGCTGTGGTGCGCAATTATATCGAGGCGATTTTAGATACGCCTTGGAATAAAGCCAGCAAAGTCAGCATTAACCTGAACAAGGCACAAGAGATTCTGGATGCTGACCACTATGGTCTAGATGAAGTTAAACAACGTATTGTTGAATACCTGGCTGTTCAATCACGCGTGAAAAAACTCAAAGGTCCAATTCTTTGCCTGGTTGGTCCTCCAGGGGTTGGTAAAACTTCACTTGGCGAGTCGATTGCCAAAGCTACAGGTCGTGAATTTGTACGTATGGCTTTAGGTGGCGTGCGTGACGAAGCGGAAATCCGTGGTCACCGTCGTACCTATATCGGTGCGATGCCGGGTAAAGTGGTGCAGTCTTTGACCAAAGTCGGCGTGAAGAACCCATTGTTCTTGCTCGACGAAATTGACAAGATGGCACAAGACTACCGTGGCGATCCGGCTTCTGCCCTGCTTGAAGTACTCGATCCATCACAAAACAGCAAGTTCAACGATCATTACCTCGATCTTGATCTTGACCTGTCTGAAGTGATGTTCATCTGTACTGCAAACAGCATGAATATTCCTGAAGCTTTGCTTGACCGTATGGAAGTGATTCGTCTGCCGGGTTATACCGAAGAGGAAAAAGTCAATATTGCTGAACGTTATCTGGTTCCGAAAGCCATTAAGGACAACGGTTTGCGCGGCAAAGAATTGACTATTCATGAAGAAGCGATTCGTGACATCGTGCGTCGCTATACTCGCGAAGCAGGTGTGCGTAGCCTTGAACGTGAAGTGTCAAAAATTGCGCGTAAAGTCGTGAAAGAAGCGGTAAGCAAAAAAGCCAAAAACTTGCATATCGATGTGACTGCTGAAAACTTGCCGGATTACTTAGGCGTACATAAGTTCGACTTCGGTATGGCCGAAGAAGAAGCACAAGTGGGCCGTGTAAATGGCTTGGCTTGGACCTCAGTCGGTGGTGAATTGCTTTCCATTGAAGTTGCAGCTGTAAAAGGTAAAGGTAAATTCATTACCACCGGTTCACTCGGTGATGTCATGAAAGAATCGATTACCGCGGCAATGACTGTCGTTCGTACCCGCGCAGATGCCTTAGGTATTGAAGCTTCAAGATTTGAAGAAACCGATATCCATGTGCATTTACCTGAAGGTGCAACGCCGAAAGATGGTCCATCTGCCGGTTTGGCATTAACGACTGCCCTGGTTTCTGCCTTCACAGGTATTCCAGTTCGCGCGGATATTGCCATGACGGGTGAAACCAATCTGAGTGGTCGTGCGATGCGTATTGGTGGCTTAAAAGAAAAACTTTTAGCTGCACATCGCGGTGGCATTAAACTGGTCTTCATCCCTCAAGAAAACGCGCGTGACTTGGTGGAAATTCCAGAAAATGTGAAAGCAGGTCTGGAAATTAAAGCAGTGAAAAGTATCGATGATATCTTGCCATCTGCCTTAATTGAAACACCAAAACCTTTGCCCAAAAATCCGATTGTAAAACCGGTTGAAGAAAGCAAAGCTGCACGCCATTAATCGCATTTGGATACAAAAAAGAGAGCTTCGGCTCTCTTTTTTTATAGTGAAAAGTTTTACTCTATTAATAAAGTATAGGCTTGAAAAATGTACCGCTGACCCTCAATTATTAGTATAGAGACCCAGATTGGCTGTAAGTTTCTGATTAACAAGTTATGTGAATGGTCATCTACATCTCCAGGTGGATGACCTTTTGATCGCAGTTCCAGTTGTCACTTAAGGAACTGCGTTTTTTATTATTCAGATTGAGCCATTAGGCTATAAACCAGCCCGTCTACCACATGGGCCATTTTTCCAATATTCAGTGTTTTCAAGGTATCTCCCTTGCTGTGATGATGCCGATTTCGAAAAGATGCGGTATCGGTGATCATCATTGCCGGAATGCCAAACTTCCAGTAATTCATATGATCAGAAAAGTCCATTGCGGATACAAAAGATGGAGCGACCACTCTTTGGCACTCTAAACGGTTCAGCGTCTGCATGGATTGGCAGTACTTCGCCCCCAACTCATAAGACTGCAGATTACTCATTGCCGCAATAAAATTGCCATGGCTTGGATAAACCCACTTCAAACCCACCGGATACTGCTGCACAAGATTTTCATCATAGTAGCCAATCATCTCCAGGATATAGACACCCTGAATTTGATCCTTTTGCGCCTGTACCGATTTGGCATGAATATAACTTCCCATCTGCTCGGTTTTGAAAAATGGCGGTTCTTGCAAGGTATAAAATACAAATTCGATATTATGTGCGAGCTGCGATTTCTGCTGCGCTAAAATGCGTGCTGTCTCAATCACCCCTGCAACACCAGAAGCATTATCATCAGCGCCCTGCTGTTCACCCAATACGTCATAATGCGCGCCGACAATCACTTTGTCAGAATGGCCAGTTGTTAAAGTGCACACCACATTACGATACCCTAGACCATTTAACGAATAGTTTTGATAGTGGCATGGAATAGCAAACAGGCGCATCTGTTCTTTAATCCATGCAGATACACGTTGCAATTCTGCTATATTTTTATAATTGCGATGTCCCTGCTGGCCTATAATTTGCTCCATATAAACCTTTAAATTATCGCTACTGGCTGGAGGCGCGTTAGGCAATGCCCATGTCGAAGTGGTTAAAAAAAGAGTGCTAAGAAAAGTGCTCAACCCTAAGCTTAAATTTAGACCATTTTTCAATCTCATTTAATTATCGGTTCCTGTTTTATATTCGTTTTTAATCCCTTGCTGAAGATTAATGCAGCATCTCGCACGACTTTTCAATTTCAATTTGTTGCGCAAAATAAGTAAAACCGGTTTTAATGTTTATAATAACGATGACTTTCAAATCATCGAATCTTATGAAAATCCGTATTATTACCATCGGTCAAAAAATGCCAGCCTGGGTACTCACTGGTTTTGAAGATTACTTCAAACGCATTCAGCCTTTTGTGCAGACGCAGATTATTGAATTACCCATGGCAAAACGCGGGAAAAATGATTCGGAAGCGGATATTTTAAAATATCGCCAAATTGAAGGCGACAGCATTTTAAATGCAATGAAGCACAATGAAACCCTGATTGCACTTGAAGTGGGTGGCAAGGAGTTCAGTACTGAAAAGCTGGCTGAAACCATGAAGGGATGGATGCTTGAAGGCAATGATGTGGTTTTAGCCATTGGTGGTCCAGACGGTCACTCGGAAGCGGTGCGTAAAGCCGCTGCATGGCACTGGTCATTGTCCAAGCTGACCTTGCCTCACCCGATGGTTAGAGTGATGCTGATTGAGCAGCTATACCGCGCAATGAGCATTAACAATAATCATCCTTACCATCGTGCAGGATAAATTACTAGCTTGAATGATTCATTTTAGTTTTTTATAAAACTGAAATAGCGTCATTCTCAGCGCTTGACTTTGCTGAGAAGATAACTGAGTACGTGTTCTCATCGTTGCATTTATGCAACAACATGTTGAAATAAACTCTATTTATTCTATATCTCCTTTTTGGCATGATAATCATCACTACCCGAGTATCACCACCACCCCAGTCGATATTATTTGAATTAGGCGCATCATCATGAATTTACAAACTTTACCCGGTTTATTTATTTCACATGGATCACCCATGCTTGCGCTTAATCCAGAGCAGGTCGGGCCGGCTTTAGAGCGCTTAAGTGTAAATTTACCTAAACCTGAAGCGATTATTGTGATGTCGGCACACTGGGAAAGTAATGCGCTAGAAGTCAGTAGCAGTATACGTCCTGAAACCTGGCATGACTTTCGTGGCTTCCCCGCTGAACTTTATGAAATGCGCTACCCTGCGCTCGGACAACCCGAACTGGCTGAAGAAATCCTGCATCTTTTAGCCAATGCAGGCTTGAGCGCACATGCCAACAGTACCCGTCCACGTGATCATGGGGTATGGATGCCATTGCTGCATATGTATCCTGAGGCAGATATCCCGGTGGTTGAGATTTCATTGCCAACAAACATGTCTGCTGAAGATATTTATAAAATTGGCCAAACACTGGCTCCCTTACGTGAAAAACAGGTCTTGATCATTGGTTCGGGTAGCATTACCCATAACTTGGCAGAGCTGGCTTGGCGTGGTGAACCTGCTGATGTACCCGAATGGGCATCAAGCTTCCGTAATTATGTGGTTAGTAAACTGAGCCACAGCGATTATCAAGCAGTACTGGATTGGCGAAATATTCCCTATGTACAACGCAACCATCCAAGCCTAGAACACTTTGCACCACTGTTCTTTGCCATGGGTACAGGTCATCGATTTAGTATCGTGCACAGCAGTTTCAGTATGGGTTCGCTCGGTATGGATATCTATCGTTTCGACTAACTCATAACTTTTTATCAATAGTGAACAAAAAAATAGTTATGGATACATTTTGATACTTAATTCATCAGAATGTATCCATATTTTTTGAAAGCCTATACGTTATTCTACTAAAAATTCTTCAAAACCAAGTACTTTTCAAATGAAACTTAAATTTTTAGCGATTGCCCTTTTCCCTCTCACGCTTGCAGCTTGCCAATCTGGTGATATTCAAAAAGTTGGAGATGTTGCCGTGTCCGTATTACAACAAAATGCAGATAAGACCTTAGCTTCGTATCAATGGAGCACCCACACCGGTACTGCACCTAAACCTCTGGTACTCAATTTTGATGACAAAGGACGTCTGGGTATTGCCACCAGCTGCAATGGTATGGGAGCCAGCTGGAAAGTTGAAAATAATCAGATCGTGACTGATAATTTAATGGCGACCCAAATGGCATGTGAAACCAAAGCCATGGAACAGGAAAATGTCGCTAAAGATTTATTTGATCATCGTAAGGCACCGTTCGTGTTAGACCTGAAAGATCCGCAAAATCCAACGCTCACGGTCATTTCCGCTACCGGTCAAAAATACGTTTTTACTGGAAAAATGACCCCGGAAACAAAATATAATGCTCAGGCTGATCTCATTTTTCTGGAAATTTCACCTGAAACTAAACTATGTACTGGTGTAGCAGCGCAAACCTGTTTACAAGTCCGTGAACTCAAATATAACGACAGTGGCGTAAAAACCCAAGTCGATAAAGACTGGACTTTATTTTACGACCAGATTGAAGGTTTTGAGCATAATCCTGCTGAGCGTCAGGTGATTCGGGTCAAGCGTTATGAAATTAAAAATCCGGCAGCCGATCAGTCTAAATATGCCTATGTGCATGACATGACTGTAGAACGTGCCACAGTAAACTAATTCTGCTTATGTCGGATATAAAAAAACCGAGGCGATGGCCTCGGTTTTTTTAAAGCTTAAACCAAGTCAGACTTAGAATACGCCTTGAGCCAACATCGCATCGGCAACTTTTACGAAGCCAGCAATGTTTGCACCATCAACATAGTTTACAGAACCATCTTCTTTAGTACCGTATTTAACACAGTTGCGGTGAATTTCTTTCATGATTGCATGTAGACGTTCGTCAACTTCTTCAAAAGTCCAGCCTAAACGAATCGCATTTTGAGACATTTCAAGACCTGAAGTTGCAACACCACCGGCATTCGATGCTTTACCTGGAGCATAAAGAATGTTCGCTTCAACGAATTTCTCAACAGCACCCAAAGTAGATGGCATGTTTGCGCCTTCAGCAACAGAGATCACGCCGTTTGCAATCAATTGAGCCGCATCATCAGCATCCAACTCGTTTTGAGTTGCACATGGAAGCGCGATATCACATTTGATTGACCAAGGACGCTTGCCTTCAAGGTATTCAAAACCGTGTTTAGACGCGAATTCTGAAATACGGCCACGTTTAATGTTTTTAAGTTCCATCACTTCAGCAAGAAGTTCTTCAGTGAAACCGTCTTTAACGTGAACAGTACCGGCAGAGTCAGAAAGTGAAACCACTTTCGCGCCCAGGTACATCGCTTTTTCAGCAGCGTATTGCGCAACGTTACCAGAACCAGAAATGGTCACTACTTTACCTTTGAAGCTTTCGCCACGAGTTTTCAGCATTTCCTCAGCGAAATAAACTGTACCGTAACCTGTTGCTTCTGGACGAGCCAATGAACCACCGAAAGTCAGACCTTTACCTGTGAATACACAAGCAGTGTCATTACTTAATTTTTTCATCATGCCGGCCATGTAGCCAACTTCACGACCACCCACACCGATATCACCAGCAGGGATATCGGTATTTGAACCTAGGTGACGATAAAGCTCGATCATGAGTGCCTGGCAGAAACGCATGATTTCGCCTTCAGACTTACCTTTAGGGTCGAAGTCTGAACCACCTTTACCACCACCCATAGGGAGTGTAGTTAAGGCATTTTTAAAAGTCTGTTCAAAACCTAAGAATTTAAGAATTGAAAGGTTCACCGATGGGTGGAAACGCATACCGCCCTTGAATGGACCGATTGCTGAATTGTACTGTACACGGAATGCACGGTTGACATGTGTTTGGCCTTTGTCATCAACCCAAGAAACACGGAATTGAATCGCACGTTCTGGCTCAACTAAGCGTTCAAGTAGACCATGATCAGCATACTCTGGGTTCTTTTCAATGAACGGCCAAAGGCTAGTCATTACTTCTTCTACAGCTTGTAGAAATTCAGGTTGATGTGCATCACGTGATTTAACGTAATCTAGAAAGTCGTTAAGGCTGTTATATTTCAACACTTAATCCTCAGCAGAAAGATGGATCAAAATTGGTCAAATTTTCAAAAAATGATAATTTTTGGCGCAAAATATTAAATAGCTTTTGTAACCATAGCACAATACCTTTTTTTAAAAAAACTTAAATAATATTTAATAACATATATTTATTTTAATTATAACCATTTTTTATCTGGGCACTAAAGCAATGATGTCTGAGTGTTTTTATTATATTTTGCCCGAAAATAATGCGCTTATAGCTCTATTTTCGGGCATAAGATTAAAGGCTTAAATCATGCTAAAATTGTTTCCATCGTTTTAATTCTCTTTTCTGTATGCTGCTATTTCTTCAGCAGGCATGGTCTACTCATGAATTCGCAACTTGCTCTCATCCAAAATATTGATGCTCTCCTTCCTCAAACCCAATGTGGCTTATGTGGTCATCGGGATGGATGTCTGCCTTATGCAAAAGCAGTCAGTGAAGGTGAAGAAGCCAATAAATGTGTCCCTGGCGGTCAGCCAGTTGCCGATGCCTTAGCCAATTTATTGGGTCGTGCCGAGCTAAAAGCTGAAGAAAGCGTTTGGCCCATTCAGAGTGATGGCCGTCCGCAACGCATGAAAGCCATTATTCGCGAAGATGAATGTATCGGTTGTACCAAATGTATTAGTGCCTGCCCTGTGGATGCCATTATTGGCTCGGGCAAACTCATGCACAGCATTTTGACCGACCTGTGCACAGGCTGCGAATTGTGCATTCCCCCTTGCCCGGTCGACTGTATTGATCTGATTGCAGAGCATCATGCAGTGCCCGATGAAACCATGCGGATTGCGGAACAAAATGACTTGCGAAATCGTTACTATTCACATATTCAACGTGAAGAAAAACGAGGTTTAAACCGTAAAGGTCCAGTGGTGCGTGCCAATATCGATACTGCATTATTTGCTCAGTTTTCAGCACAAAATGACAGTGTTCCAGACATCGTGATTACCCAGACTGAAGCCAAACCAACCGTTCATTTGGATGCCAAATCCACCATCGAACTTGCAAAAATTCGTACACAAATCAAAAAATTGGAAAAACAGCTTAGTGTGCGTGAAGATACAAAAAAACGTCTACAATTAGATAAACTTAACCAACAGCTTAATGTTTTGCAAGGAGCCTAAAGAATGCCTGTAAAGAATATGACTAAAAAACAAATTCAGGTATTTTTTGAGCGATTACGTGAACAAAGACCCCACCCGAAAACCGAACTGAATTACACCAGCCCTTTTGAACTTTTAGTGGCTGTAACACTTTCTGCGCAAGCAACCGATGTCAGCGTGAATAAAGCCACGGACAAATTGTTCCCTGTTGCCAATACCCCTGAAGCAATTTATGCCCTTGGTGTTGATGGCTTGAAGCAATATATTAAAACCATTGGCCTATATAACGCTAAAGCTGAAAATGTCATCAAGGCCTGCAAAATACTAATAGAGAAGCATAACAGCGTCGTACCGAATAACCGTGCTGATCTGGAAGCCTTGCCCGGTGTTGGACGTAAAACCGCAAACGTAGTACTAAATACTGCCTTTGGTCAGCCGACTATGGCCGTAGATACCCATATTTTTCGCGTCAGTAACCGGACGGGTCTGGCCATTGGCAAAAATGTGCTAGAAGTTGAACATCGACTGGTCAAAGTGATTCCTAAAGAATTTATGATTGACTCGCATCACTGGCTGATTTTACATGGTCGTTATACTTGTGTTGCACGCAAGCCGAAATGCTATGAATGTGTGGTCGCAGATGTATGCCAATGGCCTGACCGTTTTGAATTTGGCGCAGCGAAAAGTATTCCGGTAAAAATGATTGAAGATAAAATCTAAATTCAGTGTTTGTCTTTATTTTTCTGCTGTAGTTTAGGATGTAGCTGACGCTCGGGTTGACTATTTTTCTTTTCTGCAGCTTCTTGCTTTTCCACGCGGCGCAAGTATTTAAAGCTTTGAACCATTAAAGCCAATACCACAATACCAAAAAAAATCATCAATGCCACTAAGCCAATTTTTAGCAAGGGTTGGTCCTCAAAATATCGTACAAATTAAAAGAGCCCTAATATGACTTAGGACTCTTTTAATGTCAAAACATTCGCCGCACTAAGGCATGCGAATTATTTTGATTGATCTAAAATTGCAAACAAATCGCTTTGAACTTCTTCAATCGGACGAAGACCATTCAATTTGTCATAAGTCGGTGCATTTTCGCCAGAAGCTGCACGACCCTGATAGAAACCAACCAACTGTTCAGTTTCAGTATGATATGAAGCTAAACGTTTACGAATCGTTTCTTCCTGGTCATCTGGACGTTGAACCAAATCTTCGCCAGTTTCATCATCTTTACCTTCCACTTTAGGCGGGTTGTAAACAGTATGATAAATACGACCAGAAGCTGCGTGCTGACGACGGCCTGAAAGGCGCTGTACGATTTCTTCATCAGGAACATCAATTTCGATCACATGGTCGATATTAATGCCTTCATTTTCCAAAGCTTCTGCTTGAGGAATCGTGCGTGGGAAACCATCAAAAATGCAACCGTTTACGCAATCAGGTTGAGCAATACGTTCTTTAACAAGACCGATGATGAGTTCGTCTGATACGAGACCACCGCTTTCCATCACGCTTTTAGCTTTAAGACCTAATTCAGTACCTTCACGAATCGCAGCACGGAGCATATCACCGGTTGAAATTTGTGGGACATTGTAGCGCTTACAGATCAACTGAGCCTGTGTACCTTTACCTGCTCCAGGTGGTCCGAGTAATATAATGCGCATAAAAAAACATCCTCATTTAACAATGTATATGACACTTTATACATGTCAAATCTGTTGATTCAACATGCAGTCCAGCATCTAATTATAAGAAAGCCACAAACAAATGGATTGTACCCGCTATAAATCCAGTTACCCCACCTAGGACAATCAAAATCCATTCGTCTTCCTGAAAAGCAGGACGTAATAAATTCTGAAACTCTCTTGGGGTCAGCTCTAGAATACGGTCTCTAAACATTTGATAGATTTTCTGTGCACGGCTCGCATTAAAGGCAGGGTCGCATACAGGCACCATCGTAATTTCAATTGAGCGATCGATCAAGTCCGTCTTGAGTTTTGCGTACTCTTTTGGCCCTAATGAGAGCTGTAAAGACGTTCTAACTAGGGGTGTTTCCATAATTTCGTTAATATGACGTTTAACGATACGGCGAGTTTTGTTTTTCTTCCCGCCATACATCATCTCAGTCATGATGGATTTTAACGTAATTAGGTCTTCTGTGACTACTCGTGCAAAAACATCTGACACTTCTTCCTGACGTTTCATAAACGCGCCCTGAATATTGTAGGTGCCAATACGTGGAATCACAGGTTTCACCCAAGGAAACTTACGGTTTTTGGTTAATTCAAAGAATTGCGGATAACGGATGTAATGCGGTTCAAGCGGATTAAATACCATCCAGATCGCAATCCAGTTGGTCAGAAAACCCCAAATTGCTGCCCAGAACGGTACAGTCCAGTGCCAGGGTACAACAAACCAGACAATCATCTGGAATATACCAAAGAACATCCCGATTAACGCACTAATATGCCAAATAAAGTTGATTTCTTTCTGGCCAACCTTAAGAAACATATTCACCATTAAGCGGCGATCGCCTTCCATTTGCCGAACCACCATTTCACGCATATCTACAAGTGACTCGACGTTCATGGTCAGTTCAGTCACAAGTTCTCTTAAGATGCCTGGCAACTGTTTATGTGCCTGCGCATAAATACGGCGCTTAATCGAATAAGGTAAGTTTTCCCAGAATACCGCATTGCGGTCAATCATCATCTCATCAATGATGTGTTCAAGTTCAAACCCTATCTGTTCACCAATGATGCGCGCCATATCGTCCGGATCCATCGCGTCCAGAAATTCACGCAATGAACCCAGTTTTGATAAGGTGTTGTCGGTAATAATCCCTGAAATACGGCCGGCTTTACGTGGCACAATGCCCTGCCAGCCGACAGGTAATGGACCTAAATGGAATCCCCAAAATGTAATGGGATAAAAGACCATTTTAAGCGCCATCCACACATGCGCCCAAGTCACAAAAGCAGTTACAGGAATAATGCTAAGTACTGCCCAGAAATCTGGGCGTTTCAAGAAGGCTTGCCACAATTCGTTGACGTACTCAAGCATGCATAATATCCATTTTAATTTTTAATCACAAAATACTAAATCGTATAAAACTGAACATTTTCACTATAAACCGATGCTTAGAGTATAGGAGAATTGTATTCTCGGCTCTGTTTCAGCCACCACATTGCCATTTCTATCTTCTAGCTCTTCACCGGCACCAATACCGACACTAAAACTACTAATCCGTTCCTTGCTTAACAGAACATAGGCGAGATCTACTCCGGCACCCAGTCTTGCTTCATATTCATTATCGACATATTTACTGTCAATATGTCCTGCATAAACCCCGATATAATAACCATTTTTATCCTTACCTGTCAGATGATATGGATAACGAAAGCCCACCTGTGCCCCTGGATTTTTGTCATCATTCAGGAATACCCCGGCTTTTGCATAGGCTATTCCATAAGGGTTCACCCATTCTGCATTTGCATGGAGTAATTTTTGGGTAAAACCGGCACCTACATTCCATGTTTTAGCACTGTCTAATGTCAATTTTGCTTCTGGTAAATATGGATTGTCTTGTGCATGAGCTACATTTGCGAGCGCAAAAAATGCCAACAAAGAATATGCTTTTGTGATTATTTTCATGGTTATCCCTAATTTTATTTTTAATACAGTCCTTTTTTCAATTTTGACTTTAGCAGAATTATCAGAACTCTTATATACTGCACTTTACAATTTTAATGTCTGTAAAGTCAAAGTTTAAGCTAAACCAGTCCAAGGGTTCTCCTGAACAAATATCAAAAAATCATGACATGCGTTAGAATACCCCACCAGTTTTTCCCACTCCCCTGGATGTAAGTCGATCGCGTATGAAGCAGCACTTTCCTTTAAAAAATGTCCAACAAGAAAAGCGCATTTATCGCAATCGGGTGTTTATCGCGGTCGGGATTGTTGCCTTCTTTCTTTTATTGCTCGTTTCGCGTTATGCGTATTTGCAAATTGCGCATTACGACGAGTTTTCTACTGCCTCAGATCAGAACCGGATTCGACTGCAACCTTTAGCGCCTGCACGTGGTTATATCTATGACCGTAATGGCATTTTACTTGCAGACAACTATCCTGTGTTTTCAGCGACCATTTCACGGGCTGATGTTCAGGATATTGACGATACGGTTAAGCGTTTAACCCCTATTTTAGCCTTAACTGAAGAAGATATAGACCGTTTTAGCAGCCGAATAAAAACCTCCAAAAAGACCGAGCGTGTTTCACTCAAATTAAATTTGACTGAAACCGATATCGCCAAATTTAGTGAAGTAAAATTTCAGTTCCCCGGGGTCAATATAGAAACCCAAATGACCCGCTACTATCCGCATGGTGAACTGTTTGCGCATGTGATTGGTTATGTCGGCCGGATTAATGACAAAGAATTAAAATCGATTGATAAAGATTTATATGCAGGCACCAACCTGATTGGAAAAATTGGTGTTGAAAAATCCTATGAGGATCTTTTACACGGTGTACCGGGCAATGAATCGGTTGAAGCCGATGCACACGGTAATGTGCTGCGTAATTTAGGCCGTAAAGATCCCGTTCGCGGCAATGACTTATATCTGTCGATTGATTATGGCTTACAGGTGATCGCAACTGAACAACTGGCCGGACGTCGTGGCGCAATTGTCGTATTGAGTCCTAAAACTGGGGAAATTTTAGCGCTGGTTTCAAGTCCAAGTTTTAATCCGAATCTGTTCGTTACCGGGATTAGCAATACCGACTATAGTGCCCTGCGCGATAATCTTGATCAACCGCTTTACAACCGCGCCGTACAAGGGGCCTATCCTCCCGGTTCAACCATTAAACCGATGTTCGGTTTAGGCGGCATTCATTATGGTTATGTCGACTGGGCAACGGCCATATCTGACCCTGGCTATTTTACCTTGCCGGGTGACAGCCACCGTTTCCGTGACCATAAAAAAACCGGTCATGGTTCTGTAAACTTGCATAAAGCCCAGGTGGTGTCTTGCGATACTTACTTTTATGTTCTGTCTTATCGTATGGGCATTGAAAAAATGAATGCCTGGATGCGTCAGTTTGGTTTTGGTGAAAAAACAGGTGTAGATTTACCCAGTGAAAGTACCGGTTTATACCCAAGCCCGGACTGGAAAATGCGTACCCGTAAAAGCAAATGGCTGAAAGGTGAAACCATTTCTGTCAGTATTGGGCAAGGTGCGTTTACTGCCACACCATTACAACTCGCCATGGCCACTGCCATTACCGCCAATCAGGGTTCCCACATCACTCCTCACGTACTGCGTGAAAGTCATGGTGCAAAACCGCATGAAACCCACAATGCTCCAGATGGAGTCATTCAGTTTAATGGTAAACCCGAAGACTGGATTAAAATGCGCGATGCCATGGTTGATGTGGTTGAAAGTGGTACCGGCCGTGGTATCCGTACCCCGATGTATCACATTGCAGGTAAAACCGGGACAGCACAGGTTAAAAGTATTGCCCAAGGTAAAAGATATAACGAATCACTATTGACCGAGCGTCAACTTGACCATGGTTTATTTGTTGGTTTTGCTCCTGCTGAAAACCCTGAAATTGCCATTGCGATTGTTTGGGAAAATGGTAAACACGGTGGTTCAGCAGCGCAATTGGCGCGTCCCATGTTTGATTATTGGCTGCTTAAACGTAAAAAAGATCCAATCCGTCCAGCCGGTCATCAAATTAGTGGCGGCCTAATGACTGCAGGCATTAAACCGGGTGAATTGCCAAGCGGTACAACACCCGTGGCAGCCGATGCTCATGCTGCACAATCAGCACAGCCTGCAAGCCAAGCAATACCAAATACATCACCAAGTACATCACCATCAACCAACTCACAACCCGTAGAGAGTGAATGATCAATGAAAAATCAACTCCGCATTATTGGTGGTGAATGGAAACGTCGCCAGCTTGCTTTTGCCAGTGCTGATGGTTTACGTCCTACGCCAGATCGAGTCCGTGAAACTTTGTTTAACTGGTTAATGTGGGACATTCAAAATTCGAATGTTTTAGACCTTTGTGCTGGCTCGGGTGCCTTAAGTTTTGAGGCTTTGTCACGTGGCGCGACACAAGTGGTGATGATTGAACCGAATCGGACTCAAGCTGCACTTTTAACAGATAATTTGCAGTTGCTTAAAGTCACCAGTCAACATGCAAAATTAAAAGTCGCCACGGCTCAACAGGTTTTACCAACGCTTAAGGAACAATTTGATCTGGTGTTTTTAGATCCACCTTATAGTTTGGACTTATGGGAAGAACTGGCACAACTTGCCGATCCTTTACTTAAGGACAAGGCTTTTATCTATGTTGAAGCCGATCGTGATTTAAACCAGCTCAAACTTCCATCTTCATGGCAACAGATTAAACAGACCAAGGCAGGAACCGTTCGCGCTGGGCTGTATCAAAAAAATAGGGCTTAATTATTAGAAGCAATAAAAAAGGATTCCCAAATGGAATCCTTTTTAGTCAAATGTAGTCTGTCAATTTAAGGCCAGCTTATCGACCTGTTAACGATGATCGTGTCGATCACGGTCGTTTCTGTCATGATTCCAGTTTGGACGATCTTTATTTTTCCAATCCCGGTCACCATGTTGTCGGTCATAATGTCCGTCGCGGTCTCGATGACCACGATAATCGTCATCATAAGGATCAACCACACAGCCAGTTAACGACACTGCCAATACAGAAAGTAATATCATTTTTTTCATCATATTGATCACCTCTCACTGCATGCATTTATTATCAAATGATTTAATGAAGAGTAAACGGATTCATTGTTGCACTCTTGTAGGGATTTATTCATTTTTTATTCATAGTCAAAATATCCAATCTGCATCCCTTTAAATCCTTTTATTAAAAGTTCTACTTAGATTTGCACAAATACAGATAAATATAAGCTTGGCTTTTGCAGCAATCTTTAGAATACTGCTGCCTTTCCTTTTGACCTGATCGCTATGACTTGGCTGTTATTTATTCTTGGTGCGATGGTCGCAGGTTTTGTACAGGGACTCACAGGTTTTGCTTTTGCCTTAATTGCCATGTCTTTCTGGGTCTGGGTTCTGTCTCCGCAAATTGCTGCGCCTCTGGTGGTGTTTGCTTCGGTCTGGAGTCACATCATCTCCTTGTCCAATGAACAAAAGCATCCTCATCTCAATAAATCGCTGGTTTTACCCTATTTAATTGCGGGACTGATTGGTGTGCCTTTAGGTACTTATTTACTGCATATTATTCAGCCAGAAACTTTTAAATTGGTTTTAGGTTTATTTTTAGTGCTGTGGTGTCCGATTATGTTCTTTAACCCGCAATTTCCTCGACTGCAACAATCAGGCAAATTTGCAGATAGTCTGGTTGGATTTATGGGGGGAATACTGGGTGGTCTAGGCGGATTTTGTGGTTCACTGCCTTCGGCTTGGGTCATGCTGAAAAATTTATCCAAACAAGAGCAGCGCTATATTTTACGGCATTTCAATTTCGGCATTCAGCTATTTACTTTAGCTGCTTATTTGCTGCAAGGCACACTGGACATACAACTGCTGCCTTATATGGCCATCTTGCTGGTCAGTGTCAGTTTCCCGGCAATCTTGGGAGCAAAGTTATTTTATAAAATTTCAGAACGACAATTTAAACATACCGTGTTAAGTCTGTTATTTGCTTCAGGTGGCTTTTTAATTTTCAGTACCTGGATCTAAACTGATGAAGCATGAAATATTTAAAACGCATATGCCGAGAATTAGGATTATTTTTTTTTGAAAAGACAATCCAAAAAGCGGGATAAATCTCATTTAATCAAAAAACACTCACTTGATATTTCATATTCCATTAATGAAAGAGAAAGTTTTATACAATAACTTATCCCCTCCATTAGTTTTTCTAAAAATGAAAACCTTGATTTTGTTAGCAGGGATAATGCTGCTAACAGGCTGTAGCTTAGGCACATCTCGCGATGTCAAACATGCCGAAAAAATGCTTTCATACTTTCAGTGTAATAAAATTGAAACTGCACAAATGACGCATAGTTCCATTACCTCATATCACGAACAAGCACTGGCTTCTAGCCGTCAAAAAGCCGAATCTTATGTGCAAAGTTATAAAGAAGGTGAAGAGTTATTTGATGTTCCATTAAGTGATGTGATTAAGGAACAATATTTTATTTACCAGGAGGCTTGCCAGCATTTAGGTGGAATTAATCCGGCAGCAAATAAATGAGCTTATTTCTCTCATTAAGTTCATGTCATATGGCTCTGATTCCCACTAGAAAATACTTACTCCCATAGCTGCTAAATACTGAAATCTCGAGACAATGCTTTTATGCTTTTTAAATACAATCCCTGTTTTTAAATGCAATCCTCGTTTTTAAATACAATTCACATTTTTAAAGCAGGACAGGGAGATGTTCCCTGTCCTGTAAACATTAAGCTTCAGTGTAATAACGCTTATCGACGCTAAAGTTTTCTGGGAATTTGGCGTTGATTTGTGAATAGAAGTCCATAATTTCGGCCATATCTTTTTCATAATCCCCTGTAGGATATACAATTTTCCCTACACCGGTTTTTTTCTTGGCATAATCCATGTAGGCCAAGGCAATCGGTACACCTGCACTCGTTGCCACATGATAAAACCCGGTTTTCCATTGCTCTTGTTTTGCACGTGTTGCTTCGGGGGTCACCAGCATCACTAACTTTGGATGCTCTTTGAATAAATCGGTCATGAGCTCAACCATACTTGGGCGCGGCTCGCCTTCTGCTTTTGGTGTACGGTCAATCCCGATTCCACCCAACGCACGTACAAATGGCCCAAATGGAAACTTCATATAGCTGTCTTTAATGGTTAAACGAACATTCACCCCTAACGCTTTCAGGGCTAAACGAGCATATAAAGCGTCCCAATTACTGGTGTGTGGTGCCGCAATCATCACGCACTGATCTAAATCAAGTGGCCAATGATTATCAATTTCCCAGCCCATCATTTTTAAACTTTGTTCAGCTAATTTTTCGAACACAAAAACACCACACCCTAATAAAGTGCGCAGATTTTAACAAGGTCATTAAAATAAGATAGCTCAATACGTATAATTAATGCTCAATTAATATATAAATGTATAACTTGGAATTTAAATAAAATATATCTTTACTTTACCCTGATATACCGTGAAAAATTTATTCTTTTTTAATGCAGGATTGAATTTATATTTCAAAGGTTAAGTAAAAACAGCAATATCTATTTTAAAAACAAGGCAAACAATAACAAAGCAGGAACAATATCACTCTTTAATAAAGATCCTTTTCTTCGTAATTTTATAGGTAGCTTTAAAAGTTGCGTTGTCATATAAAAGGAAATAAATCGTGAAAAAAACAATATTAATCCTGCCTCTGATCACTCTCGCTTTAGCTGCATGCAGCAAACCAAACACCGATACGCATGAAACTAATCAGGCACCTGAAAATACGGCGGCTCAAACGCAATCTATGCAGCCCACCAATACACAGCCCACTACATCAGTCGGTGATACTGCGGAAACCTCACTAGATTGGATTGGTGAATATAAGGGTATTTTCCCATGTGCGGATTGCCAAGGCATTGAAACCGAACTTGAGTTAAAAGCAGACAAGACCTATGAATTAACGCAAGAATACTTGGGTAAAGGAAAAAATAATGAATCTAAAGTCAAAGGCACTTTTAGCTTCGATCCCGATTATCCATCGGTCATTCGCTTAGATAAGGCAGGTGAAAATCGTAAATTCTTTGTAGGTGAAAATTTTGTTGAAGCACGCGACATAAATACAGGCAAAGCGATTGATTCAAAGCTGAACTACAAATTACTGAAAGATCTGAATTAATTGAATGCCTTTCTTCTCTACACAAAAAGCCTGAAACAGGGCTTTTTTAGTCCCTTTGTTTTTATCTATTCGTCACGATTTGCTACAAATAAATCATTTATTTGACGGCTTAATACTAGCGAGATTAATCACTTACGCTTATGGTTAAAAAATATCTTC
Source organism: Acinetobacter sp. F16 (assembly GCF_052712855.1). Classification (NCBI taxonomy): domain Bacteria; kingdom Pseudomonadati; phylum Pseudomonadota; class Gammaproteobacteria; order Moraxellales; family Moraxellaceae; genus Acinetobacter; species Acinetobacter sp. F16. The sequence goes on from NZ_JBRATK010000004.1 coordinate 101,767, forward strand.
CTAATTAAATGATCATTATGAAACAAGCGATGATTACACTTAGTTTTTTTGCCATGTTATTTTCAAGTGGCTGCGATAATACGAGTACCTCATCCCTGAATGAAAAAGTTAAACCAGCTGAACAACCTTCAAAGCCTATACCCGTTCAAATTCCAAATTGGGTGGGCCATTACAAAGCATTTATTCCCTGTGCTGCTTGTGAAAAACAACTTGTTTCACTGCGACTTCATCAAGACAAAACTTATACTCTAAAAGAAGCGAGTCTTTTTAAACAAAAGATGAAACAAAAAGAGTCTTCAGGCACATTCGTTTTCGATGAGAAAAATTCAAATTTATTGCAATTAATTGACGATAAAACCAAGCAAAATCGTTATTTTTCTTTGCATGATCATTCAATAGAAGCACTTGATCAGAATAAAAGCCAATTCAAAGATTTTGAGCAGTACCAAATTCCCCAAGTGAAAAATATTGAAGTGAATAATGCACTCAAATATGTAGATATTCAGGCAGATTTATTTAAATCAGAAAAAGTAGAATCGAATGGCATTAAAAGCACCAAACTGACATATTTTTTTGAAATTAATAATCACTCAGATCGAGCGCTTAAATTACGCGACAGCGATATTGTTTTAGTAGATGCCAAGAATAATGAACATATTTCTACATTTGAAAATAATCCAATCTCACCGATTAAAGCGAATAAAACCCAACATGAGCTGATATCGTTTATTTATCCTGAATCTTATCAGGCGGCTTATATCAACATTAAATAAATTAAAAACAGATATAAAAAATCCCCGCATCAAGCGGGGATTTTTTTAGATCGAATGATCAGTATGAATTACATCATACCGCCCATACCACCCATGCCGCCCATATCAGGCATTGCAGGCTTGTCTTCTGGGATATCAGTAATCATACATTCAGTTGTAAGCATCAATGCAGCAACAGAAGCAGCGTGCTCAAGTGCAGAACGCGTTACTTTTGCTGGGTCAAGAATACCCATTTCAAGCATGTCGCCATATTCGCCAGTTGCAGCGTTATAACCGAAGTTACCTTCACCATTTTTAACAGCGTTGATGACAACTGAAGGCTCATCACCTGCGTTTGCAACGATTTGACGAAGCGGTGCTTCAATCGCACGACGTAAAATGTTGATACCGACATTTTGGTCATCGTTTGCGCCAACAACACCATCAAGTGCTTTAGCTGCACGTACTAGCGCAACCCCACCACCTGCAACAACACCTTCTTCAACCGCAGCGCGAGTCGCGTGAAGTGCATCGTCAACACGGTCTTTTTTCTCTTTCATTTCAACTTCAGTTGCAGCACCGATTTTGATCACTGCAACACCGCCTGCTAATTTAGCAACGCGTTCTTGAAGTTTTTCTTTGTCGTATTCAGAAGTTGATTCTTCAATTTGCGCACGGATTTGTTGAACGCGGTCTGAAATTTGAGCTGCATTTCCTGCACCATCAACAAGCACCGTGTTTTCTTTAGAAACAGTCACTTTATGCGCTGTACCCAAGTTTTCCAGAGTTGCTTGCTCAAGTGACATGCCAATTTCTTCAGAAATTACAGTACCACCAGTCAAGATCGCGATGTCTTGAAGCATTGCTTTACGACGATCACCAAAACCAGGTGCTTTAACCGCACATACTTTGATAATACCGCGCATGTTGTTCACTACAAGCGTTGCCAACGCTTCGCCTTCAACATCTTCAGCGATGATAAGCAGTGGTTTACCTGTTTTAGCAACCGCTTCTAACACACTGATCAATTCACGGATGTTGCCGATTTTTTTATCAACAAGAAGAATGAAAGGGTTTTCAAGTTCAGCAGTTAAAGTGTCTTGTTTGTTTGCAAAGTACGGGCTGATATAACCACGGTCAAACTGCATGCCTTCAACAACGTCAAGCGAATCTTCAAAGCCCGAACCTTCTTCAACAGTGATCACGCCTTCTTTACCCACGCGTTCCATTGCTTGCGCAATAAGTTTACCTACAGTGGTGTCAGAGTTAGCAGAAATCGAACCGACTTGTTCAATCGCTTTTGTATCAGAAGCAGGTTTAGCCGTTGCTTTAATGTTTTCAACCACAGCGCGAACAGCAAGATCGATACCACGTTTCAAATCCATTGGGTTCATACCCGCAGTCACTGATTTGATCCCTTCGTTCAAAATTGCTTGAGCCAATACAGTTGCAGTTGTTGTACCGTCACCTGCGATGTCATTGGTTTTTGAAGATACTTCACGAACCAATTGTGCGCCCATGTTTTCGAATTTGTCTTTTAGAGAAATTTCTTTCGCAACAGTCACACCATCTTTAGTGATGTGTGGTGAACCAAAAGAACGGTCAATCACTACGTTACGGCCTTTAGGGCCTAAAGTTACTTTTACCGCATCTGCAAGTACGTTTACGCCTGCAATCATTTTGCTGCGGGCTGAATCACCAAATTTTACGTCTTTAGCTGACATGCTTTACTCCAAATATTTTAATTTTCAAAAATTTGATTGACTGGAACAGGTCTGAATTAGTCTTCTAAAACGGCTAAAATGTCAGACTCTTTCATAATAAGAAGTTCTTCGCCTTGTACTTTGACAGTCGTACCTGCGTAAGTACCGAACAATACTTTGTCCCCTACTTTAACGTCTAAAGCACGTACACCATTGTCAGTAATCTGACCATTACCTACTGCAATGATTTCACCTTGAGCCGGTTTTTCAGCAGCAGAACCTGGAAGTAAAATACCGCCAGCAGTTTTAGTTTCTTCTTCAACACGACGAATAACTACGCGATCATGTAATGGACGAATGTTGCTCATTGGAAACTCCATCAGACTAAGTCTTTTATAGTGAAGTAATGATGACTTTGTTATTCCATCGGTCATCATCAAAATAATTTCGATGACACTTTTGTGGGGATGGAAAAAAACGCTTCAAGGGGGTAAGCAAAAAAAAGTGCTGTTTTTTGTATATTTTTTATTCAATCTCAAATATTTCTGTATTTATTCAGCATTTTCTTCTTTTAATACAAATTCTTTTTGTTTCCCATCAAAGTAATAATGCTCTACATCTGCATTTGCATAAATGACATTAAAACTATTAGGTAAGCCACGATGCAGCCGATATGAAGTCGCCGTTCCAGCATGAATATCCAGTACAGGATGTGCAACGCCTAAATGATAAATCTGGTTTAAATCATAAACTGCCGATTGATGCAGATGTCCATGCAACAATCCATTCAAGCCACTTTGACTCCAGGACTCCAACGCCATCCGTCCCAGCATCGGACAGTCTTTGACCCCATGCGGATTATTCGGTGGCGTATAAAAAGGCTGATGTGCCACGATCAGTTTGATTTTATCTTCAGGTGCGATCATTAACGACTGGTCAATCTGCTGGATTTGCTCCAACGAGATATGACCCCGGGTGTGATAACGACGTCGAATACTGTTTACCCCAATAATATAAAAATGTGCAGTTTCTAAGGTGGTTTCCATGTTACCAAAGAATAATTTATAACGGGTAAATGGACTAAAAATGCGATTCCACAGCTGATACAACGGAATATCGTGATTACCTGGCACCACCAAATACGGCAGATTTAAACTTTCCAAAAACTGTTTACAGTCATAAAACTGCCTATAGCGTGCACGCTGGGTTAAATCACCACTTACCACGACCGCTTCTATGGGATGCTCTTGGCAAAAGAGACGGATTGCAGCTATACAGGCGGGCTTTTCCGTCCCAAAATGTAAATCAGACAGATGCAGAATCATGAGGCACCAGTATTTTCAATGCATTTTTACGGACTGAAATTTTAAGCGGAGGCTGCATTTCAACAATTTCACCATCCAGTGCAACCGTTAATTTTTTTCGTTTCGAATGCACTTCGACTTCATCTCCAGAAAAGCTATACACATCTGGTGCTTTGTCCAAGTTTCCCTTTATTAATTGCCATAAAATTTTAAACAAGGTGCGTTTATCACTTTTGGCGACCACTATGCCTGCGACCTTGCCTTTTTCAGCAGCTTCAGCAATACGCAGGTTCATCTCTGCCAGTTGCAACTGGTTATTACCAAAGAAAATCAGTGGCGTTTTCACAGGATACTGTTTCCCATCCACTTCTATTTCAAGTTTCAACTCTTTACGGTCACGAATCAGCACATCCAGACCAGAGGTATAGGCATTTAAAGGAAAGCGCCCAAAACGCTGATTATAGAGTTCACGTTTTTGAATAAATAAGGGATATAGCCCCAAACTGGCATTATTTAAATAAATATGATCATTAATCTGTGCCACATGCACTTCACGCATCTTTCCTGTCGCAATTACATCCGCAGCTTTCAACAAATCGAGTGGAATATTCAGTAATCGCGCTACATAATTAAATGTTCCAAGTGGCAAGATACCCATTGGAATTTCTGTTCCCATCAATTTTGCTGCTACAGCATTTAAAGTACCATCACCACCCGCAGCAACCACCACGCCCAGTTCACTCGCCTGTTGATGCCGTGAAATAATTTTTTTCAATAAGTCCTCAAAATTTTCCTCAGAACCAATTTCAAAAGTCTGAATTTCAAAACCATACGTCGTTAAACATGTCATAAGTTGCTCAAAAATTTCATCTTTATTTGCAGCATGAAATCCAGACTTTTCATTGTAAATGAGTGACAAGGGTTTTAAACATTCTGACATTTTCTATACTATTTTGAAGCAATTGCTCTAATTTTGTCCAAATTATCAGCAATTAAAAGCCTCTTTATGTAAAATTCGAATGACTACCATTTATTTAATCAATAATAACTCTCACAAAAAAAATAATTATAAGTTATTGTTTTTAAAATACATAATTAAAATAAATAATACTCATAATAATTAAAAATACAAAAAACAAGTAAATAATAAAATCGTAAGTCATTGTTTTAATAAATATTAAACAAGAATACGCATAATCTACCAACCTATTCCCCATACTTCTTTAGTCTTATTTTTTTCACGATTTTATGCTTTAATACAGCCACTTTTTTTTATATTTTCATCCAGGCGATGTATCCCATTGCTTGGATTGTACTTTGTACATTTCAATTGTACACATTTGAGATAGGCCTCACCATGACCCAAGTGAACGCACCAGAATTCGTTCGTCACCCTAAGCTTATTGCATGGGTTGAAGAAATTGCAAAATTAACGAAACCAGCGAAAATTGAATGGTGTGACGGTAGCGCAGAAGAATATCAACGTTATATCGACTTGATGATCGCTAACGGCACTATGCAAGCGCTTAATGCAGAAAAGCATCCTGGTTCTTACTTAGCTAATTCTGATCCTTCTGACGTTGCTCGTGTTGAAGGTCGTACATATATCTGTTCAGAAAAACAAGAAGATGCAGGTGCGACAAACAACTGGGAAGCTCCAGCTGAAATGCGTACTCGTCTAAACGGTTTGTTCGATGGTTCTATGAAAGGTCGTACTTTGTACGTTGTTCCTTTCTCTATGGGTCCTTTAGGTTCTCATATTGCACACATCGGTATCGAATTAACTGATTCTCCTTACGTAGCAGTAAGCATGTCTAAAATGGCTCGTATGGGTAAAGCTGTTTATGACGTTCTTGGCACGGATGGCGACTATATTCCTTGCGTACACACTGTAGGTGCTCCGCTAGAAGAAGGTCAAAAAGACGTTGCATGGCCTTGCAACCCTGAAAAATACATCGTGCATTATCCTGAAACTCGTGAAATCTGGTCTTACGGTTCTGGTTACGGCGGTAACGCATTGTTGGGTAAAAAATGCCTGGCGTTACGTATTGCATCTTCAATGGGTCGTCAACAAGGCTGGTTAGCTGAACACATGTTGATCCTTGGTGTGACAAACCCACAAGGTGAAAAACATTACATCGCAGCTGCATTCCCATCTGCTTGTGGTAAAACCAACTTTGCCATGTTGATTCCGCCAGCAGGCTATGAAGGCTGGAAAATTGAAACTGTAGGTGACGATATTGCCTGGATTAAACCAGGTGAAGACGGTCGCTTATATGCAATCAACCCAGAAGCTGGTTTCTTCGGTGTAGCACCGGGTACAAATACCAAAACCAATCCGAACTGTATGGCTACACTGAGCAAAGACGTGATCTATACCAACGTTGCTGTGACTGACAACGGTGAAGTTTGGTGGGAAGGTCTGACTAAAGAAGCGCCTGCAAACCTGACTAACTGGAAAGGTCAGCCACACGTTGCTGGTGAAAAAGCTGCGCATCCAAATGCTCGCTTCACTGTTGCTGCTGGTCAATGCCCTTCAATTGATGCTGACTGGGAAAATCCAGCGGGTGTTCCAATCTCTGCATTCATCTTCGGTGGTCGTCGTGCAGACACAGTGCCTTTAGTTTCTGAAGCTTTTGACTGGGTTGATGGCGTTTACAAAGCTGCAACCATGGGTTCTGAAACGACTGCTGCTGCTGTGGGTCAACAAGGTGTTGTTCGTCGTGATCCGTTTGCGATGCTTCCATTTGCTGGCTACAACATGGCTGATTACTTCTCTCACTGGTTAGAACTTGGTGAAGAAGTGGGTGCTAAAGCTGTAGCTGCTGGCAACAAACTTCCTAAAATCTTTAATGTAAACTGGTTCCGTCGTGATGCTGAAGGTAACTTCGTATGGCCTGGTTTCGGTCAAAACATGCGTGTTCTTGAGTGGATGATTGATCGTTGCGAAGGCCGCGCTGAAGCGACTGAAACTCCAATCGGCTTGGTTCCTACGTATGAACAATTGAACTGGACAGGTATCGACTTCTCTAAAGAGCAATTCGAAACTGTTACGGCACAAGACAAAGATCAATGGATCAAAGAGTTGGAAAGCCACACTGAATTGTTCACTAAATTGGGTGAACGTTTACCAACTGCGCTTAAAGCACGTCAAAACGAGCTTTTAGAAGCTGTTAAAAAATCTGCTTAATTTTTTGAATTAATTTATAAAAGGTCACTTCGGTGGCCTTTTTTTACGCTAATATAAGCCCGCAAATAATTCCATAACAATAAAAGAGGAAAATCTCATTAAAGTTGCCAAAGGGACTTATGGTAGCGTAGAAGAGTTATATTCACGCTTTGCAGAACGTGCACATCAGGTCGGCGGTAACGTGGTAATTAACTACAATGCCAGCCAACGATTTGGTTTCTGGCCTTGGCGCATGGTACGTCCAGTAATTTTGGGTACTGCAGTTAAATGGAATACGCCTGTCAACTGTGCAGCAATGGGCGGCGTTGAAATTTAAAACAATCTAAAATATAAAGTTAAATGCATTCTCAGCTAAAAACTTAATTGAAGATCAATACTGCAATTTAACTCAAATAAAAGACCGTTAAAACGGTCTTTTATTTCATGTTTAAAAAACTTAAGCTGCACTATCCTGCGATCTCTTAACCAGTAACTTCGCAAGATATTGATCCAATAGCTGAATCTGCTCATCGGTAAATTGATAGCCTAGCTTGGTTCTGCGCCATAAAATATCCTGGCTGGTTTTGGCCCATTCTTGATCTACCAGATAATCGACTTCTTTGGCAAATAAGCCATGTCCAAAGTCTTCGCCAAGTTCATCCATCGCTGCAATACCATTTATAAATTTCCACACCCGTGAACCATAAGCATGCGCCCAGCGCGAAGCCAACTGCAACGGCGCATCTTCGATGCTTTGCATAATTTTCTGAATTAAGCGTTCAACCGAAACCAGGTTTTCTGCGCCAGGTAATAATGCTTTTTCAGTCCAGGGCTTGTTCATTTCCGGAAAGAAAGGTTGCAAATGTGCAACTGCAGATTCTGCCAGCTTTCGATAGGTGGTCAGTTTTCCGCCAAACACTGAAAGCAAAGGCGCATCATCTTTCTGCTCATGCGACATTGCCAAAGTATAGTCGCGGGTAATCGCAGATGGATTATCAGACTCATCGTCACATAAAGACCGAACCCCTGAATAAGTCCATAAAATATCTTCAACACCTAACTGATGCTTGAAATGATCATTATAAACATCCAGCAAATAATCAATTTCAGCTGGGGTAATCTTGACCCGATCCAAATCACCTTGGTATTCATGATCAGTGGTTCCAATCAGGGTGTATTGCTCCAGATAAGGAATCGCAAAAACAATCCGCTGATCATCATTTTGCAGAATAAAAGCTTGATCGCCTTCATATATTCTCGGCACAATAATATGACTGCCTTGAACAAGTCGAAGCCCATAAGGCGATTTTTGTTTCAAGTTCTGTTGAATAAATTGCGCGACCCACGGCCCCGCAGCATTCACCAATGCTTTAGCCTGAATCTGATAAGTACCTTGCGCATTCTCCAAATGCACCAGCCACAATCCATTTTCACGATATGCAGAGCTACATCGTGTTTGAGTAACAATATGCGCACCCAGCTCATGGGCTTGCAGCGCATTTAAAACCACCAGACGCGCATCATCTACAGCGCAGTCTGAATATTCAAAGCCTTGCGTTATTTCTTCTTTTAAAGGAATGGTTGCGGCATCAAAAGTAATATGCTTTGAACCGGCTAATTTTTCTCGTTTACCCAGATGATCATAAACAAATAAACCCGTCCGAATGAGCCATGCAGGACGTAAATATGGCTGATGAGGCATGATAAAACGCAAGGGACGAATAATGTGCGGGGCTTTGGCCAATAAGACTTCGCGCTCAACCAGCGCTTCATGCACTAAACGAAACTCTTTATGTTCAAGATAACGTAAACCACCATGAATAAGCTTGCTGCTTGCAGAAGATGTATGGCTGGCCAAATCATCCTTTTCACATAAAAATACAGACAACCCTCGCCCTGCTGCATCAACTGCAATACCAACGCCATTGATGCCTCCACCAACCACGACCACATCATAGACCGGATGACTCATTTGCATGATCACCTCCTCTAATTATATTAAAACAGCTGACTTAAATTTATTGTTGTTCCAGGAAACTTAACACTATTTAAAGTAAAATGACACTTGGAAATCAGGGGTGAATGGAATGAATATAAAATAATAATGGGGTTGTCAGATCAAAAAATAAACTCAGCATATAAATCATCAATCCAACTATTATTTCAACTACTTCACTTTCAAGCAGTTAAATTCCGCACATTTTTTATACAAAACTGGAAACCGCTACGCTTATGCCGTCAAAACAATAGGTTTAATATCTAAAAGCAATAACAAAATGGACTTTGATACATGATTGAACAAAACGTTCCTCAAGTAAATCTGGACACCAAGACACGGGTCAAATCCATTCTGGGTGGCTCAGCAGGTAACCTGGTTGAATGGTATGACTGGTATGTCTATGCGGCATTTACATTATATTTTGCTCATGCATTCTTCCCCAAAGGCAGTCAAACCGCACAACTCCTTCAAGCTGCCGCCATTTTCGCAGTCGGCTTTTTAATGCGTCCGATTGGCGCTTGGATTATGGGCATCTACTCAGATAAAAAAGGACGAAAATCCGGTCTCACTCTTTCTGTGACGCTCATGTGTATTGGTTCCCTGATGATTGCGGTCTCCCCCACCCATGATCAAATCGGAATATTTGCGCCTATTATTTTAGTGGTTGCCCGACTCATTCAGGGTTTAAGTGTCGGTGGAGAATATGGTGCCAGTGCCACCTATTTAAGTGAAATGGCAGAAAGAAACCGACGTGGTTTCTTTTCCAGTTTTCAGTATGTCACTTTAATTGCCGGTCAGCTTACCGCACTTTGCGTGCTACTGATTTTGCAGTTTGTCCTGACTGAAGAACAACTGCATGACTGGGGTTGGCGTATTCCTTTCTTTATTGGTGCATGTTTGGCGATTGTTGTGTTCTATATCCGTCGTGGACTGCTCGAAACCCAATCTTTTAAAAATGCACAACAAGATAAAACCCAGCCTCAATCCAGTATGTTTGCGCTGTTTAAGCATTATCCCAAACAGGCATTTACGGTGTTATTTTTAACCGCTGGCGGTACGGTGGCCTTCTATACCTACACCACTTATCTGCAAAAATATTTAGTCAATACTTCCGGATTCAGCAAACCTGAAGCTACGCAAATCACCACATTGGCGCTGTTTCTTTTCATGTGTTTGCAGCCAGCTGCGGGTGCATTGTCAGATAGAATTGGACGTAAACCGCTGATGATTTCCTTTGGGGTACTCGGTGTCTTATTTACCTATTTCCTGTTTGATAAATTAGGCCAGACCCAAGATTACTGGTCCGCATTCTGGATCTGTTTAGCCGGATTGGTCATTGTCACAGGCTATACCTCAATTAATGCCGTGGTGAAAGCCGAACTATTCCCTGCACATATTCGTGCATTAGGAGTCGCACTTCCCTATGCACTTGCCAATACCCTCTTTGGCGGAACAGCAGAGTTTTTTGCACTGAGTTTCAAAGAAGCTGGACATGAATCGTGGTTCTTTATTTATGTCACTATCTTAATTTCGATTTCATTGATTGTTTACATCTTTATGAAAGATACGAAACATAACTCAGAAATTAAAGAACACTAATCCACCCTCATTTTTAAAAGCCTTTCTTTGAGAGGCTTTTTTATTTATCTATTCTATTAAATAAAAATAATGAATTAGATGTACTAAACGGTCAAAATCATAACAACTTCTAGACTAAAGTCGAATGAAGAAGCCAAACCATGAGCGTATAACGTACCTGTAAAAATTTATTTCTACCTCCTACAACAAAATATATGTTTTTAAATTTTTTTCGTTTTGAAGAATTTAAAAGGATGTGTTTTGCCAACATTCTTTTGGAGAATTGTTGTGACAGATTCATCTTCTCAGGTTGCAGCTCCGCAACTTGACGGAAAAACTCGTTTCAAATCTATCCTTGGCGGCTCCGCTGGGAACCTAGTTGAGTGGTATGACTGGTATGTTTATGCCGCATTCACCTTGTATTTTGCTTCCCAATTTTTCCCTGAAGGCGATGATACTGTCAAACTGCTCCAAGCAGCAGCGGTATTTGCACTCGGCTTCCTCATGCGTCCAATTGGCGCATGGATTATGGGTATTTATGCAGACCGCAAAGGCCGTAAAGCAGGTTTAACCCTTTCGGTTTCACTAATGTGTGTCGGCTCGCTCATTATTGCCTGTGCACCAACCTATGCATCTGTGGGTATGCTTGCACCTGCCCTATTATTGTTTGCGCGTTTATTGCAAGGTCTTAGTGTCGGTGGTGAATATGGTTCTAGTGCAACCTATTTGACTGAAATGGCGGGTAAAAAACATCGTGGCTTTTTCTCAAGTTTCCAGTATGTGACTTTAATTTCAGGTCAGTTGCTTGCGCTATGTGTACTGATCATTTTACAACGCACACTTACTGAAGGTCAGCTGTCTGAATGGGGATGGCGTATTCCTTTCGCAATTGGTGCCTTACTTGCAATTGTCGTATTCTGGATTCGTCGCGGTCTGGTTGAAACACAATCTTCTAAAGAAGTTCAGGAACAAGCAAAAAATGGTGGACCTAAATCAGGCGCACTGGCTTTATTTACCAAATATCCAAAACAAGCCTTTACGGTAATTATGCTGACTGCCGGCGGTACGCTTGCTTTCAATACATTTACGACCTATTTGCAAAAATATTTAGTCAATACGTCTGGCTTTGAGAAAACCACTGCAACCGAAATCACCACTGCTGCCATCTTTATCTTCATGTTGCTTCAGCCTGCTGTGGGTGCGCTATCCGATAAAATTGGTCGTAAACCGGTTATGATCGCCTTTGGTGTATTGGGTGTATTGTTTACCATTCCAATTTTTAATGGCTTGGGATCAACAACAAATCCAACCACTGCATTCATGCTTTGCATGAGCGGCATGGTCATTGTCACTGGCTATACTGCCATTAATGCGGTAGTAAAAGCGGAACTGTTCCCTGCCCACATTCGTGCACTGGGTGTCGCTTTACCTTATGCCATTGCCAATACCCTGTTTGGTGGTACAGCAGAACTTGTAGCGCTTAGCTTTAAAAACGCGGGGCATGAAAACTACTTCTTCTACTACATTACTTTCATGATTGGCTTATCTCTCATTACCTATGTATTTATGAAAGACACCAAAAAACACAGCATGATTACCGACGACTAAGTCCAATGTAATTATTTGAATAATCATCTAAAAAAGCTTTCCAAGTTGTCACAATTGGAAAGCTTTTTTATGGGATATACGCCTTGATCACATCGTTAAAAAAGCAGGCTTATGGCATACTAAAGACAATAATAACGCTTGGAACTTTTGAAGATGAACAATACCTATAAATTGCTTGGCTTAGGTTTTATGGCGCTTGGACTTGCTGCGTGTCAAAGCACACCGCGTCAATACAATGGTAATGTCGGCTATCAGATTGAAAGCCAGTCAGCCAACTCGGCAACCTTGGCTTATACTCTGTCAGGTCGTAAAAACCAGACAGTCGATGAGACAAAATTACAACGCGCTTGTCAAAAAGTATTGGGCTTAAATAAACAATACAAAGTAGATATTTTAAGCATTAGTGAAATTGCCAACCCGGCAATACAGACGCCACAATATGGCCGTCAACTGGGTCAAAGTCGCACCAGTTTGAGCTTAAGTAATACTCCTGACTTACACAACAGAGAAAATATGGCGACCCGCGAAGCTTTAGAAGCGCGTCCAACAACTCTCAGCGTGGTTCGTTATACCTGTTCTTAATCGCTTTAAGTGACTTATTAAATACCAAGACGCTGTTTACAGCGTCTTATACAAACTCACATTTCGAAATTCTTTAGATTCATCCAAATCTGGCCAAGTCGTGGCACTTCGTTCATCTAATTTTTGATATTTTGGATGGCTAAAGTTTTTTACCCGACTGTCTGCAACCCACACCTCAGATGCGAATTTTAAAAACTCATCCAGAAAAAAGCGATTGCATTGGTCATATAAAACATCCGCTGCAAGCAATACATCGACCTGTTCTGCCTTATACAAATCATCCAGATATTCAAGCTCTACATCATTCAATTCTGCATTAGCACGGCAGGCCGCCAGACTGACTTTGTCGATATCACAACAAATAACACGTTTAGCTCCTGCCATTTTCGCTGCAATCGCGACTACGCCCGATCCGGCACCAAAGTCGAGAACGACCTTATCTTTAACGTGATGCGGCTCTGCAAGCAACCACTGCGCCATGGCAAGCCCTGACGCCCAACAGAAAATCCAGTACGGTGTATCGTTCCAGATCCGGCGGATCACTTCATCATCTAGGCGATCGGTTGGAAATACCGGTGGAATCAGCCACAGTGAAATCGGTGTTTCAGGCAATTGCTGCGCCATCAGCTCACAACCGGGAATCACCTCATGCAAAGCTTGAATTAAATGTTCAGGGGCTTTAGGAAATTGGAATGTACAGCTCATTAGATTTTTTATTCGTTTTAAAATTGGGATATGAAGAAATACAATCGTCTAAAATCATAATGAAAATCCCCTCTCCTTTTAAAGGAGAGGGTTAGGGAGAGGATTATTTTCAAAAGCACCCTCATCCTAACCTTCTCCCTGAGGGAGAAGGAACATCCATATGAATCAACCTAAAGCTTTTTCAGCAGCTTCAACAGTTTGACGAATCAACGTGGTAATGGTCATTGGACCTACACCACCTGGAACCGGTGTATACGCAGAAGCAACTTCTTCAATACCTGCAAGTTGAATGTCACCTACACCGCCGCCATCACGTGGATGGAAACCCGCGTCTACAACCACTGCACCTGGTTTAATCCAGTCTTTTTGGATCAATTCAGCTTTACCTACCGCACCCACAATAATGTCCGCTTGTTTCACAAAGTCAGCTAAGTTTTGTGTGCGTGAGTGGCAAATCGTTACGGTCGCATTGGCTTCAAGCAGCATTGCAGCCATTGGTTTACCCAAAATCGCAGAACGGCCAACAACCACCGCATGTTTACCTGCAATTTCAATGTTGTTTTCTTTAAGAATCGTCATGATGCCTGCAGGAGTTGCAGAACCATAAGCTGCTTCGCCCATCGCCATACGGCCAAAGCCAAGGCAAGTAACACCATCCACATCTTTTGCTAGTGAGATTGCATCGAAACACGCACGTTCATCAATTTGCTCAGGTACCGGGTGTTGCAACAAAATACCGTGAACATCTGGATTTGCGTTTAATTTTTCAATTTCAGCAAGTAACTGTTCAGTTGTGGTTTCTGAAGGTAGCTCAACTTTTAATGAATCCATACCGACACGGCGGCAAGCATTGCCTTTCATACGTACATACGTTGCAGATGCACCATCGTCACCGACTAAGATAGTCGCAAGAATAGGGGTACGATTTGTTTTCGCTTTTAATGCTTCAACGCGAGTTAACAAGTCTGCTTCAATTTGCTTCGCCAATGCACGACCATCTAAAACTAATGCCACGGCACATCTCCAAGTGTTGATATGAATCAATTTTGCAAATAATACATGATTATTTCGCCAATTTTATTCTATATGCCGATTTTATGCGCATATACACTATTTATAGTATTGTTTTTTTTTGAAAGATTGCTAATATGTGCATCACCAAGAGATGGCGGGGTGGCAGAGTGGTCATGCAGCGGACTGCAACTCCGTGTACGCCGGTTCGATTCCGACCTCCGCCTCCAATCTTGTAAAATGCCCGAGTGGTGAAATCGGTAGACACAGGGGATTTAAAATCCCCCGCCCACAAAGCGTGCCAGTTCGAGTCTGGCCTCGGGCACCATTTTAATACTTCTTAAAATGGTGCAATAAAAAACCCAGCTTAATGCTGGTTTTTTTATGTCTGGAATTTCTTCCCGACTTCTCTCTATTTGATTTTTGCAGTTATTTTACTGACCTACTTTTAAATAACCTTGCAAGCTATTATCCAGCTCTCGCTGCAAATGTTCAGGCTTAACAATTTTCAGATGAGGAATCCAGTAACGTACCAGTGGATTCAACTCTTTCTGATGCCGAATCTGACAGCTAATCAATAATCCCCCAGTTTCCGATTCATCCAGAATCACCTGTTCCGGAAAAATTCTGCGTTGCTTAAAATAAATCGCAGCATCGGGATGCACAGATAAAATCACTTCCTGTTTTTCGTGCTGAAACCAAATGCCATCTTCATCTTTTAATTGCTGCAGAACAGCCTGATCATGTTTGAATTGTGCAAGCCGATAGCTACAGATAATTTTCTCGATACGGCCCAGACGGTAAACACGCAGCTCCTGCTTGCGCACAGCTGCCAAATACCAGTTACCCATGTGATGAATTAACCGGTATGGTTTGACCACCCGTATTTGATCTCTGTAAAGCAAAGCAATTTGCTGTCTTTTTTGAATACTTCCTGTTAGTACCTTAAAATGTTCAGCATACTGCGTCGCGTCTTCAAAATTATAGCCTTTGGCAGAAAAGACCAGATTGGCGCGGTTATCAAACAGTTCTCTTAAAAAGGAGATATCTAATGATGGATAAAGGTCATTGATTCCTGACAATTGTGCAAAATTTTTAATGTCCTGTAATTTGAACCGCCCAAGATAAGAAGATTCCAGATAGAATTTTTTGGTTTTTGCATCCTGTATTAAAGGGAGATAGGAATTTAGCCGGTCAAAATCGCGCTCAATGGTTCGGTTACTGACCTGAAACTCACGTGCCAGCTCCTGCACGCTTAGCTGATACCCTCCATTTAATTTAGTTAAAATACATGCCAAACGCTCTGCAAGGCGCTCATGTGTTGAAGGAATGCCCTTCATAAATCCCCTCTTTGTGCTTTTCAGCACAGTGCATAAAATGCTTAAAATTTTTAAATTATAAAAAAATTATACAGCCTAACAAAAATGAGATTTCAAATATTTACTTCAACTTAAGGCTAATAGAGAAAGTTTAAATCACGCTTTAACACGTTGCGCTGAACGGTTTTTATGACTTTTACGATTGAGGCGTTCTACATAACGCTCTAAATGAAGCATGGCTTGATAAAGCTTATGCAAATCGGAATTCAGCACCTGATTACGAATAATCGCTTTATGCAGGCGCTTTAACGCACGGAAGCTATGGGCACGGGTATATGGAGCTGACACTATTTTCATCATACATTCCCTCTATTGCGTGAATTTTCAACTAAAACCCAACAATTTAGTCAGATTAAATTTAATTGCTAATGTACGCCTTGGTTTTGACAGGTTGTGTCGAACATTCGACACTTTTTACCATTTTTTAAAATATCCTCACTATTTTTCAACCAATTAATTTGAATTACTTATCTTTTTTTATGCAAAAGAAAAGCCAACATATGTTGGCTCATCTTATTTAATAGGAGAAAATTTAGATGATTTCCACCACAATTTTACCTATATGCTCACCCGTATCCATAGCGGCATGCGCTTCCTGAATCTGGTCAAACTTAAATGTTTTATAAATCATCGGCAGGCATTCACCTTTTGCCCATAATGGTGCAACAGTTTCATGCAAGCCTTGTGCAATCTCTGCTTTTTCAGCGGTGCTACGTGCACGCATGGTCGAACCGGTAATGGTCAAGCGTTTCATCATGATATGACCCAGATTGATCTCTTTCGCTTTACGACCACCTAGGAAGGCAATATAGACCAAACGACCATCACGACGTAATAAATTCAAATTACGTTCCAAGTATGGCGCACCGACCATATCCAAAATGACATCTACACCGCCATTGTCGGTTTTTTCATTGATGACCTGTTCAAAGTCTTGAGTCTTGTAGTTAATGGCTGTGGTTAAATCTGAAATAGCCGCAACTTTTTCATCAGTACCCACAGTTGCAAACGTTTTGATGCCAAGTGATTTGCACAGCATCAGCGCAGTGGTTCCAATCCCGCTTGCACCGCCATGAACCAGTACCGTTTCCCCTGCTTTGGCTTTACCCATCTGGAACACATTCGCCCATACGGTAAAGAAGGTTTCAGGAATGGCTGCCGCTTGAGTAAAGCTTACGCCTTCAGGAATGGTCAATGTTTGGCTTTCAGGTACAACGCAATATTCTGCATAACCACCACCATTGGTTAAGCCACAAACCTTGTCACCAACTTTAAATTTAGTGACATCGCCACCTACCGATTCAACAATACCTGCTACTTCCAGACCCGGTACAGGTGTTACGCCTTTAGGCATTGGATACAAGCCTTGGCGTTGCAAGATGTCTGGGCGGTTAATGCCAAAAGCATGGACTTTAACTAAGACTTCATCTGCTTTTGTTGTGGGTACTGCAACAGTTTCATAGGCAAGTTTATCCACCCCGCCCGGTTCTGTGATGATGACTTGCTGCATGTTGGCTTGTGACATAGTGTCTTCCTGATCTATTCAATACTTTTCAAGTTTTATGTATTTGAACATAAACCTACACAGGAATGAATAACAATGGACTTATGTATAATCAAAGTACTATTCAGCAAATTGATATTAAACTTGATATGAGTGAGATCATTGAGTACACAGAAAATAATTACAGCGATTTTGAGTGGTATGAAGGTCTGGCAGTCATTCGTTTTTATGCCAACTGGTGTGCGCCTTGTATACAAAATTTTCCTGTATTTAAAAAAGTTGCAGAACATTTTGCACAGATTAATCCTGCAATCAAATTCGGCAAGGTCAATATTGATCAATCCCCAATTTTAACCTTGCGCTATAATGTTTACGGCTTGCCATCTACTTTAATTTTTAAGAATGGAGCAATTGTAAAGCGAATTGCAGGTGTTAAAACTCTGCATGAATTAAAATATATTATTGACTCAATTCGTTAGTGATAAATTATTTTGCTGATCGATAAAATTAAGAGAAAGGAATGAAGCTACATCTGACTTATGTCTTAACTTATTAATCTAATCCCTACTCTTTATTAATCCTTTATATATGCTTAAAGAATACTTTTTAAACATATATGTATATAATTCGTCCAGCATTCCAAACAATCAATTATAAAATTACAATTAAGAATAAATATGACAGACCAACTTAGACAAAAATTTGAAAATTTAGAATTAAATGCGGGTCAAGGCAAAGTTAGTGCTTTTTTATCCATGACTTTAGGTCTTTTGGGTGTTTTTGCAGCCTTATGCTTCTTATTTCCCAATATATTAACTACACCTGAATTAAGACCATTTTATAGTAAATATTATAATATTTTTTACTATAGCCTACTCAGTGGAATTGTCATCAGCGCTTTATTTGGTACGTATAGCGCAACTATAAAACAGAATAGATATGGATTTTATGGTTTATGTTTTGCCATTTTAGCTGCAATTTTAGGTTGTGGACTAATACAAGCTCCAACATTACCAGACTTGCCTTTTTATGCAGGTTTTGATTATTTTGTTATTACCCTGATTATTTTAGCTTTGGTTTTTATTCCTCTGGAGGGATTCTTTGCTAAAAATCCTGATCAAAAAATTCTACGTTTAGGATGGGTAACAGACATAAAATATTTCATGTTTAGTCATGTTGGCATTCAACTCTTTTCATTTTTAACTGTAATGCCTATTCAATATTGGATTACACATATTCCCCATAACCCGATTGTTCCTTATGTTCAATCTCAACCCATCTGGTTGCAGTTTATTGAACTCTTAATTGTTGTCGATTTCACAACATACTGGCTACATCGAGCAATGCATGAAATCAACTTTTTATGGCGCTTTCACGCTATACATCATTCAACAGAACAAATGGACTGGCTTGCGTCTTCTCGTTTACATATTGTAGAAGTTGTTATGACACGCCTTATAGCAACACTGCCTATTTTTATTTTGGGTTTTCACACTTCAGCAGTTTTTATCTATTTGGTATTTATCTCATTCCATGCAATTTTCATTCATTCAAATGTACGATTCCGTTTTCCATACTTGCGTTGGATCATTGCAACACCCGAATTTCATCATTGGCATCATTCATCTGAAAAGCCCGCTATAGATAAAAACTATGCTGCCTTCATTCCACTTTATGATGTTATTTTCAAATCAGTTTACATGCCAAATCATTTAGCAAGTGTTTACGGTACAGTAGGTTATAAAATTCCAAATAGTTTTGTTAAACAATTCACTTGGCCATTCAAAAAATATATAAATAAACTCAAAAAGAATTTTGGAAAAAATTAGCGTATTTAAACCCTTGTGTTAAATTCTTTAACCATCCGATCACTCACATCTTCAGGATAACAAAGCGGTGAATATCCACCTGCACGGTTATATGCACTCCGCTTACCGCAACGGCTGCCATTTCGCGCTGTGTTATAAGGACAGGGACAATTTCCAGGATAGCTTTCAATCGACTGCTTAATAATTTTTTGCTTAATCGCTTCTGTACTTTCACTATTTTGTTTGGCTTCAACCCCAAAAGCTAAACACAGCCCCATTAAAACAAATAATTTTTTCATAAATACCCCTCAATATCTGTATTGTATCGAGAAGCAATTTAAGTGAAAGTTCAACTTTCAAATGACTGTATAGTATTCACCCACTTAAAATTTACCCAAATAAAAAACCCGCCATAAAGACGGGTTTTCTTTTAAATCAGCTCAGTCTTACAGACGAACCAATTCCACAATTTTCTCAGCCAATTCTTCAACAGATTCTTGCGCGAAAGTTACATCTGTCGCTTCTGCAACAGTCGTAATGACTGCAATACCAGTTTCACGAAGAAGTGCAACTTGAGCAGCATCAAGGTCAGCTTTCGCAATCGCTACAATGCCCTGTTGAAGCAACAAGTTTTCAAGCGCTTGAGCATTTTCCAGTGCTTTGTTCGACACAGTGATAGATGCAGGTTTTTGACCTAAACGAGCAGCACGGTCTTCTGCAGTTACAGGGTTGCTATGTGCAGACCATTCAACAGTGTCTTCCACCATACCCGCACCAATCGTTACGTTGTTTAAACGATCAATAAAGATAAACGAACCGGTGTAACGGCTGTCTTGATAACGGTCAAATACCACTGGCGCATCAAATTCAACAGTAACATTGGCAATCGCATTCAGCTCAAGGTGATCCACTTGCATTTGCTCAAGCGTGTTCACATTGGTACGGAAGTTGATGCCAGTCACTTTGGCAGGAACAGTTTGCGTACCAATTTTGATGTTATACAACTTGCCAAGTACAAGCGGTTGATCCGCCATCCATACCACAGTCGCTTTTACCGAACGTGAAATGGCAGGAATACCCTGATCCGCACGAATCAGCATATTACCGCGTGATACGTCAATTTCATCGTTTAACGTTAATGTCACCGCTTGACCTGCAAAGGCATGCTCAAGGTTGCCATCATAAGTCACGATTTCTTTAACAGTTGAAGATTTACCCGATGGTAACGCGACAACTTTATCACCCACGCTGATTTCACCAAGCGCAATCGTACCTGCAAAACCACGGAAATCAAGGTTAGGACGGTTTACATATTGCACAGGGAAACGGAAATCACGCTTCGCGGTATCACGGTTAATTTCAACAGATTCAAGTGAACCCATTAAAGTTTGACCGGTATACCACGGTGTATTTTCAGACTTGTTCACCACGTTATCGCCATTCAATGCAGAAATAGGCGTAAAGATGATGTTGCTTGGCTTACGATCGCCCAATTGGCTCACGAAGTTTGCATAATCTGCTTGAATTTCATTGAAGCGTGCTTCAGAGAATTCAACCAAGTCCATTTTGTTGATTGCAACAATAATGTTCTTAATACCGAGCAAGCTTGCAATATAAGTATGACGACGGGTCTGGGTTTGCACACCGTAACGCGCATCAATCAAGATGATCGCAAGGTCACAGGTAGATGCACCTGTAGCCATGTTACGTGTGTACTGCTCATGTCCCGGCGTGTCGGCAATGATGAACTTACGTTTTTCTGTAGAGAAATAACGATAAGCCACGTCAATGGTAATGCCCTGCTCACGTTCAGCTTGCAGACCATCTACAAGTAACGCCAAGTCAGGTGCATCGCCAGTCGTACCGACTTTTTTAGAGTCACGGGTTACGGCTTGCAATTGATCTTCATAGATCAATTTTGAATCGTAAAGCAAACGACCAATTAAAGTCGATTTACCATCATCCACGTTACCGCAAGTTAGGAAACGCAATAAGTCTTTATTTTCGTGCTGTTTTAAATACGCCAAGATATCCTGGCTAATCAATTCTGATTGATGAGACATCGCTCAAACTCCACACATTCTTTAGAAATCGGTTTGGTTGAATCCCCCTTTTATCCCCCTTTAACAAAGTGGGAAATCTCCTCTTTTTTTAAAAGATGAGCAGCGCTGCTGCGCAAGGGGAGAGATTCTTAGAAATAACCTTCTTGCTTTTTCTTTTCCATCGAGCCTGCTTCATCATGGTCAATCATACGACCTTGACGTTCAGAACTTGTGGCTAAAAGCATTTCTTGGATAATTTCCGGCAAGGTGTTGGCAGTTGATTCAACCGCACCCGTTAACGGGTAACAACCTAAAGTACGGAAACGTACCGATTTCATTTGTGGAACTTCACCTTCTTTTAAAGGCATACGTTCATCATCAACCATAATCAAGGTGCCACTGCGTTCAACCACAGGACGTTCTGCAGCCAAATAAAGTGGTACTAATGGAATGCTTTCCAAGTAGATGTATTGCCAGATATCAAGCTCAGTCCAGTTTGATAATGGGAACACACGAATACTTTCGCCTTTGTTCACTTTACCGTTGTAAAGATTCCAAAGTTCAGGACGCTGGTTTTTAGGATCCCAACGGTGCTTGCTGTCACGGAATGAATATACACGTTCTTTAGCACGTGATTTTTCTTCGTCACGGCGCGCGCCACCAAAAGCAGCATCGAACTTGTATTTATTCAAAGCCTGTTTTAAGCCTTGGGTTTTCATGATGTCGGTATATTTAGAGCTACCGTGATCAAACGGGTTGATCCCAGCGTCTTTACCTTCTTTGTTTTGATGCACGATCAAATCGAAACCATGGGTTTTAGCCATGTTGTCACGAAATTTGATCATATCTTTGAACTTCCAGCCCGTGTCTACATGCAGTAGCGGGAATGGGAGTTTTGCGGGATAGAATGCTTTTAAAGCAAGATGCAGCATTACTGCAGAATCTTTACCAATGGAATACAACATGACCGGATTTTCAAATTCGGCAGCCACTTCACGGATAATGTGAATACTCTCAGCTTCAAGCTGTTTAAGATGAGTAAGTCTTTCCTCATTTATGGACATTGACAACACCAGCTCAGATCAACGTGTACTATTACACTTTTAAAAATATATATATTCATTATAAAGATTTAGTTATCCCAACTATTGCTTGTTTTATTATATTAATATGCATATTTGTCATATAGAACTTAACTAATAACGAGTATAAGTTTTTATTAATGATTCACTTAAATCCTGTTCTATTATTTTATCCAGACATACTGGCTACAACAACCCAACATTAAAATGTACAAATTCTAAGCTGATCGATTTTTTATCTAAAACATATATTTTATTCAGCTTGTAAATTTCATACAGTAGCCAAACTTTCTTCCATCTCCTATGTTGTTTTGAATTATGCCTAAGCTAGACCATACTATCGACACTGTTAAATCCAGCCTAGAACACGCACAACTCGCCGGCTTTATCTATCAACACAATCCACAATTACTGGTGCTTCAAGAACCCTTAAATGATGATGGCTCTATCTTGAATAACTTTGTTCAGCATGAACTTACCGCTGATCAAATCGGACTACAATTTGGTCTACGACTTTTGGACGATAAATTTGATTTTTTGATAGGCGTAACTCATAGCAATCAAGATCGGAGCTATGAAATTAGTGCGGGAAATTTAAAGGCAGATCAAAAAGCCTTTAACTTACTCTATGCATTTTATAACTTCCCCAAAGCATTCTATTTGGTCAGTCTTCCCCTTGCAGCCAATAGCATACAACTTGAAGAAGCTATTGAAAACCAGTTATTCAATCAGCCTCAGTTAGATTTTCTGAATACAGCCATTAAAACCAATCCAATGGGTCAACAAGTCAACTGGATGAAAAGCTTTATTGTGCAACAAGCCTTGGACATGAAAGTCCGGATTCAGACCTGTTTTAATTAAGCTCTGCTGATATCAAGATCTGTTTGAATTAAAATCTGCTTATTTTGAGATACCCTTCATTTAAATAACATACTTAAAATATTGATGATCAGTATCTCCTAAGCTTTTACCGCATTTCGGTTTTTTTACAGAATGGGGAATTTAAATCATCCTATATCTACTTTATTAAAAATATGCCTTTATAAAATAAAGAGCCTGCTCAAGCACTGAGATGACGTTTATATCAGCATGAATTCATTTATTTTTTTAGACAAATTTATCCTTCAATACTATCTTTAATTAAGTTTAATTTTTAAACAAAAAACCAATAACTTGAATAATTTACGCGAACAAATATATAGAGATAAAAATAATGTAGATACTTCTCACTCATCCTTCCAACCTCATTTTCAGCGTTTGTATTTACCTAATGTTGCTATTGGGTATTTTAGAACTGATTTTGCTTTTACTGGGTGGTGGCTCTCAAGGATTCTTGGAGCAGTTTTTACCGGATGATTTAAGCAATGCACAACATGCGGAAATTGGCATCGATGCCGATCAGAGTATTTTTACCCAAGTTTTAGACTGGTTATATTTGAGTCATGTGCCACTCTTTGTCTGGCTGATTATTTTCTTAACCATTTATGGTTTAACTGGATTTATCATCCAAAGTATTTTCCATCATTTTACCGCACAATTTTTAGCGCCTGGATTATTGCACCTGCCTGTTCTTGAGCATGCCCTTAGTCCGTTATAGCGCCATGATCATTGCAAAAATTTTACCGCAAGATGAAACCACAGCTATTTATAGTGAAGAATTGATTGGACGCACGGTGGTTTTAGGGAAAGCCAAAATCAACTTACCTGCACAACCCAAAGTTCAAGATCAGCTTGGACAAATGCATTATGTTCTGGTTAAACCCGAACAAGACGAAATATTTACTCAAGGTCAGTCCGTGGTCTTGACCCAAAGAACCAAAATTGGCTTTCAAGCCATTACCCTTTAAATTTTTACTTTTAATAAAACAATTGAAATAACTGAGATAACAATGCCAATGTCGATTTTATATAACATCTTAATCATTGCAGGCGTAATTTTTGCCGCTCTGGTGATTACCGTCATTATTATTGCCCGACTTTATCGTCGTTCCAGTAAAGAAATTTCTTTTGTCCGTACCGGTTTTGGGGGTGGTGCCATCGTATTGCCTGTGCTGCATGAAATTATTCCAGTCAACATGAACATTTTGCGTCTGGGAAGAATATGCAAAAATGCAGCAAGAGCGTGAATTCAATTTGTAAAGCCGAAAAACAGGCAGAAATTGCAATGCAAGAAGCTCCCAACAAGCGTGAAGCAGAAGAAGTACAAATTGCGGCTGAACGTGAAGTTGATTTAAAACGGATTACTGCGGCATGTAATGTTGAAAATCAAAACATTCAAAAATCGCAAATTATTCAACAAGCATAAGTGGCACAAAAGAAAACCATCGAACTGGCTGAACAGATTCGCGCCATCGCCATTGCCGAAAAATCTCGCGAGGAATCGGAAGCCAAAGCTTCAACTGACCGTGCCCGTGCAGAAGCGGTAAAAACCGAAGCAGATTGCCTTGTCTGATCAAGTGGTGAACAGGGCCTTACGTTATCGCACTCAAGCCCCACTCATTGATAGTTTGATGAATGAACTAGGTATTCAAGGTAGAGATATTAATGGTTTAACGCAGAGTTTGAAGCCTTAATTAACTTCATCTAAGTAAATATTTAAAATCTAAAAAATGCAGTCTAGGTCGGCTGCATTTTTATTTTAATTCGAATAAATTTTATACAATTTATCTGCATAAACTCACTTGAGTTAGGTCTATAAAACGTTACATTATCTTTTGATATTAAATATATAAAGCATAATAATGACTCACTCTATTTACTTCGCTTTGCGGTTTAAGGAAATCATCAAAGCCGTCTTGGAATGGCATTGTTCCACTTGTTCCACTTTCCAAAATAGCAAAATTATTCAACGACAGGACACTGCGCTAAAAGCACAATTTGCAGGTGTACCATTCGTTGGTATTAATGGTGGTTCTGCTTCCACCCCATCCTTCTATTTTTTTAGGGTGATTTGCGGAAGGTGTTCTGAAATTGACGAATTTTGGAAGTGATTGATTATGATTCTACACTCATAGAATTAAATCCATATCTATGGATTAATTATTAAGGCTAGCGACAAGACTTATATAGTTTTAGCTAGTATATAATTTAAATCTTATATTCAAATAAAAAAAAAACTGATTAAAAAAGTTTTCGATTCAAGATTTGGGCCAAGTTTAATGACTTTGATCAACCAAAATTTAATAACAATATAGTCACAACGGGTTTCTGATTTTTCAAAACACTAATGGACTATACAGTGAACAATCCGCTAAAAATGAGTATAAAAAATGAGAGATTTTAAAAAATTTTTTACTTCCTGCCTTTATATAAGTTTAGGTGGCCTACCTTTCTCTGCAAACTCTGCAGAGCTAACTCAAATTAAACATCATCCCATTGATGAGATTGTTCAGCAGAATGCCGTCAAAAAACCCATTCCATCTGCAAAGAAAATCACCAAAATTGATCAGATGCGGATTATGCATATTGATATAGATTATGTCTATGACAAAAATAAGAAACAGCAACAAGTAAATATTCAAGCTTTAATAGAACGAATTCAACAGATCCAACCCAATACCATTTTCTTACAGGCTTTTGCAGATCCAGATGCGAATGGCTCGGCAGATCAGGTTTATTTTAAAAATCGCCATATTCCCTTAAGAGACAATCTTTTTCCACTATTAGTAAAGCAGATTCGGAACAAGACTCGCGTGAAACATATATATGCTTGGCTGCCTTTAATGGCTTGGGAGTTTCCCAAAAGCTACCAGATTCCTTATATTTCACATAGTGAAGGCGGAAAACCAGGCTATATTCGGGTTTCCCCATTTAATCAAAAAAACCTTAAATACGTTTCTGAAATTTTTTTAGATTTTATGAAATCCAATTCAGTCGATGGGGTGCTTTATCATGATGATATCACTATGAGTGATTATGAAGATATATCTACTCCTGCCTTAAGCATGTACCAATCTTGGGGATTTGATTCAGAACAGGTATCACAACTGCCTAAATATCCCAAACCATCCCAATTGGCTCAATTAAAGACTGCTTATCTGGACCAGTTTGCAGAAGGGATAACCAAAATTATTAAGCAGCAACAGCCGAACATCCTCACCGCTCGGAATATGTATGCACCGGTAGTCTTAAATCCAATCAGCGAAAACTGGTTTAGTCAGTCAATGCCAAGTACTTATCAACATTATGACTATAATGCCATCATGGCGATGCCTTATATGGAAGAAGCAGATGATCACCAGCAATTCTATTTAGACTTAATTCAACAGTCAAAAAAATACGATCCAGAATTAGATCGTACTATTTTTGAACTGCAAGCCGTAAACTGGAAAAACAATCAGAAACTTTCAACCCAAGAAATTATTGAGACTATGCAGTTTTTAGAAAAACACGGGGTAAAACACATTGGTTATTACCCCGATGATTTTGTCACTGAACATCCTCAAACAGCTAGGCTGAAATCCGTTTTTTCAACTGATGATTAATCCCAATAAATTCTAAATTCCCTTGGTTGTCATAATAAAGGGTTAGGTTCTTTGCCTGTTGCATATTTAAAATATCTGTTTTATTGACTTTAAAACTTGATGCAAGCTGCTGTTCATCTATAGCTAAAGGAGTACTACGGCGTTCACGGTTATAAAAGCGAATCCAGTTATAAGTTGCCCAAAGCAGCAGCGCACCAGTAAAGATAGCAATCATAATGATCATATTCATTAGACTTAACTGGCTATTGGGTGCGGCCTGTATCACCATTTGCTGATAAATTGTTTTGCCTTCAACCCACCAAAAAAACATTGTCAGCACTGGCATAAACAGCCACATAAAAATGAACCACCCCGCAATTTGCAAGCTGTAACCCATACTCTTATTTCGCACATATTCTGGTCGGTCAATATATTCAGGAATTTCTAACTTCGACTCATCTTCAATAAGATAATATTTGTTTACATTAGTCATTTTCCGCTTCTCCTCTAAATCCACGGTCTGGACTGATCCATCGCGCACGTTTTTGAGTTTTGAAAATTGTTTTAGGTAATGCAACGACCGTAGTCAGCATAGTGAGAATCCAGAAGAACAAAGGATACCAAATGACCCAAAAATAGTTCCTGAAGATTCGGTCTTTATCGTAAGGTTTATCAATACACAAACTGACAAAGAATTGAACAAGACAGGTCATTCCTAGAATGACCCCATACCATTGAGGAAAGAGAGATTGAATTGCCCACTCGCCTGGTAAAGAAAAAAATAGACCATATAAATACAAAACAATAATGCCAAACATCACATATGCCCACACCACACTAATTATGGATTCCAGTGCGATTGGCCACATCCGGCGCAAATTCCATTTAAATAATTTATGGAAATAAGCCCCTAATACTTCAATTCCACCTTGTGACCAACGTAAGCGTTGTTTCCATAGACCCTTCAAGGTTTCTGGCATATAGATATAACATAGTGCTTTGGGGACATACTGCAGATCCCAGTGATCGAACTGCAAACGCCATGACACATCGATATCCTCTGTAATCATGTCATCACGCCAATAACCAATGCGGTCCAGGGCAGTTTTACGAAAACCTGCAATCGCCCCCGACACGGTAAAAATACGGCCATAGGTTCGTTGTGCCCGTTTGATCAATCCAATAATGGAAGAGAATTCGCCCACTTGAATTTTACCGAGGATACTAGAACGGTTCACAATACGAGGATTGCCTGTTACAGCTCCAATTCTCGGGAATCGGGTTAAATGGTGCATCATCCATAACACAGCATGCGGATGTAACAAGGCATCGCCATCAATACAAACCAAATATTCATTTTGACTAACCATTGCACCCGCGCGTAGTGCATATGCTTTACCCTGGTTCTCAGCCAAATGCACGACTCTCAGTTGTGGGTATTGTTGTAAAAGTACATCTAAAATTTCAGCAGTTTTATCTTGACTGCCATCATTCACTGCAATCACTTCAAAATTTGGATACTGCGATTGCATTGCAAATTTAATCGTTTCTCGAATCTGTCCTTCTTCATTAAAACAGGGAATAATAATACTGCAGGCATGTTCACTCGGTTGTGGTAATTCAGGTTGTTTAAACTCATGCTTTAAATAAAACCATATACCACCTACTATCCAAATCCATGCCATAAATAAGGGATAGAAAAAAGCAAAACCAAAATAAAAATCACTGATTTGAAGTAAACTTAAGCCTTCCATCATTTCGTCCCCTTTGCAGTATTATTTTCATAAGGATTACGATAAGTTAAAGGACTACTATTGGTACTGAGTTCCTGATAAAGATGTTCCTGAACCTGCTGTCCAGTTTCCAAGTGATAATTGTTAATACCAATTTTTTGTATGGCTGATTTTTTTAAAGTTTGATAATACTGCTGATATTCTTTCCAATCACCTTTTTTGGCATTTTGATTTACTGTGAAACTAAAAATTAAACGCTGCTTTTGTGCATCACTCAACTGTTGCAATTGTTTTTGCACAGCCTTAAATATTTCAGGATATTTAACCGGATCAAACTCAATATAAAGTAAATCACTCGCAGTTAAGCTCTGTTCAATTAATGGTTTTAACCCATCTACATGTTTATCTGTCAAACTCATTTTTAAAGCAGTTTGATAGTTATAACTAATGTTTGTGTGATATTTACTTTTTTCTTTAGTACGCTCTTTAATTTCAAGAATTTTCTTTACTTTCTGGGTACAGGCAGCATCCCAAGTTTTATTTTTTAGCGCACATACGAATTCATCACCTGTTTCTAACATTAAACCTTTAATTGAAGAATTATTTTTGGCTAATTCAACTGTTAATTCCGCAAGATTTATCCCTTGTTTTGTTTCCAAACTAATCGGCAATTCAACATATACACTATTATCAATACGCGTACGTGCCTGCCACACTGTACGATTCAACAAATCTTGGCGCATTCCCAATTGGCGATTGGGGAAATACGCAACATCAATTTTCCCATCACCATTCTCATCAGCTACCACTTTTAATAAAATAGTATCTGTTTTCAATGCATTAACTTGATCTAAAAATTGTCCCAATTTTTGGTTAAAAATTTGGTTGTTTGGACTCACCATTTCAGTTAAATCGAAACGGATAATATTGCGCTTTTTTTTGTATTCATCACGTGCAAAAGTCAAAAAATTTACCATTTCCGCATGCAATATTTCAGGGGTTGGATTACCCATTACAAGAGCACGTTGGTAGGTTGCTCCAGAATCAGCAAGGGTCGACATGCTACCTAAGCTAAATGACATAGGAAATCCAGCTTTTGCTGCAAGTAATTCACTTTCCTTAGTCACAGCACCATAGGGCCAGAATACAGCCATGGTATTTATTCCTAGCTCAGTGTCTAAAGTTCCCTTAGATTTTTTTAAATCTGATATTATCCGTTTCTGATAGACTTGATCTGATTCATAACGTTGATATTTAGGCAAATATTGGCGTGTAATTGCAGCAGGTTGCATATTTTTTTGTGGATTAGCAAGTATCCCTTTATGCAAATTGTCTGAGTGTGAAGCAAATTCGGCTAAACCTGACTGTTGCATTTCACGCATTTGATCCCAGTTCATCAGATTATTTTTACCATAAGCTTCATAAGCGTCTTTGGTATTCCCATTAATCCAGCTCGTTGGAATCGCAAATACTGCAGGGAAATTATATTGTTTCAATAAAGGGAAAACCCGCGTGTAACTACTTAATGCACCATCATCAAATGTTAATAATACTGATTTTTCAGGTAAACTTTTTTTCTTTTGTCGTGCATTCCACACATCTTGCAAACGAATGGGATGCCATCCCTCTTGCTCAAGCCAGGCAAAATAACGTCCTAAATTTTTAGTACTAATTGCATAAATATCTCGGTCACCCACTTGGGCAACATCATCTCGCACATCATGAAAAGTCACAGTGACAAATAATTTATCAGCTACTTCATTTGTTGTTTTAGTCACATTTGTTGTTTTAGTTACATTCTGAGCAAAACTTTCCGCTGGAATAACCAGAGCAGTCATCATTACAACAGAAAGTAAAGTTTTTATAACTTGTTTCATTAAAAAATTCCTTTAAAGCCCACTGTTGCATAAGTTTTTTCTTCATCTTCACCATCATAAGGATGTGTACCCCACCCTATGCCATAGTTCAAACTCCATGTTCTAGAGAATTGCCAATCATGCTGATAGAAAACGTTATAAATTGGCTTTGAAGAAACTCCATCTTGTCCAAAAGTGCCAATCATTGCTTCAAAATGTTGTGTGAAATCCTTCTCATATCTGCGCCAAGTCGTCCAGTCATGCAGTAAAGTAAGTTCGGCGCTATAACTTTCTTCAGGATTGAAATAATCTACCGTCACATCATCGTTTTGACTGTAATACCCTGCTAAAGTCAAACTGGTAATATGATGGGGTGCCTGAAAAATCTGTTGTCTGAAGAATGCTGTAATCTCTTGACGCATATTGTCATCGTCAATATCAGTCAGTTGATAAATCACATTCGCTTCACGAGATTCATGTTGTCGCCAATGAACACCAAAAGTATATGACTGACCTTCATTTCCATTTTTAATCGCTTGTAATGGAATATCCGCCTGACTATTAAATCCTAAGCCATACTGCCAATGATCGCTTAGCCATTGCGACCAGCTTACCTGTACCCCAAAACGATCTTGATCTTGTTCATTGTCTATACTTTGAGACAACATAATATTTGCATTTTTACGGCGAGACTCCCATTCAAGTCCAAGACCTATGCGTTGATCATCAATTTTGCCTGTATCATATTCAGCTGAACGAATACTATGATCGACATAGCTGCGGAAATTATCAAAAAACCACGGGCTATTAATCCGGGTTAAGTGATCCTGTTCGCGATTCCCTTTCAAACGGTTGAGCAAAGCTGAGTTATCAGACTCACTTTCTGAAAAAGTACTTTGATGTTGAATAGATGCATGATTACGATCTTCGAGTTCTTTTTTACTTTTTATTAATCCCGTATCTTCAGGCATTGTTTGCATAAGATAAGCATTTTGGGTACGCCATTGCTGGATATCCCCTAAGGCTTGCATATTCTCTAAATGACTAATTTGCATCCCATTATCTACAGGCTCGATCCCATCCCACTGAGCTAGTATCCATTCTGAGCTTTGCGGCTTTTCACGCAAGCGTTGAACAAATGCACGATTATTTTGATAAACCACATTATTAGGTGCTTTAGCAACCAAGTTTTCAAAGTAATTTTCCGCTTTAGCATATTCATTTCGATACACATAATTAAGACCAACTAGTGATAAATATTCACTGCGATCATCATGTGGCACTTTATCTACTCCTTTTGCATTGCTATAACGAAAAGTAGGCAGTAATTTGTCCATATCTAATAATAATTGTTGGGCTTCCTTAAATTTTTCCTGTTCAATTAAGGAATAATACAAGCTTGAGTAGAGCCTAAAACTTGGATAGTTTTTTTCTTGCAACAAATTTTTATAGAGCTTTTCAGCCACTTTGGGTTGTTGAACATTTAAATATGCATCTGCAATCGATTGGCGCACATAAGGTGGCATTTGCTCAATAGGTAATCCAATTTTTGGTATCTGTTCAAGCAATTTTTTGGAACTATTTTTCGCATTTAATGCATAAATATATTCATAGTAAAATTGTCGCTTTATGCTAGGATTATTTGGCAACTGGGATTCATACTTTTCCATATCTGCAATGACTTGATCAAGTTTTTGATAAGGTTGGTTAGTCCCAAGATCTTGATAAGTATATAATTTAGAATACTGCTCAGCATTTTGAATGCGTTGGGTAAATTCGCTAATTTTGGCATTTGCTCTAAGTTGAGGTTGTCTTTTGAGTATTTCATTATTTTGAAGATATTTTTCAGCCCGAGCATAATCCGCATTTGCCATAAGTGCCAATCCATACTGTTCCTGCGTATTGCTATCCGGATTTTTTTCAAAGGCTAGGCTGGCTGCATTCAATGCTTCAACCGGCATATCTAACATTCGATATGCATAAGAGAGCTGTGCTAAATAATCCGAGTCAATATAGTTGATATCAAGCGAAGATAATGTTTTTTTCGATTCAAGCATTTTTCCAGCTTCTGCTTGTAATACACCTATCCACACCACCCACTTCTGATTTTGATCGGTCTGAGCGAATTTTTTTGCCCATTGTTCTGCCAATTCAAATTTTCTTAAATCACGTAGTGCTTTAAGGACATCAATCTTTGCATATTCCGGAAATTGTTTATTTTGTATCCCAGCAAGATACTTAATATCTTGCTCAGTAAATTTTTGATGTTCATATGACATCACTACAAAATCAGCAATCAGTTTCTGATTGTTGGGTTGGAGACGCAATAATTGTCTGAGTTTTTGCAAGCCCGCATCTACTTGTCCTTGCTTAATCAACCCTACTGTTTTTTCACGTTGCGGATCTATAGAGTCCCTATACAATAATTCTGCATGCAAGAATGTAGAAAAAAGTAAAGTTCCACAAGAGAGTGCAAGTAGGTTTAATTTAAAATTTATTTTATTCATTTTCAAAATATTCACAATTCATTGTTATTAATTATTGCAATGCCATAAACAATACCCTCAAACCTAATCAGATCAAAATTATTTGTGTTTAATTTTGTGTTTTTAACTATTAATGTGATATTTATCACCTTATAATAACCGTGAAATATCTAATATTTTTTTTATAAGAGCATCTTCTATTCTAATAAATTTTCCGATTTATATTTACTTATCAATTCGATAACTTTAAATTAAATTTTTCAAATGACTACCAGATTTAATTTCCAACTGTTCATCATTTATTTTCTATAATTTTAAAATACAACTCAATAAAAAAGCCCTCTAATGAGAGCTTTTTTATTTTACTAAGAATTAAGCTAAACCTTTATCCTTCAGCAACTGATACATCGTCGAACCCAATTCTGCTGGACTACGGGTATATGCCATTCCAGCTTTTTCAAAGGCAACAAATTTTTCTTCTGCTGTACCTTTACCGCCGGAAATAATCGCACCCGCATGTCCCATACGTTTACCTTTAGGTGCAGTTACACCTGCGATATAACCTACGACAGGCTTGGTCACATTCGATTGAATATATTCCGCAGCTTCTTCTTCAGCCGTACCACCAATCTCACCAATCATGATAATGGCTTCAGTTTGAGGATCTTCCTGGAACAGTTTTAAGCAGTCAATCTGGTTCATACCTGGAATTGGGTCACCTCCGATTCCGATACAAGTCGACTGGCCTAGGCCAAGCTTAGTGGTTTGCGCCACAGCTTCATAAGTCAAAGTTCCTGAACGTGAAATAATACCAATTTTACCTGGCTGATGAATATGGCCCGGCATAATGCCGAT
This sequence comes from Acinetobacter sp. F16, assembly GCF_052712855.1. Taxonomy (NCBI): domain Bacteria; kingdom Pseudomonadati; phylum Pseudomonadota; class Gammaproteobacteria; order Moraxellales; family Moraxellaceae; genus Acinetobacter; species Acinetobacter sp. F16. The sequence continues at coordinate 135,386 of NZ_JBRATK010000004.1, forward strand.
TTTGCATTCACCCGGTGTAATAATTCCTGGACAGTTTGGACCAATTAAGCGTGCGTTATTACCATAAGTTTCTAAATAACGTTTAGCTTTTAGCATATCCAGAGTTGGTACGCCTTCTGTGATCACTACAATCAGTTCAATACCCGAATCAATCGATTCAATAATTGAATCAAGTACAAAAGGTGCAGGCACATAAATAGAGGTTGCAGTCGCACCCGTTTCACGTACCGCTTCTTTCATGGTATTAAAAACTGGCAGGCTTAAATGTGTTTGACCACCTTTACCGGGTGTTACTCCACCAACCACTTTAGTTCCATAAGCAATTGACTGTTCTGAATGGAAAGTTCCATTTTTACCGGTAAACCCTTGTACCAACACGGTTGTGTCTTTATTTACTAATACGCTCATGATCGATACTCCCTTATGCTTTCACTGCAGCAACAATTTTTTCTGCAGCATCGGCCAGACCATTCGCAGAAATTAATTTCAAACCTGATTCATCGAGTAATTTTGCCCCTAACTCTGAATTGTTGCCTTCCAGGCGAACAACTACAGGTACATTGACATGTACTTCCTGAACCGCTGCAATAATTGCTTCTGCAATCATGTCACAACGTACAATTCCACCAAAGATATTGATCAATACACCTTGCACAGAAGAATCTGAAAGGATGATTTTAAATGCTTCAATGACCCGGTCTTTGGTTGCACCACCACCTACATCCAGGAAGTTCGCAGGTTGGCCACCATAGAGTTTAATAATGTCCATGGTTGCCATGGCAAGACCTGCTCCATTGACCATACAGCCAATGTTACCTTCAAGTGCAACATAATTCAGATCAAATTCTGAAGCCTTCAACTCCCGCTCATTTTCCTGAGATTTATCACGCATTGCTTCAATTTCAGGCAAGCGATAAAGTGCATTTGAATCGATGCCTACTTTGGCATCAACACAAAGGATATCTCCATTTTCTCGAACTGAAAGTGGGTTAATTTCAAACAGGGCAAAATCATTTTCAATAAACGCCTGATAAGCAGCCGTCATAATTTTAACAAATTGGTTGATTTGTCCATCTTTTAAATGAAGTGCAAATGCGACTTCACGCGCCTGAAACGGCATAAGACCGATTAGTGGGTCAACTTCGACTTTGATAATTTTTTCAGGAGTTTCTTCTGCGACTTTTTCAATTTCGACACCACCTTCAGTCGATGCCATAAAGGTCACGCGACGACTTGAACGATCTACCACTGCACCAAGGTACAATTCACGTTCAACCGGATAGACATCTTCACACACCAAAACACTATTTACCGGCTGCCCATTGGCATCGGTCTGATAGGTCACTAGGCGGGTACCAATAATACCATTTACATATTCGGCAGCTTCATCGCTTGATTTTACGACTTTTACCCCGCCGGCTTTACCGCGTCCCCCAGCATGAACTTGAGCTTTCATCACGGCAAATTTACCGCCGAGTTGCTCAAACGCTGCTACTGCTTCTGCTGCATTCGTTGCAAGTACACCCTCCTGAACAGGCATACCATATTTTTTTAATAACGCTTTTGCTTGATACTCATGTAAATTCATCGAATAACCTTTTATTACTTCTTCGCTTTGTTATGGCCCACCAATACCCAGACATCCATCAAAGCAGTATTGGCATTTTTTAAAATCTTTCTTATCTTTATTTTTAGATGATTATTCACTTAAAAACAACCACCAAATGTAAAAAGAGCGGCCGGAGCCGCTCTTTCAAGAATTACTTACGCTTGCGTTGGATCGCGTGAATCGCTCGTCCATCCACTGCCAGTGCAGCTTCATGCACCACTTCAGAGAATGTTGGGTGACCAAACGTCATCAACTGCAAATCTTCAATTGAAGATACAAATTCAAGTGCAATCATACCCTGGTGAACAATATCAGACGCAGCAGGTCCAATCACGTGCATACCAAGTAGGCGGTCAGTTTTCGCATCAGCAACAAACTTAACGAAACCAGCACCTTCACCAGCAGCCAAGGCACGACCATTTACCGCAAAACCGAATTGACCGGTTTTAACTTCATGACCTTTATCAATCGCTTGCTGTTCTGTTAAACCTACCCAAGCCGCTTCTGGGTGTGTATAGATTACAGAGATGATTGTGTCGTAGTTCACTTGAGCAGCATGACCGTGAATACGTTCAACTGCCATTACGCCTTCTTCCATTGCTTTATGAGCAAGCATTGGACCACGTACCAAGTCACCAATCGCGTATACACCTTCAACAGAAGTTGCACACCAATCGTTTACTTCAACCAAACCACGTTCAGTCAATTTAATGCCTGAATCATCAGCCAATAAACCTTCAGCATAGGCACGACGACCTACACAAACGATCAACTTATCGAAAGTTTCAGTTTTGTCTTCGCCAGCCTGGTTATATTTAACCGTTACTTCACGACCATTGATTTCAGTACCTGCAACTTTTGCACCGATACGGATATCCATACCTTGTTTAGTCAACAGTTTTTGGAAGTCTTTTGCCAAAGCTTTATCAGCCATTGGCAAGAATGCATCCATTGCTTCAAATACAACAACTTCTGCACCCAAACGACGCCATACTGAACCAAGCTCAAGGCCGATTACGCCAGCACCAATCACACCTAAACGCTTAGGTACTTCTTGGAACTCAAGCGCGCCAGTGGAATCAACGATTAAGTCTTGATCTACAGGAGCTACAGGAATATTTACAGGAACAGAACCCGTCGCAAGAATCACATATTTAGGCTCTAAAACTTGAACTTCACCTTCAAATGGCGTGAATTCAACTTTTTTACCCGCAAGTAATTTACCTGTACCTTGTAACCATTCAATGCCATTGCCTTTAAGCAATTGAGCAATACCGCCAGTCAACTGATCTACAACTTTGTCTTTACGACCAAGCATTTTAGAAAGATCAAATTTAACTTCACCTGTGGTAATCCCATGGTCATCTAAATGCTGAACGGTATCTTCATAACGATGTGAAGAATCAAGTAAAGCTTTAGAAGGGATACAACCCACGTTTAAGCAAGTACCGCCTAAAGAGGGTTTGCCTTTATGAATACGTTTTTCAATACAAGCAACTTTAAAACCAAGTTGAGCAGCACGAATCGCCGCTTCATAACCACCTGGTCCACCGCCAATTACAACTAAATCAAATTGTTGAGACATTATTCTCTCCAAAAATGGGCTTAGAGGATCGCCCTAAGCCCATGGATTTATTCTTTAGAATTAAAGGTCAAGGATAAGGCGAGCTGGTTCTTCTAACAATTCTTTAATTGCTACAAGGAAACCTACAGCTTCTTTACCATCGATTAAACGGTGGTCATAAGAAAGTGCCAAGTACATCATTGGTAAAATTTCAACTTGACCATTTACAGCCATAGGACGCTCTTGGATTTTGTGCATACCCAAGATTGCAGTTTGTGGTGTGTTCAAGATAGGTGTAGATAACAATGAACCGAAAGTACCACCATTAGTAATGGTGAATGTACCGCCAGTCATGTCTTCAATACCCAATTTACCGTCACGTGCTTTAGCAGCAAAACCGCGAATGCCGTTTTCAACTTCAGCATAGTTCATGCGGTCTGTATCACGAAGTACAGGAACCACTAAACCACGTTCAGAAGAAACTGCAACACCGATATCATAGTAACCGTGATACACGATGTCATCGCCATCAATTGAAGCATTTACCGCTGGGTAGCGTTTAAGTGCTTCAGTTGCAGCTTTAACGAAGAATGACATAAAGCCAAGACGCGCACCATGACGCTTCTCGAATGCATCTTTGTATTGAGCACGCATTTCCATGATTGGTTTCATGTTCACTTCGTTAAACGTAGTCAACATTGCAGTGTTTTGTGTAGCAGCAAGCAGACGTTCAGCAACACGTTTACGTAAACGAGTCATTGGAACACGTTTTTCAATACGTTCGCCAATTGCCACGCTTAATGGCGCAGCAGCAGGAGCCGCTGGTTTAGCTTGATGGCTTGCAACATCTTCTTTAGTAATACGGCCACCGCGACCAGTACCCGCAACATCAGCAGCTGCAATACCAGTTTCAGTTAATGCTTTACGTACCGCAGGCGCTTGGTCAGCAACAGGTTGAGCACGTTCAACCACAGGTGCAGCACCCGCTTCAGTTTGAGACGCAGCTTGTTCAACTTGTCCTTCAGACTGAACTGCTTGAGTTTGAGCAGCGCCAGAAACAGCACCTTCTTCAAACTGTGCAATCACTTCATTAGAAAGAACAGTTTCGCCTTCACCTTTAATGATGGTTGCGATTGTACCGTCAGCAGGAGCAACAACTTCTAAAACAACTTTATCAGTTTCGATATCGCAGATCACTTCATCACGTGATACAGCTTCACCTGGTTGTTTGTGCCAAGTTGCAATCGTACCGTCTGCAACTGACTCTGGGAATACCGGTGCTTTAATTTCGGTTGCCATTATTTAGAATCTCCTGATTGTTCAGCTACGATCGCCAATGCGTCATTTACTAGCTGAGCTTGTTGTTTTGCATGCAAATATGGTGAACCACAAGCTGGCGCAGCAGAAGCTGGACGGCCTGCGTAACTGATACGGACTTGTTTAGCAGATTTCATCACATCGTCATATAGACGTGGTGCGATGAACAACCAAGCACCTTGGTTTTTCGGCTCTTCTTGAGTCCAGACCACTTCTTTGAGGTTCGGATAAGAAGCAAGTACTTCAGCAATACGTTGTTCTGGGTATGGATACAATTGTTCAATACGAACGATTGCAGTGTTATCTAGGTTTTCTGCACGACGTTTTTCAAGTAAATCGTAGTAAACCTTACCACCACAAAGAACTAAACGAGTTACGTCAGCTTTGTTGATTTGATCTACTTCATCAATCACGGTTTGGAATGTACCGCTAGCAAGCTCATCTAAAGTAGAGGTTGCAAGTTTGTGACGAAGCAATGACTTCGGTGAAGTCACGATCAATGGTTTACGGATTGGACGAATCGCTTGACGACGCAATGCATGGAAAATCTGTGCAGGTGTAGTCGGTGTAATCACTTGCATGTTGTCTTCAGCACATAACTGTAAGAAACGCTCTAAACGTGCAGATGAATGCTCTGGACCCTGACCTTCATAACCATGTGGAAGCAACATGGTCAAACCACATACACGTTCCCATTTGGTTTCACCTGAAGCGATGAATTGATCGATTACAACCTGTGCACAGTTCGCGAAGTCACCAAATTGCGCCTCCCAAACGATCAAACCATGCGGAATTGTAGTTGCATAACCATATTCAAACGCAAGCACCGCCATCTCTGACAACAATGAGTCATAAATTGCAGTACGTGGTTGGTTTTCTTTCAAGTTACATAATGGAATGTAAGTTGAACCATCTACCTGGTTATGCAATTTTGCATGACGATGCGAGAAGGTACCACGACCCACGTCTTCACCGGTAATACGAACCATGTAACTTTCATCAAGCAAGGTTGCATAGGCTAAAGTTTCAGCCGCACCCCAGTTTAATGGCATTTCACCGGTTTGCATTTTCAAGCGTTCATCAATCACTTTCGAGACTTGACGTTGCATCACGAAACCTTCAGGAAGCTCGCGCATTTTTGTGCCAAGTTCTTTCAAGCGTTCGATTGGGAAAGTGGTATCCCAAACATCTGTATATTCGTGGCCTAAATAAGGTTTCCAGTCCACAAACATTTTTGTATTTGGCTCGAGTACCAATGCATTGGCAACATGTTTGCCGGCTTCAAGATCTGAACGGTAATTTTCAACCATTTGATCTGCAGCGGCACGATCAACCACACCTTCTTTAACCAGTTGATCTGCATAAAGTGCACGTGTAGTGACTTTTTTGTTGATCACTTGATACATCATTGGTTGGGTTGCTGCTGGCTCATCCGCTTCGTTATGACCACGACGACGGTAGCAGAACATATCAATCACAACGTCTTTACGGAAAGTGTGACGGAAGTCATGCGCCAATTGAGTCACGAAAATCACAGCTTCAGGATCATCGCCATTCACATGGAATACCGGTGCCTGAATCATTTTTGCGATATCAGTACAGTATTCTGTAGAACGTGCATCACGTGGATCAGATGTTGTAAAGCCCACCTGGTTATTTACCACAATGTGAACTGTACCACCCACTGTATAACCACGAGTTTGTGACATCTGGAAGGTTTCTTGGTTTACACCTTGGCCTGCAAATGCTGCATCACCATGTACGATAATTGGCAATACATCATCACCACCAATGTCTTTACGACGCACTTGACGAGCACGTACAGAACCTTCGACTACAGGTCCAACAATTTCCAAGTGTGATGGGTTAAACGCCAATGCCAAGTGAACTTCGCCACCTGGAGTCATTACATTAGATGAGAAACCTTGGTGGTATTTAACGTCACCAGAACCTTTTTTATGAATTGATTTACCTTCAAACTCACCAAAAAGATCTGCCGGGTTTTTACCCATGATGTTAACTAGAAGGTTGAGACGACCACGGTGTGGCATACCAATCACAACTTCTTTACAACCTACAGAACCTGCACGTTGAATAATTTCATTTACCATCGGGATAAATGATTCACCGCCTTCAACACCGAAGCGTTTAGCACCAACGTATTTGTTACCGAGGAATTTTTCCAGGCCTTCAGCTGCAGTTAAACGCTCAAGAACGTGTTTTTTCTGTTCTGCATTAAAGTTAAATTGACCTTTCGCACCTTCAAGACGTTGTTGAATCCAACGTTTCTCTTTGGTGTCAACAATGTGCATGTATTCAGTACCAACAGAACCGCAATAAACGGCTTCCATTGCTTCAACCATTTCACCCAGCGTCGCTTGTGTTTTACCCAGTGCAAGGTTGCCTGTATTAAATACAGTATCAAGATCAGATTTAGTTAAACCGTGCGAAGCAAGATCAAGATCAGGCACGTCTTCACGTTTTGCCAAACCTAATGGATCCAGTTTTGCTTTTTGATGACCACGGTTACGATAAGCAGCAATCAGTTGTAAAACGCCAATTTGACGACGTTCATGCTCAGAACTTACAGAACTTTGAACAACAGGTTGTACGCGGCTTGAATTGCGACCTAATAAAAGGAATTGCTCACGTACATTGCTATGTGGTTGATCACCTTTAGGGAATTTATCGAAATATTCGCGCCAGTCAGCTCCAACAGAGTCTGGTGACGTCAAATAATGTTCATAAAGTTCTTCAATATACGCTGCACTGTCAGCGCTTAGTTCAGTGTCAAGACGCAGTGCGTCAGCAACTTCTTGCATTTGTGGACCCATTTCCTATTGCAAAAACATTTTCAGGATGCTTTTTAAGCGAACCCATGATTAATAATGTCAAATTGGTAACATGACATTAGTCCCCAGCAGGCATAAGCCATGAGGCGTTATCACTACATCAGGAATAACCTAATGTAAATAATGAATCATAACGCCCTTATTGGCATCATCACTCATTTAAATACTCGACCGAAACCGAGCAATTTTTTTGCAAATCGACTTAGAAAAAACAACTACGCGACCTGTTTTTTCTAAAACGATTGTTCTCTAGTTATAAACCTTATACACCTTCTAAAATGTTGAAAAAATGTACATAAACAAGGCTCTTTTTTTAAATATAACGATGTATCAAATCGTAACATGATATCTCGTTACAATTGATTTTTTTGACACATACCTCTCATAAATTAGCGAAATACATAGTGACTATTTTCATCTAAGCTATGGTGCTTTATTTAATAATTGGATTCAATGTAGACCATAGTCCCAAGCCAACAATTCCAATACAACAAAAGAGAGCGCAACATTTAAATTGGCCCTCTTTATTTAACTCATATCTTAACATTTTAATCTCAACTTTGCAGACTCAAGCTTGAGATTGGCGCTTTAATTATCAATTCGAACAACTTAACTACAATTCAACGAAACCACAATTCAATTTAGCGCCCATTTTAAGTAATCCACTGCTTTGAATCGGCACAAATGGCAAATATACTTACCCGCCCCATACATTTTTTGCATGATTCTATCAATCACCCTGATATTCAAAGCATAAAAAAAGCACACCCTAAGGCGTGCTTTTTTTGACTGCTACAGATTAACCTGCTTGGTCTAACAACATGTTGCGAATGTGACCAATCGCTTTAGTTGGATTCAAACCTTTAGGACAGACTGATACACAGTTCATGATGCCTTTACAACGGAACAAGCTGAATGGGTCGTCAAGACGAGCCAAACGATCTTGAGTTGCAGAATCACGCGAGTCGATAATGAAGCGGTATGCATTCAACAATGCTGAAGGACCCAAGAATTTATCCGGGTTCCACCAGAATGATGGACATGCTGTTGAACAACATGCACAAAGGATACATTCATAAAGACCGTTCAAGTGCTCACGTTCTTCAGGAGACTGTAAACGTTCTTTCGCTGGCGCAGGCTGGTTGTTAATCAGGAATGGCTGGATTTTATGGAATTGATCGTAGAACTGATTCATGTCTACAACCAAGTCTTTAATCACAGGTAAACCTGGTAAAGGACGGATGGTGATTTCATTTGGTAAATCGTTAAGATTCCACAAACAAGCCAAACCGTTTTTACCGTTGATGTTTACACCATCAGAACCGCAAATACCTTCACGACATGAACGACGGAACGTTAAAGATTCGTCTTGTACTTTCAACGCAAGAAGAGCATCAAGCAACATACGGTGCTTGTCAGTCAACTCAAGTTTAAAAGTTTGCATGTATGGTGCTTTATCCTTGTCAGGATCATAGCGGTAGATATGGAATGTACGGATACCTCTACTCATCTGGATTCTCCTGATTAGAATGTACGTGGTTTAGGTGGAATTGGATCAACCGTTAATGGTTGGAAACGTACCGGTTTATATTCAAGATGGTTATCTGCTGAATACCACAAGGTATGTTTCATCCACTCATCATCACGACGACCGTATGAATAAGTTGGGTGATCTGCTGGCAATTCGAAATCTACAACTGTGTGTGCACCACGACATTCTTTACGTGCAGCAGCCGAGATTAAGGTCGCTTTAGCAACTTCATACAAGTTTTCAACTTCTAGCGCTTCAACACGTGCAGTGTTAAAGACTTTAGATTTGTCTTTCAAGTGAATGTTGCGAACGCGTGGCTCAATTGCAAGAATCTGTTTTACACCTTCATCAAGCAGTGCAGATGTACGGAATACACCAGCATGGTCTTGAACGATGTCACGAATTGCATCAGCAACGTCTTGAGCGTTTTCACCTTCAGTGGTTTCATCTAGGTGACGAACACGCTTCATGGTGTTTTCAAGTACAGTTGTAGGCAACGCAACATATTCATCACCGTGGTGTTTAGTCACGTAGTCAATGATGTGTTCACCAGCAGCCTTACCAAATACTACCAAGTCAAGCAGTGAGTTGGTACCTAAACGGTTTGCACCATGTACAGATACGCAAGAACACTCACCAATAGCATAGAAGCCTTTTACGGGTTGAGTATAGTTGTCTGTACCTGGAACTGGAGTAACCACTTGACCATGAATATTTGTAGGGATACCACCCATTTGGTAATGGATTGTAGGCACTACAGGAATTGGTTCTTTAGTGATATCCACGTTCGCGAATTTCTTACCAATTTCAAATACTGATGGAAGACGCTTCATGATGGTGTCAGCGCCCAGATGTGTCATATCAAGTAAGATATAATCACCTTTAGGACCACAACCACGACCTTCTTTGATTTCCTGGTCCATAGAACGTGATACGAAGTCACGTGGCGCCAAGTCTTTCAAAGTCGGTGCATAACGTTCCATGAATGGTTCGCCGTCTTTGTTACGAAGGATTGCACCTTCACCACGACAACCTTCAGTCAACAATACGCCTGCGCCCGCTACACCTGTAGGGTGGAACTGCCAGAATTCCATATCTTGCAATGGAATACCAGAACGAGCAGCCATACCAAGACCATCACCAGTATTGATATAAGCGTTTGTAGATGCACGGTAAACACGACCCGCACCACCAGTTGCAAACAATGTAGCTTTTGCTTGGAATACCGCAATATTACCAGTTTCTTGGTCAATTGCCGTTACACCAAGTACATCGCCATTTTCCGCACGAACAAGATCAAGTGCGATCCATTCTACGAAAAATTGAGTACCCATTTTCACGTTACTTTGATAAAGCGTATGAAGCAATGCGTGACCTGTACGGTCGGCAGCAGCACATGCACGTGGAACTGGTTTTTCACCATAGTTTGCAGAGTGACCGCCGAATGGACGTTGGTAAATTGTACCGTCCGCATTACGGTCAAATGGCATACCCATGTGTTCAAGTTCATAAACAACTTTAGGCGCTTCACGACACATAAATTCGATTGCGTCTTGGTCACCTAACCAGTCCGAACCTTTTACGGTGTCATAGAAGTGGTAGTGCCAGTTATCTTCTTGCATGTTACCAAGAGATGCACCAATACCACCTTGCGCTGCAACAGTGTGCGAACGTGTTGGGAATACTTTAGTCAGCACTGCGACATTCAAACCAGCTTGAGCAAGTTGGTAAGAAGCACGCATACCTGAACCACCACCACCAACGATGACTGCATCAAAAGTGAGGTGTTGAATGTTTGTATAATCTTCTTTAGGGGTTATCGCGCCCATGATATTTTCCTATCAATTCGCCCAAAAAATCTGGATCGCCCAGATTGCATATGCAAATACAGCAATAATTACTGCTGATGTCAGCACTAGGCGTAAACCTGAAGCTGAAGGACCCATTTGACGGGTAGTCACATAGTCAGTGAATACCTGCCACATGCCAATCCAAGCGTGTGCGACAAGAGATAAGACTGCCAACAAAGATAAAACCTTCATTGGTAATGTCATCATAAAGCCAAACCATTGTTCGTAGTTAAATCCGCCATTAATGAGGATCCAACCCAATACCACAACAGTATAAACAGCTAATACCACAGCACTGATACGTTGGATAAACCAATCGCGAGAACCTGAACCCGTAAAACCTGTAGCACTTTTCATTAGAGAACAATCCATACAAATGCTGCAACAATACCGATTGCAGACAAGATCAATGAAATAGTAGCTGCTATACGACCACTTTGCAGTTCTTCGGCAATACCGATGTCTGCAAGTAAATGTTTAACACCCGCAATAAAGTGGAATATTAAACCGGCTACAAATACCCATACGATGAAACGCACAATGAAGCTACCGAAGATTGCCTGAACTTGAGCAAAACCTTCAGCCGAAGACAATGATTTGTCTAAAAGCCACAAAAGTACCGGTACGAGTAAAAATACGATGACACCAGAAAGACGGTGTAGAATTGATGCAATAGCCACAGGGGATTTTAAGTTTACTTCTAAAACTTGACCCATGGACAAATTGACAGGTCTGTTGCTTTTCACAGCGGGCATCCTGTAAGTAAAAACTCCATCCGGAGTTTGTTGGAATTAATTCGAAGGAAAGCTAGCATTGTTAGGTATTTGCACTATCCAGCAATACCTAAACTTAAAACGACAGGGAATTATAAAACGTGAACTATCAAAATACAAACAATCACATTTACCTTTTCTGCAAAAAAGTATTAAATAAGAATCATTAACATAAATTATCTTACTAAAGTAGACATAATAGATCTAAGAAAACATAGCTATATGCTTGGTTTTTATTAATTAAAACATTATTTGATTGATCGCTTTTTGCTTTGATAATTAAATCAATATATTTAGACTAAAGATGAACAAATCATCCTGATGTGTTGCTATCTTTTTATATAATGCGTAATTGCAAGAATAGCTCCTGTATTTATTAAATAAATATAAGGTATTTATACAAAAGTACATATTAGTAACATCATGAAACGAAATAACAACTTAGTCTGTGCATAACTCCATACCCTCTCCTTATCTAGCTCACTATATAGGCCAAAAGCTGGCTTTTTATTACACAATTGATCAATAAAGTAGCATTTTAACTGGGGGAAATAAGCTATTTTCTATACAAACGCACGCTTTTTTGGAGATGATTAATCGCTTTTTATTATGAATAAGAAAGCGACACTTTCTTTAAAGCAATATCGGTAAGTTGCGAAAATTATAATAGTTTAGTCATAAAGACCCTTTGGGAAACCTAAACCACCTAGAGTTTTTAAGAATTAGAACTTGCTTACAATTAAGGCGGTAGCATTATTTTTTTCTGCACCTCAGTCACAATTTGACTTATTATAGTGTGTCGGTGCTGTAATTTTCCTCATCATTATTGGATTATTTTTTGACCAAATCCATGTGAAAACGTCATTTTTTATCCATAAGTATAATTGACAAAATTTCAGTACTCACTAATCTTATAGCAAATTTTTGATCCATCTGATTCGCGCATTAAAAGATTAGTACTACGAGTCGGATAAAACATTCACCAGGACAGGAGATCTATTGAATGTCTGAAGCAACTGGCAAAAAAGCCGTTTTACAGCTTGATGGCAAAGAAATTGAATTACCAATTTACAGCGGCACATTGGGCCCAGATGTAATCGACGTTAAAGATGTGTTGACCTCAGGTCACTTTACTTTTGATCCTGGTTTTATGGCAACAGCTGCATGTGAATCTAAAATCACATTCATCGATGGCGGTAAAGGTGTTCTTTTACACCGTGGTTACCCAATCGACCAGTTAGCAACTAAAGCAGACTACTTAGAAACTTGCTACTTATTGTTAAACGGCGAACTTCCAACAGCTGAACAAAAAGTAGAATTTGATGCTAAAGTTCGTAACCATACTATGGTTCACGATCAAGTTAGCCGCTTCTTCAATGGTTTCCGTCGTGATGCTCATCCGATGGCAATCATGGTTGGTGTAGTGGGTGCGCTTTCTGCGTTCTATCACAACAACCTAGACATCGAAAATGTTGATCACCGTGAAATTACAGCAATCCGCCTGATTGCTAAAGTTCCTACGCTTGCAGCTTGGAGCTACAAATACACAGTTGGCCAACCGTTCGTTTACCCACGCAACGATTTGACTTACGCAGAAAACTTCCTGTACATGATGTTTGCTACTCCTGCAGACCGTGATTACAAAGTTGACCCAATTCTTGCGAAAGCAATGGACCGTATCTTTACGCTTCATGCTGACCACGAACAAAATGCGTCTACTTCTACAGTACGTCTAGCTGGTTCTACTGGTGCTAACCCTTACGCATGTATCGCTGCGGGTATTTCTGCACTTTGGGGTCCTGCTCACGGTGGCGCGAACGAAGCTGTTCTTAAGATGCTTGATGAAATCGGCTCTGTAGAAAACGTTGCTGGCTTCATGGAAAAAGTGAAAACTAAAGAAGTTAAACTTATGGGCTTCGGTCACCGAGTTTATAAAAACTTCGATCCACGTGCGAAAGTAATGAAAGAAACTTGTGACGAAGTTCTTGCTGCTCTAGGCATCAACGATCCACAACTTGCTTTGGCTATGGAACTTGAACGTATTGCGTTATCTGACGAATACTTCATCAAACGCAACCTATACCCTAACGTAGACTTCTACTCAGGTATCATTCTTAAAGCGATTGGTATCCCGACTGAAATGTTTACTGTAATCTTCGCTCTTGCACGTACAGTTGGCTGGATCAGCCACTGGTTAGAAATGCACAGCGGCCCTTACAAAATCGGTCGTCCACGTCAACTTTACACTGGTGAAGTTCAACGTGACATCCAAGGTCGTTAATTCTTTAAGAATTTAATGATTTAAAAAAACCGCCTCTTTGGGCGGTTTTTTTATGGCTCAAAAATACTTTCATTATTCAAAATACCCCAATGAATTACTTTGTCGCTTTAAGCTCAGCATAAAATTACGCTTTTTGAGACAAGAAAGGAATACAGTCCTCATAGGCCTGACACTCTTGACCACGCGCTTTTTTAATAAAATAGTCCTGCACCATCTGTGCCTGCTGTTCAATGCCATACTGCAAAAACAGCTTACCCCGCTCCAAGACATAGCGATATTTACGGTCAAATAGTGCTTTACGCACCACAGCCAAACCCTGCTGTATTTGCCAGACATGGGTCAGCTCATGAATTAGCCATGACTGCTTGGCCAATGTCAGTTTTGAAAAGTCTTCGCTCCAGCTTTGAGGATGAAAATAAATATTGCCATTCGGGCTAATGGCATAATTTTTCATCACTCCACGATGCGCCACAATACTGATCGCATCCAGCTGCAAATGCGCACCAAAAACAGACTGCGCAAGCTGCCTTTCCCCCGGGGTTAATTTGCGATTTTTAATTTCAAAAAACTGATTCAAAGCATGCAATAGAGGTTTCATAAATAATGTCATCTGATCAGGCAATAATCATGCATTTTAGCGTTCTTATTCTCCCATTAATGCTGTAGTTTTTTTGTCTAAATTCGGACTTTTTTTTGTTTTTTTCTCAATTAATTCCGCAATTCGTATATAGTATCGAATTGCTAATTATTGATTAAACATCTATTTGTTTGTCGTCGCGTACACAGCGTTGAACCAATAGCCATAATAAATCATAAGTCTGTGTATATATCCCTATAGGTATAGGATTAAGTTGGAATGAAAAGTTTTAAAATTGCCCTTGCTCAATTCTCTCCGCATACTGGCAATATCGAAGCAAATGCTCAAAAAATGCTTGAACAGGTAAATGAAGCCAAAAAACAAAAAGCTGATTTAATTATCTTTCCTGAGCTTTCAACTGTTGGCTATCCTGCGGAAGATTTATTACTCCGTCCTAGTCTTGCTAAACGTACTCAAACAGCATTTGAGCAACTCAGCCAAGTGAAAGATATTGTGATGGTCTTTGGTTTTGTCAATCAAACTGAAGATGGTCACCGCTATAATGCTGCAGCCGTCATGAAAGATGGTCAAGTGCTGGGTATTTATAACAAGCAAAACTTGCCAAACTATGGTGTATTTGATGAAAAACGCTATTTCAGCGAAGGACATCAGCACCTCGTGTTTGAATATTTAGGTCATAAATTTGGCGTTTTGATTTGTGAAGATATTTGGTCGCTCACTACTGTACAACAATTATCGCAATTGAATGTTGAAACTGCTTTAGTCCTCAATGCTTCGCCTTATGAAGTAGGTAAACCGCAACATCGTCTTACCACCATGAGCGAGCTTGCTAAACAGTTGCAGATTAATTTGGTGTATGCCAACCAGGTCGGCGGCCAGGATGATCTTATTTTTGACGGCACCAGTTTCGTCATCAATAAAGATGGCAATATTGCCTTACAGGCGCCAAGCTTTAAAGAAGATGTTTATTACGCTGAATATGAAGCTGAACAACAGGCTTATAAAGTTGCAACAGTAACGCCTGTTTTAGACACCATGGCTGAAATTTACCAAGGTCTGGTTCTAGCAACGCGTGACTATATTCAACGTTCTGGCTTTCCTGGCGTGATTTTAGGTTTGTCTGGCGGAATTGACTCGGCATTGACGCTTGCAATTGCAGTTGATGCGATTGGTGCAGATAAAGTCCAGGCTGTGATGATGCCATATACTTATACTGCTCAAATCAGTGTGGAAGATGCCGCTGCACAAGCGAAGAATATGGGTGTAACTTTCGGGATTGCCGAAATTAATCCAATTGTAAACGGCTTCATGCAAACCCTGTATCCATTCTTTGGAGACAGCCCTGCAGATACTACTGAAGAAAATTTACAGGCCCGTTCACGTGGTACCCTGTTGATGGCATTATCGAATAAATTCGGTAATCTGGTCTTGTCTACCGGTAACAAATCAGAATTTTCTGTCGGCTACTGTACGCTGTATGGCGATATGGTCGGCGGTTATGCAGTGCTCAAAGACGTTTATAAAACGATTGTATTTGAACTGGCTAAGTACCGTAACAGCATTTCAGAAACTCCAGTGATTCCTGAACGTGTTATTACCCGTCCACCTTCTGCAGAGCTTCGTCCCGATCAAAAAGACCAAGACTCTTTACCTGCTTATGACATTCTAGATGCAATTCTTTATGCTTATATTGAAGAAGATTGCAGTCAAGATGACATTATTGCCAAAGGCTTTAAAAAAGAAGTGGTGGAGAAAGTCATTCGTCTGGTGGATCGTAACGAATATAAACGACGTCAAGCTGCCATTGGCCCGCGTATTAGTTCACGCTCATTTGGCCGCGAACGTCGCTATCCAATCGTGAATGGATGGACACCGGGTGCCTAAGCAGGACTTTGCTCAACAGTTTGCTCAAGCGCTTATGCTTGAGCAGACTCGCTTTATTAAAAAACAATTATTAGCAGAACAAAATAATCCCTATATTGAACAATTTATTCATCATCTTTATACCCATTCAGATCAAGTTTCATTAAAACAATGTATTCAGCTTGAAGCATTACAAGATGTGGTACAAAAATATGCCTTTGAATTGAATTTAGGTGCGGAGATTCTAGAGTTTATAGGGATGGCTGCTCAAAGAATTCATCATCTTGCCCTCAATAGCCAGACTCAAATTAGCGAGCTGCTGTCAGATGAATCTTTTGAATTGTGGATGTACAAGATCCTTGAATTAGACCAGTTACGTGATTACATCCACAGCAATTTACTGCATGCCCCTCAAGTGCAGCATGTCAGTTTGCAACTGGCCAATCAAATCCTTGAAAGTAATACCCCTTGGCTTGATCACCTGCGTAAACTCAATAGCCATGAATATGGTCTGGGTTCTAAAATACTCAGTTTTATTCAAGATCAACAACAAAACATTGAACTCAAACTTGAGCAACAGCTAGCTCAAGCTCTGGTTAAACAACTGGGCAACATCATTTTATTGCCCAATGAAGAACTGGCCGATATCAGCCTGCATTTATGGGATGACATTAAGCAAAGAACCCTGAAAGAAACCTTTTCCCAATTCCAGGCGATCGACTTTGAAGAATTTTTCATCCTGGTTTATGAAACATGGCGACAGTTGCGACAAGGCGAATATTTACAACAGCTTATTTTGGATGTGGTCGCCGTTTTTTATGATTATTTTGCCGACTATAGCCTACAAGAATTATTGCAGTCTGTTGGACTAAATGAAGCTGACTTGCATCAGGAAGCGCTGCGCTTCTTGCCGCATACCATTCAGGCGCTAGAACAACAAGGTCTATTAGACGGGATTCTAAAGCAACTGATCTCGCCTTTTTATCTAAGTGAAAGCACACATCAATTTATTGAGCAGTATATCCAAGATAATTTGTAATTCTTGTTTCATATTTTTTCTTATTTTTATCTAAGCCAAAATTCTTGACCCACAAAAAAAAGAGACCACGCTGAGAGCGTGGTCTATAAAAATGGTGGCTATGACGGGACTTGAACCTGTGACCCCCGCATTATGAGTGCGGTGCTCTAACCAACTGAGCTACATAGCCATAAACTGTGTGCGCATTATCTAAATTTCAATGGGTAGCGTCAAGCCCTTTATTTTACAAGTGTTCAGACTTTAAGCGATTTAAAAAACTTCAGTTAATATTTAAACAAAACCTGCTTTTATTCATGATATTTTTCCTATTATTCTCTCCAAATAACAGTCTCAATAGAGCGAGAAGCATATGAACCCATTCAAATTAACAGCTATAAGCCTGGTTGCTATTGTGATTACAGGCTGCCAAGTGATTTCCCCTCTATTTGTAGACTACAATGGCGTACGCATGGATGTCGCACGCTGGATCAACAACCAGCAACTGCTCAGCATGCAACAAAAACGCAGTCTGGCACAGCTCAGTAAAGCACAGCAAAAATTGTATCGAATTGAACAGATTCCAGAGAATCAAAAATTGGCGGTTGCCAAACAAAACCAGATTGCATTGCACTGCGCATATCAGCATCTAACCGAAGCTAAAATTAGCCAATTACAAGTCATGGTGTTCGGTCAAGACAAGAAAGACGCTATTTTAGAAAAATACGATCAAGAATTTCCGCAAATTAAATTGGCAGCAAGCGCCATTCAGTGTGAATAACTTATTTTTAAATATAAATTTTAAGCATAAAAAAAGGTCACGCTTATAGAAGCGTGACCTATGAAAATGGTGGCTATGACGGGACTTGAACCTGTGACCCCCGCATTATGAGTGCGGTGCTCTAACCAACTGAGCTACATAGCCAAAACTGTGCGCGTATTATCTATTCCAACATGCTTTATGTCAAGAAATATCACACAATAATTGTAAAAAAATAAGTGAAGTGAGCCGATAAGCCGGGTTCTGTCGTGAACGATCATTCCTCTAGGCGCACAATCACTCGTACGCTCAAGCGACCTACCCGAATCCAGCACGGGCCGTGCCTCAGGATTCCTATTTGGTCTTGCTTCTGGTGGGGTTTACCTTGCCGTGAACTGTTACCAGACACGCGGTGCGCTCTTACCGCACCCTTTCACCCTTACCATCTCTCTTGGTCTTTCCGAAGGAAAATTGCAAAGATGGCGGTCTACTCTCTGCTGCACTTGCCGTCGGCTTTCACCGCCCAGGCGTTACCTGGCACCCTGCCCTATGAAGCCCGGACTTTCCTCCCCTGTTTCAATCACGAAGATCTACACAGCAGCGATCGTCTAGCTCACTTCGGGGCGCATCTTATCAAACTTCAGCACTAATTGCTTGTGCTTTTTTGAGCAATCAGTTTTTTATACTTATCCATCAATTGATCTTTTGACTCCACATGCTCTGGGTCATGCGGAATACAATCGACTGGACAGAATAATTGACACTGGGGTTCATCAAAATGCCCGACACATTCGGTACATAAATTCGGGTGAATTTCATAAATGACTTCACCCATAAAAATGGCCTCATTCGGGCACACCGGCTCACACACATCACAATTGATGCATTCATCGGTAATAAATAAAGACACGCTACCAACCTTGTTGCTGTTTCCGTTTAAAGGCTTCAACCACAGCTTGCGGTACAAACTGGGTCACATCACCATTTAAACGTGCTATTTCACGTACTAATGTAGACGAAATAAAAGAATATTGCTCTGAAGGGGTTAAAAACACCGCTTCAAAATTTGAATCAAGGCGACGATTCATATTGGCCAATTGAAACTCGTACTCAAAGTCAGATACTGCACGTAAACCACGAAGCACTGCTGTAGCTTTTTGTTCGCGGAAAAAATTCACCAGCAAACCATCGAAGCCAACAAATTCTACATTGGACAAGTGACTTAAGGAATTTTGTGCCAAATCCACTCGCTCTTCTAAACTAAACACTGGATTCTTATGATGACCAATGGCAATGGCAACCACCACTTCATCAAACATTTTCGCTGCACGTGACACTAAATCGATATGACCATTGGTGATTGGATCGAATGTGCCCGGATAAATAACGCGAGTTTTAGACATCCATTTGTACTCTAGTTTATTGTGTAGATGGTTATTTTAACAAAAACTTGTTTTTTTAGTGAATAATCCTCATAAATTTAAAAAACTTCATCTTGGTTCGAGTTGCGGTACAATAGTAATAAGATTGGAAGTATTAGATTATGGCGAAAGCAAGTATTGTAGTTAAAAAAAATAACGGCGGAACTATTGCACTCAACAAACGTGCCCGCCACGATTATTTTATTGAAGAGAAATTTGAAGCTGGCCTTTCGTTACAAGGCTGGGAAGTCAAATCAATGCGTGCGGGTCGTATGACCATCGTAGAAAGCTATATTACCTTTAAAAATGGTGAAGCCTTCTTGTTTGGTGCACAGGTTCAGCCTTTGCTGAGCGCGTCGACCCATGTGGTTCCTGAAGCGACGCGTACACGTAAACTCTTGTTGAACAAACGTGAAATTGAAAAGCTGATGGGCGCGATTAACCAGAAAGGTTATTCATGTGTTCCACTGGCGTGTTACTGGAAAGGACCAAAGGCCAAGCTTGAAATTGCCTTGGTAAAAGGTAAACAGCTTCACGATAAACGTGCCACAGAAAAAGACCGTGACTGGCAACGAGATAAAGCCCGAATTTTCCATAAATAAATTTTTATGTATAAAACAAAAAACCTCCATCTGGAGGTTTTTTAATACTTACATCAATTTTTAATATTTACATCAATCTGTGCTTATTTTAGTTTACCCAGCAATAAGCCGATATATTCTCCAAACCAGATTGCGGTATCCAGATCACCTTGTGGCGGGGTTGTTTCAACTGGTGCATTATCCGACTGGGTCATTAAGCCTAAAAAGCTCGACATCCGGTTCAAATCCTGCGTGCTACGCCCTGTAGGCATCATCGGTAAGCCTGTCCACAACATGCCATGCTGCATGGCAAACAAATTGATCTGCTGCAACACCGCCAGCTTATCTCCGCTTAACCCGCCACCATTGGTGAAGCCCGCTGCAATTTTGCCTTGCCATGTGCGTGCCAACCAGCGTTTGGAAGACTGCTCCATAAACAACTTCAAAGCAGCAGTCAGGCTTCCCATATAAGTGGGGCAACCAAAAACAATCGCATCAGCCTGATCTAATAGATCCCAGTCCACATGTTCGATGTCCATGGAGTGCACATGAACGCCTGTTTGTTTCGCACCCTGTGCAATAAAAGAGGCAACTTTTGCAGTATGTCCATAGGGGCTGTGATAAACGATAGCAAGAGATTTCGAAGATAAAGACATATCAATAAAAGCAGTAAATTTTAATCGAGTTTAACAGTTTCAAGCCATAAACACGAATGTAGCCATGCGTCCTGTTTTTGCTTCACGGCGATAGGAAAAATACTCTTCCGCTTGCTGGTAGCTACACTGGTCACCACCAAGTACAAGCTCAACCCCCTGTTGCTTCAGAATGAAACGGGCAATGGCATATAAGTCGGCATAAAACTTGGTGGCTTTTTCACTGTTTTTAAAAGCACTTTCCAGTTCAGGATATTTTGGACAGAAAGCCAATTTAACTTCTTCACCAATTTCAAAACATGGCTGACTGATCGCAGCACCTAACCATGCCCAAGTCGGCTGAGTTTGCATGCTCGCAATGGTATTTTCAACAATACCACCCGCCAGTCCTCGCCAGCCGGCATGCAGATTCGCGATTTCCGTTCCATCTGCATTGCCAAGCACGACAGGCAAACAATCCGCAGTCATCATCATCAAGACATGCGCTTTACGCTGAGTGACCAGACCATCACCTTCCAGTGCCTGAAAAGGAATTTCTTCATTGATGGTATGACAAATGGTACTGTGGGTTTGCGTCATCCAGGTGACTTTATCGACGCCGAATTCAGCAAACTCCTGTAGTAACGCCATACGATGCTGTTGTACACGCTTTGCATCATCATGGACATGCAATGCCAGGTTAAATCCTGCAAGTTCAGGCTGGGCAGAAGGTTGAGTTTTTTGATGATGCACTCGTGTCTGCCCAACAAATACGCCTTGTGGAAGTCCTTGAACAAATTGCATGTCTATTTCCTTATGATTCATAGCAAGTGATAAAACAGCTTAGTAGGCTCTATTTTCGCTACGTAACACTTCAACCAGTTGCGCAAAGTCATCTGCCCAAGGTGCTTCAAACATCATTTCTTCACCTGAACGCGGGTGAACCAGACCAAGTTTCGATGCATGTAAAGCTTGGCGCTTAAAGCCACGCAAGGTGTCATTGAGCAAGTCCGATGCCCCTGCAGGCACGCGGATACGGCTCATATAGACCGGATCACCAACCAGGCCAAAGCCCAAATAACTAAAATGCACACGAATTTGGTGGGTACGCCCCGTTTCCAAACGTGCTTGCACACGAGTGAAATGCTGGAAGCGCTCTTTGACGTTGTAATGTGTTACCGCATCTTTCCCGCCCGGCAAGATGGCCATTTTCACGCGATCCACCGGATGACGTTTAATGGGCTCATCAATGGTGCCACCGGCAATAATTTTGCCGTACACCACCAGATCATAAACGCGGTAGACGCTTTTCTTGGCCAATTGCTTGCTTAATGAAAACTGAGATTCCAGATTTTTCGCAACCACCAGCAAGCCGCTGGTGTCTTTATCAATACGGTGTACCAGGCCCGCACGGGTCAACTCAGCCGACTTAGGATAATGATGCAACAAGGCATTGACCAAAGTACCCGAGCTATTGCCCGCGCCTGGATGAACGACCATGCCTACCGGTTTATTGATGACAATAATGTCGTCATCTTCATAAACAATATTCAATGGAATATCTTCAGGCAAGCTTTTGGTTTGAACTTCCAACTCAACATTGAGGGTTAAAAGCTCGTCGCCTTCACATTTATACTTGGGTTTGACAGTGTTACCATTTACCAACAAATGGCCATCTTTCAGCCACTGCTTCAGTTTTTCACGAGAAAAATCGTTCCAAACCAGCGCTGCAACCTGGTCGATACGTTGTCCCAAATAGGTTTCATCCAATTGAAATTGCAACGATAAACGTGTTGCAGTTGAGTCTGAAGTATGGTTATCTGCATCCTCAGAATCTTCAAGTAAATTGAAATCAGTTTCAGGGAAATTAGAATTAGAAGATTGTGCTTGACTCATTTGCTCATTCAGACAAAAGTGGTTTAATAGTGCAATTGTAGCTCATTGCCCGTATTAACAGAGGAATTTTTATGTCGTTACCACGTTATAAAATGACAATGCTTGCTTTATCGTTAGGCGTTGCGTCGGCAATAGCGGGCTGTAGCAGTAATCCAAAGAAAGATGTTGTGGACACAGGACCGCAATCTAGCGAGCAAGTTTATATTCAAAAAGCTGAAAAAGCCCTTGAACGTGGTCAATATACCGACGCGGCTAAGCATCTTGAAGCGCTAGATACCTATTACCCTACAGGTGATTATGCGCAACAAGCACAATTAGAATTGTTGTATGTTAAATTTCAACAAAAAGATTATGAAGGTGCAATTGCCCTTGCCGAACGTTTTATTCGTTTAAATCCACAGCATCCAAATGTGGACTATGCCTACTATGTTCGTGGCGTGGCGAATATGGAACAAAACTATGATGGTTTATTACGTTATACCTCGTTAAAACAGGCACATCGTGATGTCAGCTATCTAAAAGTGGCTTATCAGAACTTTGTCGATTTCATCCGTCGCTTCCCATCAAGCACCTATGCAGTCGATGCAGCACAGCGCATGAAGTTTATTGGCACCGAGCTGGCTGAAGCCGAGATGAATGCGGCGCGTTTCAATATCAAACGTAAGGCATGGTTAGCTGCGGTTGAACGCTCACAATGGGTGGTGGAACATTATCCACAAACCCCGCAAGTGCCTGAAGCTTTAGCCACGATTGCCTATGGTTATGACAAATTGGGTGACAAGCAAACTTCACAGCAATATATTGAAGTGTTAAAACTCAATTATCCAAACCTGGTGAAAGCGGATGGCAGCGTGAATCTTCGTGCTGCACGCAGTGAAGGCAGCTGGATTAACCGCGCAACTTTGGGTGTGTTTGGACGTGAAGCGCAGACTTCAACAGAAGCAGAGCAGCAACAAAACGCTGAAGATGGTGAAAAACGCAGCATCACCAATCGTTTAAGTTTTGGTTTGTTAGATCGACCACAAACTGAAAGCAGCATTCCTGCACCGAATCAGGAAAGCATTGAAGAACCGACGATAGAAGAAGCACCTGCAACCAAATAAGCCAAGCTTACTGGTCGCATTTTCATGAAGGGCAAGTTATCATACTTGCCCTTTTGTTATTTTAACGGATCATATTGATCATTTTGTGCAAAAGGTATACAAATTAACTTTTAACAGCTGATGCACTTTTAACATAGCTAACTTCTGACAGCCTATTTGTCAGCCATTTTTTAATAGATAGATCACAACCCGATTGCATACCTATGGCTATTCCTCAACACACGATTGATCAAATATTAGATCGCACAGATATTGTCGATCTGATTGGTCAGCGCGTGAAACTTAAGAAAACTGGCCGCACCTACTCAGGTTGCTGCCCGTTTCATCAGGAAAAATCGCCATCGTTCCATGTCTATCGAGACAAACAGTACTTCCACTGTTTTGGTTGCCAAGCCAACGGTAATGCCATTCGCTTTTTAATGGATATCGACGGCCGTAATTTTGTCGATGTGATGAAAGACCTGTCGAGTCGAAGCGGTATTGAACTGCCCAAAGACAATCACGATTCAAATAAAATCAAATATAAAAAAAATGAAGCAGTAAAGCCTCAGCCGGTTGCGAAAAAAAGTGAACCGAATACTCAAAATGCTGCAGCGAATTTAGCGCAAAATGCTAATGTCAATACCAATGCCCCTGCACCGATGGCTATGGATCATGACCCTTTTGCAGAATTTCAAATGCAAGAAGATGCCTTCTATGGCAATGATCCATTTGCAGCATTTGATCAAGCGACAGCAGCATTTGAAGATATGCCTCAAGACGGCAATTTATACGACTTGCTGGAAAATATTGCGCTGTATTATGAACAGCAATTACCGCATAGTCAGACTGCTCAGCAATACTTCAAACAGCGTGGTTTAAGTGCTGAAACTATTCAATACTGGCGTTTGGGTTATGCGCCTGAAGACTGGCAGCATCTTGAAAAAGCCTTCCCTCAAGATATTGAAGGTTTAAGACAACTGGGTTTAATTCGTACCAGTGACAAAGGTCGAGATTTCGATCTGCTGCGTGACCGGGTGATTTTCCCGATTCGTGATCCTAAAGGTCGTGTGGTTGGCTTCGGCGGTCGTGCTTTAAATGACGAAATCAAACCCAAGTACATCAACTCACCCGACTCTGAAGTTTTTCATAAAAACCAGTTGCTGTATGGTTTATACGAAGGCCGCAAGCAAAAAGCACAAGACTGGCTGATGGTTGAAGGCTATATGGACGTCATTGCCTTACAGCAATATGGCGTTTTCGGTGCTGTGGCGACCTTGGGTACGGCCAGCAATACTGACCATCTGAATATTTTATTTAAGCAAAATAGTCGCATTACTGTGGCATTCGATGGCGATGCTGCCGGTCAGAAAGCAGCGCGTCGTACTTTAGAAATTGCCCTGCCCTTACTAAATGACGGCCGCGAACTCAAGTTCTTTGTACTACCCAATGACCACGATCCGGATTCCCTGATTCGCCGTGAAGGTTTAGAAAGCTTCCAGCGCATGTTGCAAGCCGCGCCTTTATTGTCCGAGTTTATTTTTGCCCATTTAACTCAAAATCATAACAGCACATCGCCTGAAGGTAAAAGTCAGGTCATGGGCGAGTTAAAACAGCTCACTGAACTATTGCCGAAACATGGTTCTTACCGTTATTTACTGCAGCAATATTTCCGTGAAAAGCTCGGTTACAGTCGCAAGTGGCAACCGCAAGTCAACAATGACGCTTCTTTAAGCTTTAGTACCAAAATTGATGCTGAAGAATATGTGGTTGCGATTCTAATGAATCATCCTTATCTGTATATTCATTTTGAACCGTTACGCGCCTTGATTCTGCATGATCAATTGCTGTTTAAGATTCTAAATATCTTCAATACGATTTTTGATGATTTACCAGATGATCCTGAATTATCGCAATATTATGTCTTGGGTGCATGTGCAAACTATCACCATGATTTACAGCATATTTTACTGCAAACCAATATTAGTGATTACACCTCATCTCCCGAGCAGGCAGATAAACTGGCGGAAGATTTCTCGATTAAACTGCAATACCAATGCTTGCAGCAAAAATTAAAATCGAAGAAATTTACCAGTATTGCTGAAATGCGAAACTTGAAACAGCGAATTTATGAAATTGACCGCAAACGCTCACTGACCCTCATCGACGAATAATCAAGCGCTAAAAACTAAGACCTTAAAAACCAACACCTTAAAAACCAAGACCTTAAAAATCAAGACCTTATTTTTCTTGTTTGGTTTTACGACGCTTGGCAAAAATCTCGTCCAGATCATCACGCATCCATTCAAAACAGCTTGGATCTTCAGCTTTGGCTGCTTGTCGTAATAAGATAGAAGTCGGATGGAGGAGTTTTTGAGTTAAGCGATGTGAAAACTCTTGTAGAACCTGCTCGGCATTTTCACCCGCTGCAATTCGGGACATCGCCAAAGCCAACTCTTCCTGTCTTAAGATTTCACCCTGCTCACGATACGCATGAATAGTACTGCCCGCTTTGTTGATTTTTTGCTGGGTCAGCAATTCTGTAGCCAACTGATTGACCATCACTTCAGCCTCAACAGCCGCTTGGCGACGCTGGGCAAGGTTGTCATTAATTACTCTTTGTAAATCATCAACGCCATATAAATACACGCCATCTAATGATTCAACTTTCGGATCGATATCACGCGGAACAGCCAAATCCACCAACAGCATTTGCTGATAACGACGTTTTTTTAATGCTATTTTAACATCACTATAAGCGATGACCTGATGCAAACTTCCGGTACAGCTTGAAATCACATCGGCACGGTATAAATTTGCAGCCAACTCGGAAAAATCAATAATTTCAACATCTACACGATGGGCAAGTTCCTGCGCCAGTGTTTCAGCACGAGCACGAGTTCGATTGCAAATCAGCACTTTCCCGACACCCATTTCAGCTAAATGCTTCGCGACCAAGCTATTCATTTCACCAGCCGCAACCACCATTACGGTCAATTTTTCAGGTTTGCTAAAGACTTGAAGTGCAAGTTGTGCAACCGCATAACCCATGGAAACCGCATGACTACCTACCGCAGTTTCAGAGCGGACGCGCTTGGCTGCGTAAAAAGCATATTCAAAAATTCGGTTTAAATTGGGAGAAACAGTATGGGCATCTTTCGCCATAGAAAGCGCAGACTTTACCTGTCCCAAAATTTGCGGCTCACCGAGCATCAAGGAATCAAGACCACTGGCGACCCGCATCAGATGTGTTACAGCCTGTGCATCTTCATAGCGATAGACATGATTTAATAATTGTTTAGTATCCAGGCCATTTGCCTGGGCGAGCCAACTCATTACCATGTCTGCATTTTCAGACATCGCATAAACTTCAGTTCGGTTACATGTAGAAACCACGACCATATCATTCAAGTCATGGTTTTGGCTTTGCTCGGCAAGCAATTGCGTTAACTTTTCAGGGTTAAATGCAATCTGTTCACGCAGTTCTACAGAAGCGGTTTGATGGTTGACACCCAGTGCAAAGAAAGACATATCAGATCATCATTTCGCTAAATTTATGCTATTGTGCAATATTGGTGTCATAAAAAGCATTACTTGGATCAAGAAAAATTGCGTCAAACAAATAGCCGAATAAGCGGCGCGACAATTAAGCAATATTCTACCACATTCTTACTTGTGGGTAGCATGGCTTCGAGTGCTCATATTAGAGCATCCGGAGAAATTTATCATGTCAATTCAAACTATAATGCCATAAAACAAAGCATGATTGCCGAGTTTGCACTTGCCTATCACGACATTCCAACAGCATTACATAACTACACCGTGCTTGCAATTAAAAGCAGTTCGACCACGGTTAAACAACGTGCTTTAAATGTTGCACTGGAACAAAATGACCTGAAAGCTGCACTGGATATTGCGACACACTGGGTGGTTCAGGAGCCTACAGATGTTCCGGCGTTATTTTATCTTTCACATATTGCCCTGAAATCGCATGAATATGAACTGGCATCCGAAACGTTAGATAAAATTTTAAATATTGATCCTGATGCAGACCTGGAAAAGATTCTAGTCGGAATTGTGCCGGAACAACCGGAAGACCGAGAAATTCTACTGGATGCTTTAAGCAACAGTAAAGAACGGGACAACCCCTCTGTCCTGGTACTGATTTCAGGCTTAGAAGCACAAAATGGGCAGCTCGAGCAAGCACTGAGTACGGTTAATCGTGCACTTAGAAAACGCCCCAAAGTCACTGGCTTTATCTTGATGAAAGCTAATTTGCTCAGTGCCTTAGGCGATGAAGAAGCCACGTTTAAATGGTATGACAAAGCCAGTCGTAAACATAAATCCAATCTAGAAGTTCGCTTGGCCGAAATTAAATATCTGATTAAACTGAACAAATCTAAAGAAGCTTTGGATAAACTCGAAAATATTTTAAAGAAATGGCCGCATGAGGAAGAAGCCCTTTTCATTGCAGGCTTAACCAGTATTGATTTAGAAGAATACGACAAGGCAGAAAAGTTCCTGGTTGAGCTTCGATATTCTAACCAATATCAAAATGAAGCCTATTATTACTTGGCTGTGAATGCCGAAAGAAAACAGCATTTTGAAACAGCGAAAGCCTATTATCGTTTGGTAGATGGCAGCCTGTACACGGTTTCACGCCGCAACATGATTAATATTTTTTCAGAGCAAAAACAGCTGAGTGATGCACTGCGGTTTTTAACCCAGGAACGCGTGAATTATCCGCAACATGCCAGTTTTCTCTATCAGGCTCAGGCCGATATTTTAAAACGTATGGGCAATAAAAAAGCAGCCATGCGCCTGCTCGATGAGGCCATCAAAAACATCCCTGATGACCCTGAACTGATCTATTCAGAAGTACTTTTGCTCGACGCTTATCAGGATCAGGATAAGCTTGATAAACTATTGAAAAGATTACTCGAAATTGAGCCAAACAGTCCAACCTACCTGAATGCCTATGCCTATACGCTGGCGCTACAAAATAGACGTTTGGATGAAGCTAGACAGTATGTTGAACATGCCTTGGAGTTGGCACCAGAACAGGCGTCCATTTTGGATACGCTCGGCTATATCACCTTTTTACAGAATGACTTTAAAACCTCCGCGCGGGTATTAGAAAAAGCATATGAGATGAGTCAAAGTGTTAAAATTGGGGTGCGTTATGCAAAAGCCCTCTACATGCAAGGCGATGTGACAAAATTTAATCATGTGTTACAACAATTACAAAAAAAACACCCCAATGATCCTCAATTAGAACAACTGAAATCGTTATTGTTACCGCCACACCTGAAAAAGAGTTAATGATCTTTATGCGTATTTTTTCAAAATTCAGCTTAATCCTGATTGCCACAAGCACATTAGTGCTGACAGGTTGCCAACGCTATACCCAGCCTCAAGCTCCAAGCGTTTCCCAAACTCCAGAAGCTGCAAATAATTTCAGCCTGCAAGGTAAAATCGGGGTAAAAACACCGGGACAGTCTGGTAGTGCGTTCTTCACCTGGGTACAACAGCAGGATGAATTTGACATCGAGTTAAGCGGAATTTTGGGTGTGGGTAAAACGCAAATCTCAGGTACGCCAGGTCAGGTCACCTTAAACAGTGCCAAAACCGGACTCATTCAAGCTGCTACCCCAGAAGAATTATTGCAACGCGCCACTGGCTGGCAAGCACCGATCACCCATCTGGTGGATTGGGTTCAAGCCAAACCGGCAACCACACAAGCAAAAATCAGTAAAGATGGGCAAAACCGTCCAATTCAGTTTGTGGAAGACGGCTGGACTGTTGATTTAAGCTATAACGATCAAGCGCAATTACCGAATAAACTGGTTTTAAAGCAGACATTTGAATCCGCTCAGGAAAACCGTATTACAATGGTCATTCAAAATCGCTAAATTTTCAAAAAGTTTAAAATTCTATGATTCGTGTTCCCTCTCCTGCCAAGCTCAATCTTTTTTTGCATATCACAGGTCGTCGTGACAATGGCTATCATGAATTGCAAAGCATTTTCCAACTGATTGATTTAACTGATTGGTTGGAGTTTAGCCAAACGGATGACTTGACGATTTCAATTGATGGCTTGAGCAGTGTCGATTTAGAACAAAATCTAATCTATAAGGCCACACAAATTTTAAAACCCTTTGCCACAAAGCTAACGGGTTTAAAAATTGCCATCGAAAAGAATATTCCGATGGGTGCAGGACTTGGAGGCGGCTCTTCCAATGCTGCCACTACCCTGATTGTGGTAAATCAATTGTGGCAGTGTGGTTTAAGTATTGAACAACTGGCTGAGCTGGGGGTAAAACTCGGTGCCGATGTTCCAATTTTTGTACATGGTCGTAATGCATGGGCTGAAGGCATTGGCGAACACTTAACATTCATAGACTTAGATCAAAAACAATACATTGTGTTAAAACCTGACTGTTTTATCAGCACTCAACTGCTTTTTTCACAAAAAACGTTGACAAGAGACACGAAGCCTACTAAATTTTGCGCCTATCAGTTAACGCCATTTAACTTTGGAAATAACTTTGAGCCTTTGGCCAGAAGTCTATATCCTGAAGTGAATGAAGCGATGCAGTATTTAGACCAGTTCGGTATTGCAAAACTTACAGGTACAGGTGCTTGTGTTTTTACTGAAGTAACTGTCGATATGAATATTGATGAGATTTTAGCTCATTCACCTTGTAAAGCTTACTTGGTCAATAGTTTAAATGAATCACCATTACGTCATTTCAAGGTTATATGATAGGGGTATCGCCAAGTGGTAAGGCACCGGGTTTTGATCTCGGCATCCGTTGGTTCGAATCCAGCTACCCCTGCCATTCATTTCATCTGTAGATTGCTGTATTAGGGGCGTCGCCAAGTGGTAAGGCACCGGGTTTTGATCTCGGCATCCGTTGGTTCGAATCCAGCCGCCCCTGCCATTTAAACCCATCGTTTAAATAAACCTTACAGTGATCAAATTTAGGGGTATCGCCAAGTGGTAAGGCACCGGGTTTTGATCTCGGCATCCGTTGGTTCGAATCCAGCTACCCCTGCCATTTTCTCAAAAAAGACAGAACAGAGTTTGCCGGTTCATTTGTTAATTTACCTTGACATAGACCCGCAAAAATATTAAAGTTCTGCCGCATTAGGGGTATCGCCAAGTGGTAAGGCACCGGGTTTTGATCTCGGCATCCGTTGGTTCGAATCCAGCTACCCCTGCCATCTATTTTCAAACATTCCAACCGCCAAGGGTGCTTCATGCCCAATCTTGTCGTTTTTAGTGGAACTGCACATCCACAATTCGCCCAAAAAGTCGTAAGCCACCTGCACATTCCTTTAGGTGCAGCATCTGTAGGTCATTTTTCTGACGGTGAAATTGCTGTCGAAATTACTGAAAATGTTCGTGGTAAAGACGTATTTCTCGTACAGCCTACTTGTGCCCCAACGAATGACAACCTTATGGAAGTCCTCGTGATGGCCGATGCTTTACGTCGTGCAAGCGCAGGTCGTATTACTGCTGTCATCCCTTACTTCGGATATGCTCGTCAAGACCGTCGTCCTCGTTCAAGCCGTGTGCCAATCACTGCGAAAGTTGTAGCAGACATGCTGACAACTGTAGGTATTGACCGCGTTGTAATGATCGACCTTCATGCTGACCAGATTCAAGGTTTCTTCGACATTCCTGTAGATAATATCTACGGTACTCCTGCGTTACTTGCTGATCTACGTCAACAGCAACACCATAATCTTATGGTTGTTTCTCCAGACGTTGGCGGTGTAGTTCGTGCGCGTGCTGTAGCTAAGCAAATGGGTGATATCGATCTGGCAATCATTGATAAACGTCGTCAAAAAGCAAATGAATCACAAGTGATGCATTTGATTGGTGATGTACGAGATCGTGACTGCGTAATCGTGGATGACATGGTGGATACTGCCGGTACTTTGTGTAAAGCTGCTGATGCACTGAAACAATTTGGTGCTCGCCGTGTGGTTGCCTATGCAACTCACCCTGTACTTTCTGGTAAAGCGCTTGAGAATTTGAAAAATTCTGTACTCGACGAACTTGTCGTGACAGATACCATTCCGCTTTCTCAAGAAGCATTAGAACTTGGTAAGATTCGCCAGGTTTCAGTCGCTAGTATGGTTGCTGAAACAATTCGTCGTATTAACAACGAAGAATCTATTAGCGCAATGTTTGATAGTTATCTATAATACAGCGCTAAATTTTAAAAGCCCTGCCCTCTGGTAGGGCTTTCTATCACTGAACTGGTCGAAGGTTCAGTCAATTAAACTCAATGAGGAAATGTCATCATGGCAAACTTCGTATTAAATGCAGTAGCTCGTGACGAATCAGTACAAGGGAAAGGTTCGAGCCGCCGCCTTCGTCTAGAAAACAAAGTTCCAGCAATCATTTACGGTGGCGAAGCTGCTCCTGTAACTGTTAGTTTAGAACTTCGTCAACTTGTTAAATTTCTTGAAGACAATTCTTTCTTTGAAGAAGTGATTGAAATTCAAGTGGGCGACAAAGTTGAAAGCGTTAAAATCCAAGCTTTACAACGTCACCCAGCTAAAAACACGCCTATGCACGCTGACTTTAAACGCGCATAAGTGTTAACGGTATAATTAGTGTCAAAACTTTCGCTAATTGTCGGTTTGGGCAATCCTGGTAAGGAATACGCCCAAACCCGCCATAATGCAGGCTTCTGGTTTGTTGAACGCCTTGCTGAAGCTTATGGCATTTCCCTCAAAGCGGATCCTAAATTCTACGGAATTAGCGGTCGCGGTAATATTGAAGGTCAAGACGTTCGTCTGCTTTTACCCACAACCTTTATGAATGCCTCTGGCAAAAGTGTTGTGCCCTTCGCAAAATTCTATCAAGTTGCCGCAGAAACGATGCTGATTGCGCATGATGAATTGGATATGAATCCTGGTGTCATTCGCCTAAAAACAGGCGGCGGTCACGGTGGTCATAATGGTTTACGCGATATCGTTCCACATCTAGGTTCTAATTTCCATCGCCTGCGTATTGGTATTGGTCATCCTGGTTCAAAAGAACGTGTATCCGGACATGTCCTCAGCAAAGCGCCAAGCAGCGAACAGGATTTAATGGATGATGCCATTGCACACGCTTTATCCCGCATTCAATTGCTGGTAAACGGTGACATACAGCAAGCCATGAATCAAATCAATGCTTATAAACCAAACTGATCATTCCATAAATTGTTGAAAAATCCTGCTTGCCATGTTGCTTTTTTCGGAGCAAAATGCGCTTTCTGCGGATTACTGATCCAGTAAGAAGTGATTTGATTTAACCATAAGATAAAATCTTAGGCCCACTAAGGAGACGCTAGCCATGCTATCTCGTTTATTAAAAGCTAAAATTCACCGTTGTGTCGTTACACAAGCAGAATTACATTATGAAGGTTCTTGTGCAATTGACGGCGTATTATTGGATTTAGCCGGTATCCGCGAATATGAAGAAATTCATATGTGGAACGTGACTAATGGTAAGCGTTTTACCACTTATGCAATTCGTGGTGAAGAAAACTCAGGCATTATTTCAGTGAATGGCGGCGCTGCCCTTCAAGCTGATGTTGGTGATCTGATGATTATCGCAACATTTGGCGATTTCACTGAAGCTGAAGCTAATGCTCATAAACCACGTCTGGTTTATGCCAATCCAAACAATACTGTCAATCACACTGCGAACTGTATTCCTGTTCAAGTGGCTTAAAATTTAAAGATATTAAAAGCTCGCCATATGCGGGCTTTTTTATTGTCTGCCAATTTTCACTTTATTATTCACATAAATAATATCCATATGACTGATTGATCTATAGAAAGCTGCGTCCTAGATTAAAAACAGGTCTATAATCATTGTACATCGCTTCAGGGCGGGGCGAAATTCCCCACCGGTGGTAAGTTAGACTGAGCAAAAATGCTAAGATTTAATCAGCCCACGAGCCTGTCAATGTTTAAGATTGACTCGCAGATTTGGTGAGAAACCAAAGCCGACGGTATAGTCCGGATGAAAGAAGACGACGTAACGGATATTTAGATTTGATATATCGCTGCGACCCCATTTCTGCATCAGTCCTGAAATGTTCAACCGTATTTTTATTTTACGAGAGCGTTTCAATGTCTAGTTTGATTCAACCCGAAATTTTCTTTTCAGCCCTTCCTCCTGCTGAACAACGTATTCAAAAAGCATTAGAAGATATCCGCCAAGGCAAACCGGTTTTGGTGATGGATGACTTTGACCGTGAAAATGAAGCCGATCTTATTGTTGCTGCAGAGACACTAAACGTTGAAACCATGGCACGTATGATTCGTGATGGTTCAGGTATTGTCTGCTTATGCTTAACCGATGAACTGGCCAATCATTTGGAACTTCCACCGATGGTGGCGGATAACTCAAGCCAGTTTAAAACTGCGTTTACCGTTACCATCGAAGCAGCGATAGGCGTAACCACAGGTGTTTCAGCCAAAGACCGTACCACCACAATTAAAGCTGCAATTAAAGACGGCGCAGTTGCAAGCGACCTGAATCGTCCCGGTCATGTCTTTCCTTTACGCGCCCGTAATGGCGGTGTGTTAACCCGTCGTGGACATACTGAAGGTACGATTGATTTAGCACGTTTGGCCGGCTTAAAACCTGCAGGGGTTTTGTGTGAATTGACCAATCCTGACGGCACCATGGCATCAGGCATTCAAGTTCTATCTTATGCACAAACGCATCATTTAACCGTGATTACCATTGAAGAAATTGCACAGTATCGCTTAGCGCATAATCTTTAAGTTTAAAAAATAAAAGCCCTACTCTAGGGCTTTTTTATTCTTCAAAATACATAGAATGAAATATTTAGAATAATGTCGAATACAAGCCATATCCCGCAATTAAAATAAGAACTGCGCCACAAGCCCCGAGCAATTTATTGTAAAGCCTAGATTTGGATAAACGATTAAAACTTAAATAAACCATCGATAAAGTGGCAAAGTCCAAGACAATCCAACTTAAAGTCAGAATCCCCAAGCTGATATTCAAATGCGGCGTAATTTGCACAAACTGCGGGAAAAATGAAGAAAAGAAAATAATATCTTTAGGATTGGAAATGCCGACCAAAAATCCCTGTTTAAAACCACCATTCATTGACTTGGATTTTAATTGTGAAGGCGATCCCTCTTGTTTGGAAAAAAATACTTCTTTTAAAATCTGAACGCCCAAATAGGCAATATACAAACAGCCTAGAATTTTAATGCTGTTAAACCACTGCTCAGCAATATCCAGAAAACCTTTCAGAACCAAAATGGAAACAGTAATTAAAATGAGTGAGGCAAAGTTGGTGCCAAATATGGTTTGCAAGGCTTTACGATAGCCACCTTTAAGCCCTGCACTGGCGACCAGCATCATGACGGGTCCAGGTGTCGCAATCATGATGACGACAGCCATGCAGTACAACAGGTATTCTGCGATATTCACTTTTCCAGTTCTCTAGCAATTATATTTATTTTTTTAAATTTCAAATATAAATAATGTATTTAATCTTCTTCCACCAGTTGTAATAAATTATGGCTAATGCCATCTGCACGTAAAAAAGCGAAATCGTAACTTGCTGTAGCCAAAGCCAGTACCCGACGTTCAAATTCCTGCCAGAGTGGTTTTACCTGTTTATCTTGAATGCCTAAACCACTGTCTTCAGCTAAATTTTTATTTTTCTCACAGATTTTAAGTGCGTGATAAAGCTTGCGCCCTTTGGAGGCATCATCACGTAAACGAACGCGTTTAGATAAGACAAATCCTTCCACATGACGCAAATCTGCATGCGGCAACATCGGTACTAAAATTTGATCTAGCTGCGCATCCAGACGCTTCCATACCGCAGTGTGCTGTTCAGGCGTGTAGGTATTCCACTGAATCACTTCATGGTTAAAGCGACGGCAGCCACGGCATACCGAATCACCAAATACCGTAGAACAACGCCCTGCACATGGGGTCAAAGATGCAATTCGACGGTCAGTATTCAAAACACACTCCTACACAACTGAGAAATCAATAAAAATCATCTATCAAACGCTTTTGATTCAAGGTCGATATGATAAAGGGCAGCCTATAGCGGCATCTTTCGCTTAATAACCATATTTTAGTTATGGTTTTCTCGCTTATTCATACAATTCACGTTAAAATACGCGCCTTGAATTTTGTCCTATCATAATACATTTGGAGTTATCCATGAACGCTACTGTAGAACAGCTTGCACCTGTAGAACAGCAAGCGACCACAAGTTGGGTTGTTGCAGCACTATATCAATTTAAAGAAGTTCAAGATCCTGCCGATCTTCAACAACGTCTTTTAGACCTAGTCAACAGCATTAACTTGTGTGGAACTCTAATTGTAGCCGGTGAAGGTATTAACGGTACTGTGGCTGGGGACCGGAAAGCGATTGATCAGATTCATGCCTTTCTTCTGAATGAAGGCTTTAACGCTATGGAATACAAAGAATCTCATAGCGATGAAAAACCTTTCCGTAAAATGAAAATCAAGCTCAAAAAAGAGATTGTGACTTTAGGTGTGGAAGTTAAACCACGTGACTTGGTGGGTCACTACCTCGATCCTAAAGAATGGAACGAACTGATTGCACGTGATGATGTAATTCTGGTAGATACACGTAATGACTACGAATATAAAGCCGGTACATTCAAAGGTGCGGTTGATCCTAAAACAGAAACTTTCCGTGAATTTCCAGAATATGTAAAACAAAACCTTGCACAACATAAAGACAAAAAAATTGCAATGTTCTGTACGGGTGGGATTCGTTGTGAAAAATCAACTTCATTATTGCTTCAAGAAGGCTTTAATGAGGTGTATCACCTGAAAGGCGGTATTTTAAAATACCTCGAAGAAACCCCGGTTGAAGAAAGTATGTGGGAAGGCGAATGTTTCGTATTTGATGGCCGTACTGCAGTGACCCATGGTGTTGAAGAAGGTCAGAACATTAAATGTCATGCATGTGGATGGCCTTTACTTCCAGAAGAAGTAGAACTGTCAAGTTATGAACATGGGGTATCCTGCAAATATTGCATCGAAAAAACCACAGAACAACAAAAAGCCGGTTTCCGTATGCGTCAGTCTCAAATTGCAGCGGCTAAACGCAAACGTCTATAATTTCTAATTTGTAAAGTTATATATAAAAGCTCTCATTAGAGGGCTTTTTATTTACCTAAAATAAACAATAGATAAGAAAAGATCACCAAGTTTCACCATTAATGCTTATTAAGTCACTCAATATTTGATAATCTGACACTCAAGGTAAAATAAATAGCTAACTTATTCATTTATAACGTGAAAAGGAATTAAATTATGCCAAGATCGCTTAGCCGTTCAGCCAATTATACAAGACGTTTTCACACCATTCGTGAAAAAAACCATCAAAAACTAGAAGAAATAAAAATGGCTCTAGAACAAGAATCACATCTTTTTATTGTGATCCTAGGTGCTGTCATTGGAAGCATTTTATCTATCTTTATTGCGTATCACCTAGAACCTAACCTGCTAGAGTATGCAGTGCTGAGTGTGATTCCTTTTGCACTGTCGTACAGTTTAAGAAAGGTTTACATTCACACATTGGTACATAGCCAGGAATAAACAAATTTGATTACTTGGCTATACTTTACCCTGCAATAAATAAACTTTAGGATAGCTCAGATATCATTATTATTTTTATAAGCTTATGAATCTGACTGAATGGATTATTTCCATTATGGAACAATTGGGCTATTGGGGTATTGCCCTGCTCATGTTCCTCGATAATATTTTCCCTCCCATACCCTCTGAAATCATTATGCCGTCCGCTGGCTATTCTGCATCACAAGGTCAGTTACTTCTTGTTGGCGTGATTATCGCGGGTTGTATAGGCTCACTGCTTGCTGCCGCGATACTGTATTGGATTGGCTATAAGTTTAATCATGACAGTATTTTTCGTTTTGTAGATCGCTACGGCAAATATCTTTTTATCAAATCGCTAGATGTCAAAAAATCACTCGACTGGTTTGAGCAATATGGTCATCGGATTGTTTTCTTCGGTCGCATGATTCCAGCAGTTCGTTCACTGATTAGCATTCCTGCTGGCATGAGTCACATGCCCTTCTGGAAATTTATGTTTTTCAGTAGTCTTGGTACGATTATCTGGACCACTTTCCTTGCCTGTGTCGGTTTTTATTTTGGTGAAAACCAAGCTTTAATGCAGACTATTTTTAGCCAAGTCAGCCATTTTATTATTATCATCGTAATCACCATTATGATCTGGATTCTATACCGTAGACATAAACGTAAAAATCGTCCATCCTGATGACGGGTCCTCACCAGGAGACTAAGACGATGTCGCATTATCTTAAATATTTTGCAGCCGTTTATAGTACTGCCCTGATCCTGCTGGTCAGTATATTGATTTATGGACTACGGCTCGGTGCTATTACTTTGTTGCCCGGTCTGATTGCTTCTGCCTTTCTAAGTGCCAGACATTTTGTCAAAAGAGAACAGCGCTTACCCGACAAAAAAGAAAAAAAGACACTGGTTTGGGGATCAACAGTCATCGCTATGGGCATGGGCTTTATCGTGATATTTGTGCTGATTTTTATGCATCCGCATACCGAGGAAGTATTGATGACCATGGGCTATGCTGGGAGAGCCGGTAATTCATTTCTGGTGGCAGGTGCTATTGCTTTACATGGGCTGATCTTTCATATCGCTTATAATGGCTATGCCCGATATACTTTAAATAAATTTTCATGATGAATTTTCTAGTCTCAGTATAAAAATGAAAAATCTGCACATAAAAAAAGCACCTCAAAAGGTGCTTTTTAAAACTTTTTTAATTAGTTTGATAAGTGCATGAGCCGCTATTGTAGCGGCGCAAGAGCCAAAATCACGCTGGTGTGTGATACATCAAATAAATTTCATTTAAGTTTTCTGGAATCTCTTCAGCAATTTCGTCCATAAGCTGACCGTTGCGACGGAACGATTCCATTTGTGGATCTTCGTCATCCACGCCACTGAACACCATCATCGGTAAAGTTAAATCTACCAATTGTTCTTCGTGTTCAGGTGTGAACCAGGCATCTTCGTTTAAGAACATTGCATCGACAAAACCAACGCTCCAGTCGCCTAAACTTGATTCAACATCAGCTTCTTCAATTTCAAAAGGAAACTCGATTCCTTCTTCATTGGCCAAGTTTTGACGAATTGCTTCTAACCATGCTTTTACCTGTGCAATCATTTCAGCAGGAACTTTCTTTTGATTGTTATCGAAAAGTTCATCGAGCCATTTATCAAAAGTTGGTCCAACAGCCGTTGCACATAAAAAACCATGAGTTGCCGCAAAATCTAGACCATGTTCATTTTGGTCGCCATCTAGATATTCGCTTAATAGGTCTAAATCTAAAGCACTCATTTAAAATCCAAGTTCAGTAAAATAACTGCGCATAGCATAGCATTTTAGCCGGCTATGCTAAATCACAATTTAGTCTTCTTCATCGTCAAAGTCATCGTCATCATCCAGATCATAATCAAAATCTTTCAGTTCACGCTCCAAACGACGTTGTGCGAGCAGGTCATCAATGAGACGACGTTTCTCCAAAGACTCTTTAGCACTAATTTTGCTTGAGGCTTCATCAAAGCTAACATCATCTTCACTGAAGCTATCATCTAGTTCAAAATCTGTAGAAGACACTAAAACTACCTCATGGTGAAAAAAAGTGAATGGGTCTAGGCGCTATTTATCTTTGTTCCGAATTATTGTCAAGTTTTTTTTAATTTTTTATATAACAAACTCAATTTACTCTTGTTTTTTAACCCTGAAATTGTGTATTTATTAGCATGTAGAATTTTAATCATGACGCATACAAAAACCCTTTCTATTTTGAATGCATTCCATTAAACGGACTTGAAAAATAAAATTCAAACCCAATATTGAAAACAATTGTTAAATCAAAGTCGTCTTTCTAAATGACCCTTGACCGATCAATTCAAAACTATTTTGAGCGAATTGTGCTATCATGCACGGTTTTTCACTGCCACAGATTCAATGAAGAGTAAGCAAAGATGAGCGATATGACTTCCCCTACTTCGCAAGTAGCGGCTCTGATTAGCCGAGGCAAAGAGCAAGGTTACTTAACTTACGCTGAAGTTAACGATCATCTCCCAGACTCGATTACGGAAAGCGAACAGATTGAAGACATTATTCAAATGCTTCAAGACGTCGGCATTCCAGTGCATGAACGTGCGCCTGAATCTGATGACACCATGTTCGACGGTAACAATGCAGAAGCAACCGATGAAGTCGCTGAAGAAGAAGCGGCAGCTGTTCTTGCTTCAGTTGAAAGCGAACCTGGTCGTACCACGGATCCAGTACGTATGTACATGCGTGAAATGGGAACGGTTGAACTTTTAACCCGCGAAGGCGAAATTAGCATTGCTAAACGCATTGAAGAAGGTATTCGTGACGTTCTTCACTCTATTGCGTACTGGCCAAATGCGGTTGAAGTTGTATTAAAAGAATATAACGATGTTGCCGAAGGTGAACGTCGTCTTGCTGATATTTTATCTGGTTATTTAGATCCAGAATCTGATGAAGAAATTCCAGAAGTTTTAGAAGAAGTTGCAATTGTTGAAGAAGATGAAACTGCGACTAAAACAACTAAAGATGTAAAACTGGATGATGACGATGAAGAAGAAGCTGAAAGTGATGATGATTCTGAAGCTGAGTCAGGTCCAGATCCAGAAATTGCCCGCATTCGTTTCACCGAATTGGAAGATGCGTGGAAACTAACCAAAATTGCCATTGAAAAGCATGGTCGCGATAGCAAACAGGCTGAAGAAGCCCAGCAAGCGCTTGCAACCGTGTTTATGATGTTTAAATTTACCCCGCGTTTATTTGACATCATTTCAGAAATGATCCGTGGTACGCATGAACAAATTCGTACTGCTGAACGTGAAGTGATGCGTTATGCAGTTCGTCGCGGCCGTATGGACCGTAACCATTTTCGTACTTCTTTCCCGGGTCAGGAATCAAATCCAGCCTGGTTAGATGAACAAATTGCCAAAGCACCTGCTGAGCAAAAAACGTATTTAGAAAAAGTTCGTCCGGATGTCCTTGCATTCCAGCAAAAAATTGCAGACATCGAGAAAGACTTGGGTCTTGATGTTAAAGGCATTAAAGACATCTCTAAACGCATGTCGATTGGTGAAGCCAAAGCACGCCGCGCGAAAAAAGAAATGGTTGAAGCAAACTTGCGTCTGGTGATTTCGATTGCGAAGAAATATACCAACCGTGGCTTGCAATTCCTTGACTTGATTCAAGAAGGTAACATCGGTTTGATGAAAGCCGTAGACAAGTTTGAATACCGTCGTGGTTATAAATTCTCGACCTATGCAACTTGGTGGATTCGTCAGGCGATTACCCGCTCTATTGCCGACCAGGCACGAACCATTCGTATTCCAGTACACATGATTGAGACGATCAACAAGATCAACCGTGTATCGCGTCAGCTTCTTCAAGAAATGGGCCGTGAACCGACGCCTGAAGAATTGGGCGAACGTCTGGAAATGGACGAAGTTAAAGTGCGTAAAGTACTCAAAATTGCCAAAGAGCCGATTTCTATGGAAACGCCAATTGGTGATGATGAAGATTCGCATCTTGGTGACTTCATTGAAGATGGCAACATCACCTCTCCAATTGATGCTGCGACTTCAGAAGGCTTAAAAGAAGCGACTCGTGAAGTGCTTGAGAACTTGACTGAACGTGAAGCGAAAGTCCTGAAAATGCGTTTTGGTATTGATATGCCAACTGACCATACTTTGGAAGAAGTCGGTAAACAGTTTGATGTGACACGTGAGCGTATTCGTCAGATTGAAGCCAAAGCATTACGTAAATTACGTCATCCTTCTCGCTCTGAACACTTGCGTTCATTCCTTGAAAATGACTAATTCTTGATGATACGGATTGGGACTTGAAAAATAATCGAGTATCTCCATTTAGTATTCATAAGACATATAACGCCTGCATTCATGCAGGCGTTTGATATAAGGGGACGACTATGACCATGTTAGACCGTACGCCATCTCGCGAACTTCAAGAAGATCTATGGGTTTTTCCTATGGATTATCCAATCAAACTGATTGGTGTCGCTGGTGATGAATTACATGGGGCTGTTGTAGAGATTTTGGTCAAACATTTTCCAGATTTTGATATTACCAGTATTAAGGTACAGCCTTCGCGTACCGGAAAATATCACTCTTTAACTGCACAACTGCTTTTCTTGGAGCTAGAACAAGTGCATGCGCTTTATGCCGATTTAGCCGCATGTCCATTGATTAAGACAGCACTTTAAGAAAATTAGAAAACACGCTTCGAGGCGTGTTTTTTTATATCTATAGAAAATCATTGCGTCCCATTTAACAAAAAGGGCAAATCATCTGGGGATCATCCCCTATCCCATCCTGATTTCATTATAATCATTCACAATATTTAAACTTTTTTAAGGACGCACTTGACGTGACTGATGCTGTTCTAAAACCTAACCTGATTATTCGTCAATTTAACCAACTCACGCCTTATCTCGATCGTTTTCAGGACATGAAAAACCTGACTGAAAACCGTGAGGAAAATACCCCAGATGAACTGTGGATTTTGCAGCATCATGATGTTTTAACTCAAGGTCAAGCCGGAAAATCCGAACATATTTTGATGTCCAGTAACATCCCCGTGGTGCAAACCGATCGCGGTGGACAAGTCACCTGGCATGGTCCAGGTCAACTGGTGGCCTACTTCATGTTTGACCTGAACCGTTTAGGCTGGAATGTGCGTACTTTAGTGTCTTATGCCGAAAACCTCATGATTGGACTGCTGAAAAAATATGGCATTGAAGCCTATGCCAAACCGGATGCACCTGGTGTATATGTCGCAGAACGTAAAATTGGCTCTTTAGGCTTTAAAATTCGTAAAGGACGCAGCTATCACGGCCTGGCTCTAAATATTGATTGCGACCTGTTTGGCTTTCATACCATTAATCCTTGCGGTTATGCAGGACTGGAAATGGTGCGTGTTATGGATTTGGTTCCTGACTATCCAAAATTCGAGAACTTGTGCGTCGACATCATTGAAA
Organism: Acinetobacter sp. F16; assembly: GCF_052712855.1. NCBI lineage: Bacteria > Pseudomonadati > Pseudomonadota > Gammaproteobacteria > Moraxellales > Moraxellaceae > Acinetobacter > Acinetobacter sp. F16. Next base: position 178,175 of record NZ_JBRATK010000004.1, read on the forward strand.
CTTTAGACCACAGCGGTTACTTTAATCAAGTTCAAGTTATTCAACAATAACTTTGCTTTTGACATAAAAATAAATTAGAGTATTTACTCTAAACTAATAAAATATTTTTTAGATAAGGGATGCGCGAGTGATTTCAACCAAATCCGTAAAGCCCGCTTTACAACTAACCTATGTCAAACTCATGATGGATGTGATTGGCAGAGGTCTGGTAATGGCGAGTCAAGTCGATGACGAAGTAAAACAGGAAGTTTCTAACTTTCCTGTCGGTTTTGTTCTGTCGATGAAAGTATTTCCTCATGGCCCGGCTTTTATTGCGAAAGTCACGGAAGACCATCAATTAAAATTACTAAAATCTGTAGACATCAAGCCTGATCTAACCATCACTTTTAAGCACTTAACCCATGCTTTTTTAGTCTTTTCTTTCCAGGAAAGTACTGCACAAGCTTTTGCTCACGATCGCATGATTGCCGATGGTGACATTTCTTTCGCGATTCGTCTGGTCCGCTGCTTAAATAAAATGGAATCGCTGATTCTACCTAAACTTCTGGCCGAGCTTGCTGTAAAACAATATCCAACTGAATTGAGCCTAAAACAAAAACTCACCGGAGCTGCAAATATTTATTTGAAACTAGCTCAATCATATTTTAAACGGAGTGCATAACATGGCTAAGCCTTATTACGAATTTTTCTGTCCAGTAAAAGTCATCGCCGGTCATGCCGCGTTAGAACACATTCCATTTGAACTTGCGACCTTAGGTGCAAAACGCCCACTGATCATTACCGATAAAGGCGTCCGCGGAAATCATTTACTCGCTCCGATCGAAGCTGCATTTGAATCTACCGATGCTGTGATTGGTTATATTTTTGATGATGTTCCGCCAGATTCAAGCGTACAAACTGTTCGAAATGCAGCAAAAGCTTATCGTGACAATAATTGTGATGCGATTATTGCGGTAGGTGGCGGTTCAGTGATTGACACTTCAAAAGCGACTAATATCCTGGTAACTGAAGGTGGTGATGACTTACTGAAATATTCAGGTGCGCATAATCTTCCAAAACCGTTAAAGCCTTTTTTCGTGATTCCAACGACTTCAGGCACAGGCTCTGAAGTGACGATGGTTGCCGTGGTTTCTGACCTTGAAAAAAATGTCAAAATGCCATTTGCATCTTATTACCTGATGCCGCATGCTGCGATTCTTGACCCGCGTATGACGCAAACACTGCCGCCACACTTAACCGCCATGACGGCAATGGACGCATTGACTCATGCAGTTGAAGCCTATACCTGTATGGCAGCAAATCCAATTAGTGATGCCTATGCCACTGCTGCGATCAAAAAAGTCAGCAACAGTTTGTTCAATGTACTGGATAACCCCACTGATGAGTTTGGCCGTCTGGAACTGGCTCAGGCTTCTACCATGGCAGGTATCGCCTTCTCTAACTCAATGGTGGGCTTGGTGCATTCATTAGGCCATGCCTTGGGTGCGGTTGCGCATCTGCCGCATGGTTTATGCATGAACTTATTCTTGCCTTATGTACTCGAATACAATAAAGAAGTGAATGGCGACAAAATTGCAGAATTATTGCTTCCTTTAGCGGGTGCCGATATTTACGCGCAAACACCTGCTCACTTACGTGCAGATAAAGCCATTGCAACCATTCTGACCATGCGTGATCGCTTAAATACCCTGACCAAATTACCGCGCACATTACGTGAAACAGGTAAAGTATCTGAAGCACAGCTAGATGAAGTGGCAGAAAAAGCGTTAAATGATGGTTCTATTATTTATAACCCTAAAGAAGCCAGCTTAAGCGATTTAAAGGCGATTCTAAAAAAAGCTTGGTAAATATTGAAAAGTAAGCGAATATAGCTAAAAATTAGCCTGATGTTTTTTTAAGCATCGGGCTTTTGCTTTGTGGAAAGTTAAAGCTAAATTTTTATATCGAATGGCACATTTTCTGCATTAAAAATTCATAAAGATACTGGCAAAAGGTACCAAACTAGAGTAGATTGGCGCACTTTTGTTTTATTCGTATAGGGGGGATCGTTCGTCTCAAACGGTCCTTAAAACATGACTGATCCTTGATCAACGATTAAGAGGATAACGCCGTTGACAAATATCTCTGGGACTCCATCGGCAGCTAAACTGCAAAAAACGCTGGGACTCTGGCACATCATTATTATCGGTTTAGCTTATATACAGCCCATGACGTTATTTGACACTTTCGGCCTAGTATCGGAAGAAAGTCATTTTCACGTACCGACATCCTACATATTTGCACTCGTTGCAATTTTATTAACATCCCTGAGTTATGGCCATATGATTCGTCGCTACCCTTCTTCGGGTTCGGCTTATACCTATGCTCAAAAATCGATTCACCCCAATGTCGGCTTTATGGTGGGCTGGTCATCCTGGTTAGATTATCTATTATCACCAATGGTCAACATCATTCTTGCCGTGATTTACCTTGAAGCACTCTTCCCGGATGTAAACCACTGGGTTTGGGTGGTTGTACTTACGGCATTCATGACTGGTGTTAACTTACGTGGTGCGCGCTTTGTTGCGAACTTCAACAGTATGATTGTGTTGGTACAGCTGGTTGTAATTGCTGTATTTACCTATTTGGTTTACACCAAGCTGCAAGCGGGCTTTAATGCAGATGGTCCAATCTCGGCAGAACAGCGCTATCAGCTTTGGAGCCTGGAACCGTTTTGGAACGAGCTGACTTCAGTCGGTGCACTGATTACCGGTGCAACTTTACTGTGCTTCTCATTCACCGGTTTTGACTCATTAAGTTCGCTTGCTGAAGAAACCAAAGATACTGAAAAGACATTGCCTAAAGCAATTTTCTTGACTGCTTTGATTGCCGGTGTGATTTTTATTATCAGCACCTACTTCATGCAAATTTACTTCCCGAACGATCCGAAAACATATTTTGAGGATATTGCAGCGACTCAGCCAGATATTTTAATGCTTGTCGGTGGCTCACTATTCCAATCTTATGTTCTTGGTTTTGCGATTGTGACAGTTTTGGCATCAGGTATTTCAGCACATGCTGGCGTATCACGCTTGATGTTTGCCATGGGTCGTGATGGCGTGATCAACAAGAAGATTTTCGGTCATATTAGTCCAAAAAACTACACACCTTCATACAATATTTTAATTGTCGGTGCTGTGGCTTTAACTGCTGGCTTTATGAATCTTGATACAGTGATTTCACTGATCAGTTTCGGTGCTTTAACTGCATTTACCTTTGTAAACCTGTCAGTCATTTCACGTTATGCCTTGCGTGATGGACGCACCAAAGACTTTAAAGATATTTTAAACTTTGTAATTGTGCCTTTACTCGGTTTCGTTAGTGTGTTTGCACTCTGGTTAGAAATTGAGGAAACATCATTGAAATATGGCTTATGGTGGGCAATGTTCGGTATTTTATACTTGGGTTATAAAACCAAAGGTTTTAAACACCCTGCTCCACAACATAACGAGTTTGATGATTCTCATTAATAGGTTCATACACTCAATAAAAAAGACGCTTCATGCGTCTTTTTTATTGTGGTCTACTTTCTAATTTTGTTCATTTTGAAGCGCAAATGGAATTTCTAGAGCATCACAGCCAAGCATATTGCTTTCTTCAGGCAGAAATTGAACGGTTTCATTGTGACTGAGCACAGCTTTAGTGGAGTATTTAAAGTTAAATGGGTATTCCTCTGCTATATACACATCATTTTTATTTAAAGTTACCGTCTTAACATCACAACGAACATTAGGCTTGAATGAATCTGGTGACAATTCATCAATGCTCACTAAATCTTCACAAGAGGAGCGAATGATTGTTTTGGGCTGATCCGACTGATTTTTCCAACGGACTTGCGCAATAATTTGCTGATCAAGCTCATCTTTTGATTCAATCTTAATCCATTGGTCTTCTTGAATGAGTTCGGAATTGATAGGATGGATAAAGCTTAAAGTCCGCTTTACCCCCTGGCAATGATCACTGACAGGTTTAGATAGCCATATTTCATAACGCTCATTTAATTTTTGACCATCTACAACGTTTATAGGTTTACCTTCACCTCCATTCCCGGTTCCACCCTTAGTCACTCCGGTGGTCAACTCTTCGCCACAGCCGGAAAGCAGTACCATACAAGTGAAATAAAATAAGAATCTGTTTTTATGTGTCATTTTGATAAATCCCTAAACAAAATGTATGTTCGGCTTGTGCTTTATTCTCATCCAAGGCGCAACGCTTGAGCGCATGTTCCATCATCTGTTTTGAATATTTTTCCCATAATTCAATAGAATATTGCGTCAGAATTTGCACAGATTCTGCAGTTAATTCATCTGCCCGAACCGCTTCTTCCAGGTGGGTGACTTGATCCGTTTGAAATAAATTATGCAGGCCAGCTTGAAGATGACTGTGTAAATTCTGACTGAGTAACTTGCGAGATTCTTGATGTGAATGATCTGGAATAAAGCTTCCTTTCTTTAACTTAATCTCGCCTGAATCCTCCTCAACGATTCCTAAACGAACCAATTCATTGAGTACGGATCGTGGATGTCTCTCAGATGAAATTCTTTTCACCAAGAGCTCGAAACTCGGCTGTTCGGGATCACTAAAAGGCAGGCGTTGCGGATAATCTTCTGCAATCCATAATCCAACCACCCGAGCCGGCACACTGATCGGCTCTGCTACGCTTGCTTCAGTTAAAGGCTTTCCTGCAGCAGAAATCTCCTTATAAGCACTGACATCCTTACGATGTAAACCTGCCAATAAACTAATGGCGGATACTGTGGTCTTCTGGTCTAAGCGTTGCAGTTCTTTAATGGCCTGTTGGTAAAATAATGGTTTTAGGGCAGCAGAAAACTCCATATAGCCCACTCCTGAGCGGATGAGCCATTCGGTTAAATCATTCATTAACAACAAAACCTGTTGTAAATTGAATTCTGCATCACTGGTGGGCAAATTGCTCATGTTTCCAATAATTCCCCAACGCCTAAAAGTGAAATTTTCGCATTAATTTACATGCTTCTCTATTTACATTCAATTGTTTCCTCCTTCTCAAGAAGAATAAGCTTTCAAATCTGTTACCTGCGACTGTTAAATTAAAATCAGTATTCTTCTAAATCGCCTAGGGCGTGTCCTCATTTTGCTTTGCACCAAATAAACAAACAAGCCAAGAACAACATGGACTTATAATTACGAGCCAACTTTTCAAAACGAGTGGCAATACC
>NZ_JBRATK010000040.1:0-695 GCF_052712855.1 Acinetobacter sp. F16
AACGATAAGTTGTAGTTACTCCTTGTAGGTAACGACGACTGTTTGGGGTTGTATAGTCAAGTAATTAAGTGCATGTGGTGGATGCCTTGGCAGTCAGAGGCGATGAAAGACGTAATAGCCTGCGATAAGCTCCGGGGAGGCGGCAAATATCCTGTGATCCGGAGATTTCTGAATGGGGAAACCCACTTACCATAAGGTAGGTATTGCATGATGAATACATAGTCATGCAAGGCGAACGAGGGGAAGTGAAACATCTCAGTACCCTTAGGAAAAGAAATCAATTGAGATTCCCTTAGTAGCGGCGAGCGAACGGGGAAAAGCCCATTAAGTCATATAAGTTCTAGTGGAATGCTCTGGGAAGTGCAACCGTAGTGGGTGATAGTCCTGTACACGAAAGGGCTTATATGATGATGTCGAGTAGGGCGAGGCACGTGAAACCTTGTCTGAATATGGGGGGACCATCCTCCAAGGCTAAATACTCCTGACTGACCGATAGTGAACCAGTACCGTGAGGGAAAGGCGAAAAGAACCCCTGTGAGGGGAGTGAAATAGATCCTGAAACCGCATGCATACAAGCAGTGGGAGCCGACTTGTTCGGTGACTGCGTACCTTTTGTATAATGGGTCAGCGACTTACATTCAGTAGCGAGGTTAACCGTATAGGGGAGCCGTAGGGAAACCGAGTCTTAATAGGGC
>NZ_JBRATK010000041.1:0-529 GCF_052712855.1 Acinetobacter sp. F16
CTGATGGTCCTATGCCACAGACTCGTGAACACATCCTTCTTTCTCGTCAGGTTGGTGTACCTTACATTCTTGTATTCCTTAACAAGTGTGACCTTGTTGATGATGAAGAATTGCTTGAATTGGTAGAAATGGAAGTTCGTGAACTTCTTTCTACTTATGACTTCCCAGGTGATGACACTCCAATCATCCGTGGTTCAGCGCTTGCTGCACTTAATGGTGACCAAGGTCAGTATGGCGAATCTGCTGTAATCGAATTGGTTGCTGCGCTTGATTCTTACATTCCTGAACCAGAGCGTGCAATCGACAAAGCATTCTTGATGCCAATCGAAGACGTGTTCTCTATCTCAGGTCGTGGTACTGTAGTAACAGGCCGTGTTGAATCTGGTATCGTTAAAGTCGGCGAAGAAGTTGAAATCGTTGGTATTAAAGATACAGTTAAAACAACTGTAACTGGCGTTGAAATGTTCCGTAAATTGCTTGACGAAGGTCGTGCTGGCGAGAACTGTGGTGTTCTTCTACGTGGTACTAA
>NZ_JBRATK010000005.1:0-166688 GCF_052712855.1 Acinetobacter sp. F16
TAAGCTAAAGTGTAGCTATGAGGGTGCAGTTGCATTAGCTTGTGTATTTATTTGGCTACCTTTATCGGGTAAATTCTATACTTGAAATGTCAACAGACCCTAATCACATGCCAAAGTTCCTCTTTTTAAAAGATGGATTTAGAGAAATTAAAAAACCCCTCATCAGAGGGGGTTTTTTATATCTTAAAAGACTCAAATATCAATCGAATCATCCAAGTTTGGCATCAACCAGCGCTTCGCTTCATCCATTGACCAGCCTTTACGTTCTGCATAACTGTCTAGCTGATCCTGCGCAATCTTGCCGACATTAAAGTATTCAGATTGCGGATTGCTGTAATAGAAACCGCTTACACTTGAAGGTGGCCACATTGCAAAGCTAGAGGTCAGTTCGGTACCAATCGCATTGGTCGAATCCAACCAGCTAAACAAGGTCGCTTTTTCTGAATGTTCAGGGCAGGCAGGGTAACCCGGTGCAGGACGAATCCCGACATACTTCTCTTTAATCAGCTCATCATTCGACAACTGTTCAGAGGCTTGATAACCCCAGAACTCTTTACGAATACGCTCATGCAAATGCTCAGCAAAGGCTTCTGCAAAACGGTCACCCAAAGACTGTGCCAAAATTGCAGAGTAGTCATCACCTTTGGCTTTGTATTCATGCGCCATTTCTTCCGCACCAAAAATCGATACGGTGAAACCACCCAAGTAATCTTCAAGTTTCGCATCTTCAGGGGCAATAAAGTCTGCTAAAGAGAAGTTCGGTTTACCTGAAACTTTGTCAGACTGCTGACGGGTATGCTCGAATTTATGCGTTGCAGTTTGATTTTCATCAAAAATCGAAACAGTATCTGCACCAGTACGTTTTGCAGGAGCAAGACTAAACACGGCGCGTGCATCAAAACGCTTGTTCTCTACAATATCTTTCAACATGATTTGCGCTTGTTCGTACAAATCTGTTGCCGCTTCACCGACCACTTCATCCGTCAGAATTGCAGGGAACTTGCCCGCCAAACTCCATGAAATAAAGAATGGTGTCCAGTCAATATATGGCACCAAAGTTTCAAGCGGATAATTCTTCAGAACATGCTGACCCAGTACATTTGGTTTAGGTGGAACATAGTTCGCCCAGTCAATTTTCACACCGTTGGCAATTGAATCTGTATAAGACAGTTTTGCCGCTTTCGGTTGCTTGTTTGCAATGCGCTCACGTACTTTGGCATATTCTTCACGGTAACCTTTAATGAACTCAGGTTTCATTTCAGGTGAAAGCAGGGAAGTTGCAACTCCGACTGCACGTGAAGCATCGGCAACATAAATCACCGCATCATTGGAATATTGCGGATCAATTTTTACTGCGGTATGCGCTTTAGAAGTCGTCGCACCACCAATCATCAATGGAACATGGAAACCTTTACGCTGCATTTCTTTGGCGACAAAGACCATTTCATCTAATGACGGTGTAATCAAACCAGACAAACCAATAATATCGACTTTTTCATCAATGGCGGTTTGCAGGATTTTTTCTGCAGGCACCATTACGCCAAGGTCAACAATGTCGTAACCGTTACAGCCCAGAACCACGCCGACAATATTTTTACCAATATCGTGCACGTCGCCTTTAACCGTCGCCATCAGGATTTTACCTTTGGTCTGACCTTCGGTTTTTTCCGCTTCAATGTACGGGTTCAACCAAGCCACGGCCTGTTTCATTACACGGGCAGATTTAACCACTTGTGGCAGGAACATTTTACCTGCACCAAACAGGTCACCGACCACGTTCATGCCGGACATGAGCGGACCTTCAATCACATCTAAAGGGCGGACAGCTTTTAAGCGTGCTTCTTCAGTATCGACATCAATATAAGCCGTGATGCCTTTAACCAGTGCATATTCAAGACGTTTTTCAACAGACTCTTCACGCCATTCCAGATTTTCAGCTTCACGTTGCGCACCGCCTTTGCCACGGTATTGTTCTGCAATTTCAAGCAGTTTTTCAGTGGCATCCTGACCGCTTTCACCTTGTTTTTGATTCAGTACAACATCTTCAACCGCAGCTTTTAATTCAGCAGGGATGTCATCATAGATTGCCAACTGACCGGCATTTACAATCCCCATGGTCATGCCTTTTTGAATGGCATGGTACAAGAAGACTGCATGAATGGCTTCACGAACCGGCTCATTCCCCCGGAATGAGAACGATACGTTGGATACACCACCCGAAATCATCGCATGCGGCAGGTTTTGTTTAATCCAGCCGGTTGCTTCAATGAAATCGACTGCGTAGTTATTGTGTTCTTCAATACCGGTTGCAATTGCAAATACGTTCGGGTCAAAAATAATGTCCTCGGCAGGGAAGCCCACGTCATTGACCAACACATCATAAGAACGCTTACAGATTTCACGTTTACGCGCTGCCGTATCGGCCTGACCATCTTCATCAAAAGCCATCACAATAACCGCTGCACCATACTGACGGCATAAACGTGCCTTATGTACGAACTCGTCATAACCTTCTTTTAAGGAAATCGAGTTAACCACCGCTTTACCTTGTACACATTTTAAGCCTGCTTCAATAATTTCCCATTTTGATGAGTCAATCATTAAAGGTACACGTGAAATATCCGGTTCAGAGGCAATCAGGTTCAGGAATTTCACCATCGCAGCTTGCGAATCCAGCATGCCTTCATCCATGTTGATGTCGACAATCTGCGCACCGCCTTGGACTTGATCCAAGGCAACTTCTAAAGCTTCAGTATAGTTTTCTTCACGAATCAGACGGGCGAATTTTTTAGAACCGGTCACGTTGGTACGTTCACCCACGTTGACGAACAGAGAATTTTCATCAATGTTAAACGGCTCTAAACCTGAAAGGCGACATGCTGGTTTAATTTCAGGAATCTGACGCGGCGCAATGTCTTTTACTGCATTGTAGATGGCACGGATATGATCCGGAGTTGTACCACAGCAACCGCCCGTGATATTGATCAAGCCACTTTCTGCAAATTCTTTAAGAAATGCTGCAGTTTGTTCAGGGGTTTCATCATAACCACCGAAAGCATTCGGTAAGCCTGCGTTTGGATGCGCTGAAATAAAGGTATTGGCCACATCTGCAACGGTTTTAACATGCGGACGCATCGCATCTGCACCCAAGGCACAGTTAAAGCCGATTGATAGCAAGTCGCCATGACGAACCGAGTTCCAGAATGCTTCTGCAGTTTGACCGGTTAAGGTACGACCTGAAGCATCGGTGATGGTGCCGGAAATCATCAACGGCAATTCATAACCAAGCTGATTGAATACTTCTTTGACTGCAAAAATAGCCGCTTTACAGTTCAGCGTATCGAATACAGTTTCAATGAGCAGAATATCTACACCGCCTTGAATTAAGGCATGTGCTGCTTCAATATAGTTATCTTTCAGTTCATCAAAGGTAATGTTACGAAATGCCGGATCATTTACATTCGGTGAAATTGAACAGGTACGAGATGTGGGTCCAAGCACCCCGGCAACAAAACGCGGTTTGTCGGGTGTTGAGTATTTTTCACAAGCCGCTTTAGCAATACGTGCGGCTTCACGGTTAATTTCCGGAACCAGGTCTTCCATGTGGTAGTCAGACATGGAAACACGTGTGCCGTTAAAGCTGTTGGTTTCAATAATGTCTGCACCGGCATCCAGGTAAGCTTCATGAATGCCTTGAATAATTTGTGGTTGAGTAAGAACTAAAAGGTCATTGTTGCCTTTTAGGTCAGATGCCCAGTCAGCAAAACGCTCACCACGATAATCCGCTTCTTCTAGTTTATGGCGTTGAATCATGGTGCCCATGGCACCGTCAATAATCAGGATGCGTTTGGCGAGAAGCTCTTTCAGGGTGGCAAGCGTGGACATAAATAACCCCAATCCGATGGAATACAAATGGGCATTATTTTAGCAGAATTACACCGCCTTTGAGGAATATTCAGCCGACTTAGTTAAGCACGGCTTAAAATAAGTTCATTTGTGCCGAATTTTTCATCGAATTGAAATATAAAAACCTTAGCATTCAGCATCGATAAGAAAAAGTTGAGTGATTGGATCATCGGAAAGATTTTTTATACATGTATCCAGGTACTTTGAAATATTGAGGCACAAACTATTCTGGGTCTTAAATATTTTAAAATGATGGATTTAAAACAGTTCAGCTCCCCAAGATAAAGCGGAGTGATTTAAATTAGCTCAATTGTTAAAATTTGGCTTTATATGACAGCTGTTTGTCATATAATTGTCACAATTAAATTGAACAATAAGGGGATTTTATTATCCCCTTGAACCGTCTGCATGAATTCTAATATTCCTCCCGTCCAAGATCAGGTGCCATCAGCACCAGCGAAATCGACGAATGTGCATGTTCCTACACCGAAATTTTTTATGCCGGTGTTTTTTACGGTTATTATTTCTACTTTGGTGTACATTGGCTTTCAGCTTTCAGCCGATTTGGCACATGTTCCAACATTAAGTTTATATTCGGTTATTCTTTTAGCGACTGCATTGTTAATTGCTTTAGGCTTTGAATTTGTTAATGGTTTTCATGACACTGCCAATGCGGTAGCGACAGTCATTTATACCAATGCCTTGTCTGCACCTGTTGCTGTGATGTGGGCCGGTTTTTGTAATTTCCTTGGGGTAATGGTTGCAAGTGGGGCAGTGGCCTACGGCATCATTGCCTTATTGCCAGTAGAGCTGATTATGAATGTCAGCTCTGGGGCAGGTTTCGCCATGGTTTTCGCCATGCTGATTGCCGCAATTCTCTGGAATTTGGGTACCTGGTTTCTGGGTATTCCCGCTTCAAGTTCACATACTTTAATCGGTTCGATTTTAGGTGTGGGCATTATGAACTACATCCTGCACATGGGTAATGGTGCCAGTGGTGTAGACATGGACCAAGTGATTAAAGTCGGTAAAGCCTTATTGTTTTCGCCTTTAATTGGTTTTGCTTTCGCAGCCATCTTATTCATTTTAGTGAAAAAAGTTTTCAAAAAACAGGTCGAACTTTTTCAACCGCCTGAAGGCAATAAGCCACCACCGCCTTTAATTCGTGCCATCCTGATTTTTACCTGTACCGGTGTAAGTTTTGCGCATGGATCAAACGATGGTCAAAAAGGCATGGGCTTGATTATGCTCATCCTGATTGGTGTTGTGCCGCTAGCGTATTCTTTAAATAAAAATCTGGATCATCAACATATTCAATCATTTGATCAATTGTCTAGCCAGGCAGCGACCGCTATTTATGCCAATCATTCAGACATTCCAGATGGCGAAGCGCGTCAAGTCTTGACCCGCTATATCCAAACTAAAGAGATGTCACCGGAAGTGGTGCCTGCTTTAGCCAGCCTGTCGGAACATTTGGGTGATCGTGTAGCGCAATATGATAATTTAAAAGAAATTCCAGAAACTGAAGTTTCAATCATCCGCAATGACATGTACTTAAGTACCACGGCATTTAAGCGTTTGGATAAAGCTGAACAGTTGCCTGCAATGTCAGACGATCAAACCAAGACCGTAAAAGCATACCGCGACAATTTAGATTCATTCCTGCAATACATTCCAACTTGGGTGAAAGTGGCAGTTGCACTTGCACTCGGCCTTGGAACAATGGTGGGCTGGAAACGTATTGTGGTGACTGTGGGTGAACGTATTGGTAAAGACCACATGACCTTTGGTCAGGGCATGTCTGCTGAACTTGTGGCGATGTCGACCATTGCTGCGGCTGATGGTTTCGGTATGCCAGTATCGACTACCCACGTTCTGAACAGTGCGGTTGCAGGTACCATGGTGGCCAATAAATCCGGACTAAACTTTGCGACGGTGAAAACCATTCTTTCCGCATGGATATTCACTTTACCCGCGACAATCTGTTTATCGGGTGGTTTGTTCTGGCTGTTCTTGCAGTTTGTTTAAGATCTCTATCTGAAATAAAAAAACGCTGCAATTGCAGCGTTTTTTTATTTTTAAGGAATAGGTGGTTTAAAAAAATAAACGCTTCCTGGATGAGCAGAACTACTCATCTTTTTTAAACAGAGAAGTTCCTTCTCTCTTTGGGAAGGAGGTTGGGTGGAAGGTTTTAATTAATACATGTACCTTTTAGTACAGTAAAAAATGACCTCTCCCTAACCCTCTCCTTTAAGGAGAGGGAACTTTTCCAGAATAATAAATATATTCAGCAAAAAAAAAAGTATAAAAACTACTTCTTATTCTTAAATAAACCGAACATTTTTTTAAGCGGCAATTTTTCATTGGCAAAACCATACAGTGCCGCAAAAGGCAGCGCGGTACGGGCCAAATAGGCCACACGCCATAGACCGCCATGGTTGGCACCTTTCATCATCAACTCTAATGGATGATCCAAAGGCGTTTCCGGATTGGCTACCGATTCAGGATTGCGCAAGTCATAAATCCATAATGCAGCCATCAGCGCATTGGTCGTTTCTGGATCAAAAGATTCCACATCAAACAAACTTGCCCCATTAAACGCGGCTTTTAATAACGGATTTTTAGTCACCGAATGGGTAGTGGTAGAGGGTGCAATATTGATACTGACACGTTGTCCATAATGACGCGCGAGAGTTGCACGCCATTGCTGAATCCGTTTTGCCAAAGCATAGTTTGGACCTTGCTCCACCACCAGGCAGTCTGCAATGCCATATTCATGACCGTTTTCACAAAGGATTAATGCATCGAGGTTTTTTTTGAAAAAATGCTGAGCAGAAATCATCGAAATGCTTTCACTGATCATGCGTTGTGATTTTGAACGCTGGAGTAACTTAAGCGTTGAAGCTTCTACCACTTCTTTAGGAATGGCGTAGACATCGGTTGGGGTACACATAAACATCAAACTGGTGTCAGCCTTTTGCTCGCTGACGTACTGCATAATGCTGTCCATGGCCATAGATACCCGGACGTGCTTTTCACCATCTAAATAGGCAATGGCTGCTAGGTCTAGCTGGTGCTCACTCTGGATCAGCCAATGGGCAATTTCAGGTGTTTGGGTAAGTAAATCCGCACCCAATTTTTCCTTGAGTGTTGCAGTTGGCGTACCTTCCTCCAATTTTTCTGCACATGGTGCATATAGCGTTGCATTGCCTTGTTGAATGGTTTTTAAAATTCTGTCCCAAACGCGGCTGTTGGGTAAGTCAACGGCTACAATATTGGCTTTCCATTTAGACAGCCAGGTCAGTGGACCGGCTTCCGAACCTGCACCAAATAAGACCATGGTGCGGTCAGAAAGATCGAACCATTCAGGATGTGCGTGTGCAGCACGTAAAGCATCCGCATGGCTGGGTTCTATAATGCCCGCATCTTGCCAGATTTGAATTTGGTCGATTAAAGCCTGACCTTGCAATTTTTGACCTTTATAAGGCACATACCATTCAGGTGCCGACTCACTTTCACCTTTCAGCTGAACCGTATACAAACTGGCTGTATCGATATCCTTCATGATGTCTTTAAGCAAATAACGTTGACCATTTCTATAAAATTCAAAGCTATGATGGGCCTTGTGTAAGCCTTGTTTTGCAATGATAATCGGGTTACTGATATTGCGAATGCCTTGTTCAACCAGGGCTTTAAAATAGACAGGATAATGCTTACGCCAGTTTTTTTCCGCAAGTGCATTCATTGATGACTTGTTGTCAACAATAGATAAAGCTTCAGCAATAATTTCTTTGCCTGTCTGGGAGGTGCTGGGTTTATTACTGCTGGGATTAATCGGAAATTGAAGACCATCTAATGAAGTGGACATGCAAAAAATCTCGTTTTTTTGATCATTAATATACGGATGTCTACATTATCTATGCCAAATTGATTTGATGGGTAGCATTTAATGACAAAATTGTGTGAATCTTTTTCAAATGGCACAGTAAAAAGGAGCCGAAGCTCCTTAATGTATAAATTTCATCATTTCAGTATTATTTTTTATCATTTCAATATTATTTAGACATGCCTTCAGAAATTTCTTTCAGCATGAATGCGGTATTATCCAGACCGGCTCCAGTAATATACCAAGCATCAGCATTTACAAAAATAATCCGGTTCTGTTTTACCGCTTGAGACTGCCCCAAAACAGGATGGGTTTTAATGCCTTCCTTGGTGGCATATTTCTGGGTATTCACCGCGCCACGATCGAGCACAATTACATAATCCGGATTATGTTGAACAGCAGACTTTAACAGTTCAGCACTTTTCTTTTGTGCGGCTAAAGCTTCAGCTGAGCCTGCTTCAGGGCGAGCAGTATCGGTTTTTTCAGTGAGTGGAAGAACAGATTTAAAACCGGATAACTCATGGATAAAACCAAAACGGTCATTGGCTGCATGCGGCATGTAATTATTACCCACTGCAAAGAGCATCACTGCTGATTTATTGGCAGTCTGCTCTTTCACTTTTAGCTGTAATTGATCTAAATCTTTTAATTTTTTAGTGGCAATAGCTTCACGCTTAAAGGCTTTTGCAAGCGTTAAGGTGCGATTTTTCAAATCACTCATGTATTGGTCGGTCTTGGGAGAAAGGTCAACTGTTGCTGCAATCGGTTGCAAGCTTTGCATTGTTTTCGCGGAACGACCACCGACAAAAATTAAATCGGGCTTTAACTGTTTTAGCTGAGCCAAATCGGGTTCAAAAAGACTGCCTGCTTTAACAAACTGATCTTGATTATATTCAGTTAGGCTACCTGTAAATGTGGTTTTTGGCACAATTTGAGCCTGAATGTTTAGGGCATTTAACGTATCTAAAATGGAGAGATCATAGACTGCAATTTTTTTCGGTGTTTGTTTAAGTTCAATGTTCTGTTTTTCTGTAGCCAGATTGAAAACTGCACTATGCGCCAAGCTATTCAATCCCGCTGAAGCCAAAATGGCGCTTAAAAATAATACCTTAGTTTTCATTTGAAAGTGATCTTCGCTTAAATTTGGCAACAGGGTAACAAAGAATTGAATTTATTAAAATGATAATCATTAACAAATAGGAATTATTTTATTTTCAACATAAAAAAAAGACGCTGAAAATTCAGCGCCTTGAAATACTCATAACTGAACAATTTATTTTAAAAAGGCAATTGCATCAGCTTATTGAAGAAGTGGGGGATAAGCCGTGGTTCAAGAATGATGGTCATGACCACACCATAGGCAGCTCCCCAAAGATGCGCACTATGGTTGATGTGGGAATTGCCACGCTTGCCTGACCAAATACTGTAAGCGACATATAAAACCGCAAAAATAATTGCCGGTACAGGAATGAAGAATACAAAAATCAGTTTCCACGGCTCAAATAGAATATAGGCAAACAAGACTGCCGAAACTGCACCGGAAGCGCCTAGACTGGCCCATTGATGGTCATTTTTATGTTTGAGATAACTGGGAATAATGGCAACAATTAAGCCGCCTAAGTAGAACAATACAAAGCCAAGATCAAAAAAATACTGTCGGTAAAAACTTTCAATCACACTGCCAAAAAAGAATAGCGTAATCATGTTGAAGATTAAGTGTCCACCATCGGCATGCACGAAACCATGGGTAATAAAGCGGTCATATTGTCCACGCTGCATCGCGGGAGGCCAGAAAATAAGACGGCTCATGGCCTTCTGATTTGAAAATGCAATCAGTGAAACAGCCACTGTAATCAGGATCAGGCAAACAGTATGGTTAAAAGGTAGATCTAGCATAAATTGAAAGTTTAACTTTTAAATATTTATACTTAATAATGCCATTAAATGAAGCATTAAGATGAACTTTTATAATAATTCCGACAATTTTAGTTGATTTTTTTTTATTACCCCGCATCTTCAGTTAAAATGCTAACTTAAGCTTGAGGAAATATGATTATGTCGACTGAGAACATCAGCGCTGCAGTTGCAGAAGAAATTCCAAATTTATTGATTACGCCAACGGCACAAGAGTATTTGTTTGACCTGCTTGAAAAACAAAACACTCCGGGCATTGCTGTGCGTATTTTTGTGGAAAATCCTGGTACGCCACGTGCTGAATGTTGTATGGCATATAGTGCACCTGAAGAAGTGATTCCTACAGACTATAAACAGGATTATCCAAATTTTGCGGCTTATATTGACGCGCCATCTATCCCATATTTGCTAGATGCTGTGATTGACTACAATAAAGACCGTTTTGGTGGTCAGTTGACTTTCCGTGCACCAAACTCAAAAGTGCCACGCGTAGGTGCGGATGCTTCAATTGAAGAACGTATTACCTATGTATTGCAATCCGAAATTAACCCGGGTCTTGCAGGTCATGGCGGTAACTGTGCCTTGGTTGAAATTGTTGAAGATGAAGAACATGGTCTAACTGCTGTATTGAAATTCGGTGGTGGCTGCCAAGGTTGTTCATCGATTGATTTGACCTTGAAACAAGGCGTTGAAACAACCTTAAAACAACATATTCCTGAATTGGCCCGTGTAGTTGACCAAACTGACCACAGCAATACTGAAGGTGCTTATTTCAAATAAGCCCAAATGATTGAATAAAATAGCCTCCATATTGGAGGTTATTTTTTTGCGTGAAAAATAAATATTATTGAGAATGATTCTTATAATTAATTGCATTAAGTTTAACTTTTGTTACACTGTGCAACGAAAATTGCATTACTTATCCATTATTTTGCCACTTGGGGAAACTTGAATGACCAAGCGTATTGTTCGATCTGCACTCTCACTTTCAATTTTATCTGTTCTTGCTTCAGTTACATTTGCAACTGATCAAAATACATCTTCTGTTTCCAATCCGGTCAAATTAGAAACAATAGTCGTTACAGCGGCAGGTTATGAACAGGATGTAAGCAAAGCTCCTGCATCCATGACTGTGATTACCAGGGAAGAGCTAGAAGCGCGACAATACAATGATATTACTGATGTACTCAGAAATACACCGGGGGTGGTGATTTCTGGCGCAGGTTCTGCACAAACGGTCAGTATTCGTGGTATGGGTTCAAGTTACACCTTGTTTTTGGTCAATGGTAAGCGTCAATATTCTAAAGATGTCAATCCGAATGGGGATGACAGCGGATTTGAAAAAAATATCTTGCCGCCGGTTGCATCCATTGAACGTATTGAAGTGATTCGTGGACCTGCATCTACTTTATATGGCAGTGATGCGATGGGTGGTGTCATCAATATTATTACCAAAAAAGTCAGTGATGAATGGTCGGGAACAGCTGAACTAGGTACTGTTTTACAGGATTCGAATCATTCTGGAGATATCAAAAATGGTTCGGTCTATCTAGCCGGACCCTTGATTGAAAATAAACTGGGCATGCAGCTTGGAGTGAATAAGCAAAAGCGTGAAGAAGACAGCTATGTAGGCGGCTTCCGCGGTACGGAAGTAGAAAGTCTAAATTCCAGACTGACTTATTTAATCAATGACAATCATGACCTGGAATTTGATGCAAATTTCACCAAACAGGAATCTGAATCTACTGCGGGTCAAACCATTCTCAGTTCGGGAACAGATTCATACGGTCGAAATTATCGTGAAGTCTTTGGTTTAACGCATAATGGCCGCTATAGCGATGTATTAAATAGCAGTTCTTATATCCAATATGAAAAATCAAAAAATCCGGATCGTAAAAATAGCACTTCAGGTCTAAGCGGAATTGAACTTGAAACCTGGCTTGCCAATAGCCAATGGAATTGGCAGTTAGGTCATCACAATTTAATTTCAGGCCTGTATTTTAAAAATGAGTCATTGGTTGATAAAGCAACCAATCAAAATCTGGAGATGCCTGTAACTGAATTAGACCGTTGGGCCTTTGCAGTTTTTGCAGAGGATACCTGGTCAATGAGCGATACCTTTAACTTAACCACGGGTTTACGTTACGATCACGATGAAAATTATGATGGTAACTTTTCACCCCGTTTATATGGGGTGTACAACCCGACAGATGCCTGGACATTTAAGGGTGGGGTATCTACAGGTTATAAACAACCCGACTTAAGACAATCATCAAGTGATGTACATTCTGTGACCGGTAAAGGCAGTGCCTTTATTATGGGAAATGATGATTTAACGCCGGAAAAATCGTTGAGCTATGAACTTGGAACTGCATGGCAGGGTGAGAGGTCTAAAGCATCTTTAACCGCATTCTATACTGAATATAAAGATAAAATTACTGAAGTACGCGATTGCTCATCGCCAAACGGGAATAACAGTGATTCGGCAAGCTGGACATGTGCAGACCCATTTGGTCGCATTGATGCAGCGACGGGGAATGTCCGCTTGTGGAACTTTATCAGTTCACGAATTAATGTGGATGAAGCAATCATGCAAGGTGTGGAGGCCTCATTTGACACCGAGCTTGCGGAAGGGGTAAATCTAAATACCAACTACACCTATACAGAAACCGAGCAGAAATCAGGTGATTTAAAAGGTCAGCCTTTAAATCAAATGCCAAAGCATATGTTTAATGCCACTGTGGACTACAACATCAATGATGCTTTAGATGTCTGGACACGCTTGCATTATCGCAGTGAAACGTCTTCTTATTTGGGGCGTGCAACCATGTCTGATCCGACACCTGCGTATCAATTCCTAGATGTCGGCTTTAACTATCAATTTACCCCAAGCTTAAAAGGTAAATTCGGGGTTTATAATATCCTAGATGAAAAAGCAGAAGATGCAGATGGTGATCAGGTTTTAGATGGCCGCCGTTATGGAATCAGTTTTGTTGCCAATTTCTAATCAGTTGAATGTTGAATAAAGAAAAAGCCGCTTCAAGCGGCTTTTTCTTATGATTGAATATTTAAAATCTTCTGTGCGGTTTCAGCATAATAGAACTTTTCTAAATATGCGCGTGCACGCATGCGTAAATAGTCAGATGAAAGCATTTTTTGAATAACCGGTGCTAACAAGTGCTGCAATTCATGTTGAATTAAAGCTTCATCAATATTTAAGTCACGCAGTAACAAGTCAAAACTACGCTCCTGATTCCGGGTATACCAAGCATAGATACCATCATGAACTTGTTGTTTTAAATATTCCGTTTGACGCAGATGATCCCAAATTTCATGCCCTAAGCCGACAGTATTCGGCAAGTCTTGAACTTCGATATAGTTCTTCAAAACCGTTAAAGGCAGGTCTTTAATTTTATGCCACAAATTGGCCTGAAAGTGATACAGCTTTTCATCATCAAAATGCTGATTTAAAACATGCTCACTCATTTGACTGAGCTTTAAAATATTCTTTTGCAGATAATGCCCAATGGCTTCATCCAGATTTGAGTCAGTCACGGTCTCTAAAACCGATTTCCCCATTTTCATAAAACGCGACACACCCGGCACACGTTTTGCCATGACCGAATTGTCCAGATAATCCTGAATGGAATGCTGAATCAATTGCGTGATCATGGCTGAAAAAGCTGGGCTATTGACCACGGTTTTAATCAGGCGTTGACGATGTCCACTTTTACTTGCAACATATTGGGCAATTTTATCGACGGTTAATACCGGAATGACATCCGCAATCTGAGTGCTTTCATTGGCAGGATGAATTAAGGCAAAGCGCAGATGTTCGCTAATTTGCTCAATTAAAAAGTGACTGCCAGGCGTGGCTAAAACCTGCTTTTGCAAGAGCGCATTGATTTGCTCAAATGACCAGATATCCTGCAAAGTTTGCTTTCTAAACCACTGATAGAAATTTAAAAATTCGCTCTGAATAGTGGCAGTATGTGAAAACTCTTGCTCTAAAAAGTCAAGATGAGCTTCAATTAATTGCTCAATCATCGGGTGTTTCGGCATACTGTCTCTGCAAGCTAATTTAATGGGATAAGTTTATCAGCAAGTGGGTTTTTTAACTTTTGGGTTTTTGCTAGAAAAGGTAAATAGTGGTTCGCCACTTGTTGTTCTGCTTCTAAAATAGGCATGTGCCCGACATTATTTAAAATCACCGGGGTTTCTGCACGCTTCAATAAGGATTGTAATTCATTTGCAGCTTCGACATTAATAATTTTATCTTGCTTGCCCCACAGGATCAGTGTAGGTGCTTCAATGGTTTGCGTCATTCGGGCAAACGATTCAGGTGTATAAATACGACTTAAAGTGATCAACTGGTCAATCATTTTACGGGTTTGCACGGACTGGGAAATCAGCATTTTTTCTTGTGCTTTTTTAAAATAAATCGGTAAGTCCGGTGGGTTTTGCATGACTTGACCCATCACATCGTCCAGATCACCCGGTTTAGATACAATCAGGTGCTTTAGAAAATAAGGGTCTTTGCTGTAGGCGGTATTGGCCTGTTTATAGATTCCGGCGCTATTGAGCAAAAACAGGCTTTGCGTATCAAATGGATATTGTGATGCATAAACTGTGGCAATCGATCCGCCCAGCGAGTGACCGGCAATATTCAGTTTGTCTTCGACATCAATGGCTTCAACGAAACGGCGTAAACGCTCCGTGACATTGGGAACAGACAGGTCAAAATTATCTGCAACTTTGGTTTCACCATTGCTGGGAAGGTCTGGAATAATGACGTGGTAGTAGGGGGTTAAAAAATGTGCCACGCCATTCCAGTTATCCCGATTTCCTGCCAGGCCATGTATGAGCAGTACCGCAGGTTTGTTGCTCGAGCCGCCTTCGCTATAGCTCCAGCTAATATCATCAATTTTAATGGTTTTACTGCGTAAGCCAGCGGCATTGCGTTCTTTGGCTAAATAATTTTCAAGTGAAGGTTGAACCACGTAAGTATTTTTATTTATTGCTGCATGGGAAAAAACAGGCACACTGATAGAAAGGGCCAAACAGGTTGTTTGTAAAAAGCGGGATAAAGTCGATTGAAGTGTTGTCATTGATCATCATCCTAATGTATTCATGACGATAATTCTTTAGAAGTAATCCTATAAAAATCATCTGATTTTGACTGCATTTTATTTTTTTAAAAATGTCTGTAGTATATTGTAATTATTATTAAATAATTGTCACTGAATAGTTTTTTGACTTAGGTGGCAGCGCAGTTTAAAAGTGTGACCTGGATCAATTTTATGGGCTAAATAAAATATTTTGTAACCTTAGTTATAAAATCAACAGCTATATTTTTTGCAAGTGACTTTCTGACTTCATCGCATTAAAATATTGTAACTTAAAACATTGGAAGACCAGCATGCTAACAGCAGAAGAAGCTTTAGATCGTTTAAAAAAAGGGAACCAGCGTTTTGTCCATGGTGAAACGACCCATTTAAAGCTTTTGACTCATCAACAACGTGCAGAAATGGCTGAAAGTCAGGATCCATTTGCGATTGTTTTAGGCTGTTCAGATTCTCGAGTACCGGCTGAAATGGTATTTGATCAAGGCTTGGGCGATTTATTCGTTATTCGCGTGGCCGGAAATATTGTTGCACCGTCGCAAGTCGGTAGTGTGGAATTTGCGGCAGAAAGTTTTGGCTGCCCGGTGGTGATTGTCCTCGGTCATACGCACTGTGGCGCAATTCATTCCACTATTGAAGCTTTAACCAATCCTGCGGCTCCACCATCTGCGAACTTGATGTCCATTGTGAACCGTGTTCGCCCTTCAGTTGAAATCTTGATGCAAACCGAACTGAAAGATGATTTAGAAAAACTGTCGACTCATGCAGTGCGTTCAAACGTTTTTGCCTCTGTAAATCAGCTGCGTCATGGTTCTGCGGTATTGGAAAACCTGATTGCTCAAGGCAAGTTGAAAGTGGTTGGGGCAGAGTACTCGCTTGAAACAGGTGAAGTTACTTTCTTCGATTTCTAAAATAGAATAAATCTTCGAGTAGTAAAAAAGGCGCTTTATAAAGCGCCTTTTATATAAGGATAGGCATTGTTCAGCAAAATGCTTTGTGCATTTGCATTGGGATGAACTAAATCCGGTTGCATCAGGTTTTTCTTGCCTGCAATTCCTTCTAAAAAGAATGGCATCAATTTTACCTTGTACTGTTGACTGACAGTCTGGTAATTTTTTTCAAAGGCTTTGCTATAGGCCGTACCGTAATTCGGTGGAATTTTTATTCCGAAAACCAGCACAGTGGCCTTGGCTTTCTGACTTTGTTGAATTAAATGAGCCAGGTTCTTTTGAATCAATAGCGGTGATTGGCCACGTAAACCATCATTTCCACCTAACTCAATGACGACAATATGCGGTTTATGGATTTGCAATAATTTAGGCAAGCGCGCCAAGGCACCGCTGGTGGTTTCACCACTGACACTGGCATTGACCACTTTATGCTGTTTCGGATACTGTTGCTCTAGACGTTTTTGTAATAAATGCACCCAACCTTGCTGTGCTTGCATTCCATAGCCTGCGCTAATACTGTCACCCAGAATCATAATGGTTTTAGCAGACACCACGACTGGAGCAAGACACAGGCTGAACATCGCCAGGCAAGCAAATACACGAATTTTTAGATTGCGATTTTGCATATAGGGATTTTATGATCCAAGTGACGAGCGACCATTCCATCATGCCACAAGCAATAATTTCTGCACAGCAACTGACACAAAAGATAAAACTTCCTCAAAAGGAATTTATTATTTTCGAAAATTTCAGTCTGGATATTCTGGCAGGTGAACAGGTGGCCATTACCGGACGTTCGGGTTCAGGAAAATCGACCTTGCTCGGAATTCTGGCGACATTAGATCAAGCCAGTTCAGGAAAATTGGTGGTTTGTGGCGAATCAATTACAGAACTGAATGAAGAACAGCGCGCACTGGTACGCTTAAAATATATCGGCTTTGTGTTCCAGTCTTTCCAGCTGTTGCCGCATTTAAGCGCGCTAGAAAATGTCATGTTACCGCTGCGCTTACAAAAGAACTTTAATTTTGCATCCGCTGAAAAAAAGGCATTGGCTTTGCTTCAGAAAGTCGGTCTAGAACGCCAGGCCACACAAACGCCCAAAGTGCTTTCTGGGGGTGAACAGCAACGTGTTGCCATTGCCCGTGCTTTAATTAGCGACCCGAAAATTATTTTCGCAGATGAGCCAACAGGTAACCTGGACACCCAAACCGCCAAAGAAATTGAACAACTGTTATTTCAGCTGAATCGTGAATTTGGCACGACCTTGGTTTTGGTCACCCATGATCCAGCATTGGCCGAACAATGTCAGCGCCATTTTGAACTGCTAGATGGTCGCTTGATTGAACATCGTAACGGTGAGGGCTGAAATGAATCCACTCTTTCGACCCTTGCTGACCCAAAGTTTTAAAAGTAGTGGTGTTTACTTGCTGATTATTGCTTTGACGCTGGCCATTAGTGCGACCACGGCACTGAAATTTAGCAATGAACAGATCCAGAATGCCGTGGCATTGCAGGCTGCTGAAATGCTGGCAGGGGATTTGGTTCTGAGCGACAATCAGCCACTTGAAAAAAAGTGGCAAGATAAAGCTGATCAGTTAGCGCTGCAACAATCTGAAGTCACCACATTCAGTTCGATGGCGCATACCAATGATCAATTTGTGATGGTCAATGTCAAAGCCATAGATGATGCTTTTCCTTTGCGCGGCGAAATTCGGGTTGCACCCAAAGCACAGAAAATTCAGCCAGGAGAAGTCTGGCTGAGTAACCGTGCCATGGATTTGTTGCATGCCAACGTCGGGGATAGCATCAATATTGCCGATGGGACATTTAAAGTCAGCGCTAAAATTGAACATGATTCCAATCAGGAATTGGGTTTTTCCGGTTTTTCGCCTACGGTGATTATTTCCCAAGCCGATATTGCCCGAACCAACGCCATTCAAATTGGCAGTCGGATTGAATATCGTTTATTGATGGTAGGGTCTGCCCAACAGACCAGACAGTTTGAACAAGATTTCAATCAGCTGCATAAATCTGCGCAAAGCAAAATACAGAATGAACAAACCGGCCTAAAGCTGCGTAATGCCAGCGAAGGCAATACCCGTTTAATGAAGCCAATTGCCAATTTAGATACCTTCCTGCAACTCACCAATATTTTGACCATTTTGCTGTGTGGTATTGCGATTGCCTTAACCAGTCAGCGTTATGTGCAACAAAATCAGGACAGTATTGCACTGATGCGTTGTATCGGGGCGACTAAAAGCCAAATTCTGAGCGCATATCTGGCTTTATTGGGCGTGGTATTAATTGCCGCAATGGCGATTGGCAGTCTGGCAGGGGTAGCACTTGGATATGGTTTGTTGCAACTGATGCTGCAACTGATTCCACATCTGCAAATTGAATTTTCTGCATTGGATATGTTACTGGGCCCATTGCCGATTGCGATGCTGACCAGTGCAGTGGTGTTACTGGGTTTTATCGTGCCGAGTTTATGGCAGTTACTCAATACACCGCCTATTCGGGTGATTCGTCAGCAAGAAAAATCAGTGCAATCAATGCTATGGATGTTGCTGATGGGCACAGCCAGTCTGGTACTGTTTAGTATTGTCCTGACTGAAAATATTGTGCTGACCGCTTGGGTGATCGGTGCAATTATCATCTTGTGTACTGTGCTGTACATGCTGATTTGGAGCTGCTTAAAACTGATTAAAAGCTTGAAATGGTCCATTTCAGCTTATATCCGTGCGCCTTATCAAACTGCCTTTCAAATTACCGCTTTGGCACTCGGTCTAAGTTTAATTACCGTATTGGCAGTATTGCGGACAGATTTGCTTGAGCGTTGGCAGCAACAATTACCGGAAGGCACACCGAATCAATTTGTTTACGGTTTGCCGCCATTTGATATGCCTTTATTGAAAGCACAGCTTGAGCAACGGGATTGGCACAGTACTCCACTTTATCCCAATATCCGTGGACGATTGGTGGCGAAAAATGATCAACCTTTTGCACAAAGCTTGCTTAAAAGCAATAACTCTTTACGCCGTGAACTCAATTTAACCCAAACGGCAGAATATCCTGCGGACAATAAAATCGTGCAGGGTACAGCAGTATTGCAGCAGGTCGGCGATGTATCGGTTGAAGTAAAAACAGCGGAAGAGTTGGGCATTAAAATAGGCGATCGGCTTACCTTTAGTTTGCCTGAAGGCTTGATTCAAGCCAAAGTCGTTAACTTGCGTAGCGTCGAATGGGAAAGTTTTAGTCCGAATTTTTTCTTTATTTTTGCACCCAAAACCATGGATGAAAATGCCGGCAGTTATTTGGGCAGTTTCTATGTGCCCGCACAGGATAAGAAGCAACTGGTTTCTGTAATTCAGCAATTTTCCAATACGGTTTTTATTGATGTCAGTCTTATTCTGGATGAAGTAAAACGCCTGGTGAATGTGCTGGTACAAATTATTAGCATACTTGCGCTATTGGTCAGTGTCTCTGGCATATTGGTTTTAGTTGCCTGCTTGAACTTGCTGATGGATGAACGCAAACGTGAAGTGGCTTTGCTGCGTTCATTTGGCAGTTCCAAACAAAAATTAAAACAGATGATGAGTGTAGAGATCGGTTTTATCGGATTCATGGCAGGCGTGGTCTCCTGTCTGTTTGCAGAAGTGATTAGTGCGATTGCCAGTTATAAAATGAATTTGACCATTCAGGCGCATGGGGAAATTTGGCTGATTTTACCGATTTTAATGACTTTGATGTGTGCCCTGATCGGACGCTATCGCTTAAGTTATCTCTGTGATATTCCGCCTTTACAAAGTTTGCGAGAGATGAATCAATAACAGGTTCATCTCCCGAAAATCATTCATTAATATTAAAAATGCAGTTGTGCGCGCATGGCTGCAAGGATTTGACGCCAAACAGGTTCAAGGAGCTGCACTTGCTGCATGCAGTAATCGTAAAATCCATAACATGCTATTACGCCCACACCTAAACCTAACATAAAGCCTAAATTGGGTTTATGCATGCGTTGTCCCATATACCAAATAGCCGCTAATACCGCACCCGTCAGCATGCCGCCAATATGGGCTGCATTGTTAATTCCCGGCATGGTGAAGCCAATAAACAGGTTAATCCCCATCACCATGACCAAGGTTTTTTTATCTAAAATAAAGCGCTGCTTCGGTAAAATGGGCAATAAAGATAAGATGGTTAAAGCACCGCCAATGCCCATCACTGCGCCAGAAGCACCGGCACTGACCGTCGGGAAAAGTTTGGGGTCATTAGTTTGCAGCAGTTGAAAGGTATTTTGAATATCGATAAAGCCACTGAGCAAACTCCCCATCAGGCCGGCAAGAATATATAAACCCAAATAATAGAATCGGCCAAAAAGCTGTTCAGCCACACTGCCGAAAATATAGAGCGCCCACATATTGAGCATTAAATGGATCAGGCCAAAATGAAAAAACATGCTTGTAAACAGGCGGGTGGGTTCCTCTAAAAAGGTTAAAGGTGCATAATCAGCTCCCCAATGAATAGCATCGACCAGACTTGGGCTGGTAATATTGACCCCGGTAAGCACTTGCCAGAGAAATAAACCGACATTGATGGCAATAAAAAGTGCAGTCAGCCACCAAAGGTGAACCTCGAGTTTACTTTGAATGGAAGGAGGTGAAAGTTCAACCATGCTATTCTTTTATAATCTTTGCTATATTCAGCGATAAGCTTAGCACGAAAAAATAGATATTTTGGAGTAACTCACTGACATGAAAGCTTTTATTGTTCGTAGTTTGTTAATACTTGTCAGTTTGGTGCTTTTGGTTCAACTTTGGATTTTTTCAAGTCTGGTGTGGTGGCGCACCCATCCGGTCGACACCACCATGATGATGCGTCTGGATTATTGGTCCGAACCCTCTAAACCGATCAAACATCAATGGCGTGACTACGATCAAATCAGTGACTATCTCAAACATGCTGTGGTTGCCGCAGAAGATGGCAAGTTTCTCCAGCATCATGGTTTTGACTGGGCAGGCATGCAATTTGCCTTGGAGCGTAATAAAGACAAAGGCAAAGTGGTTGCAGGCGGTTCAACCATTTCACAGCAATTGGCAAAAAATCTATTCTTATACAACAAGCGTTCATTTCTGCGTAAAGGTCAAGAAGCTGTGGCAACATGGATGATGGAGCGCGTCTGGACCAAACAACGTATTTTGGAAGTTTATTTAAACTCGGTTGAATTTGGTGACAATATTTATGGCGTGGAAGCCGCAACCCAGCATTATTTTGGCAAAAGTGCGAGAAGCTTGACCCGTGAACAAGCTGCCTTCCTGGCTGCCATTTTACCCAATCCAAAATATTACCAAGACCACCGTGATGACCGAAAATTAAAATACCGCAAACGGATGATTCAAAAATATATGCGTTATAGCAATATTCCTTAATGAAAGAGTGTAATAAAAAGCCCAAATTTTTGGGCTTTTTTTATGAAATTGTCATAATTTTGAAGCATACTGATCAAGATACGAATCACATTCGAAGAAGTAAAGGTTAGGTATGAATACTGCAGCAGGCTTATCTCCTACACAAACAGAATATACATATAACGATCGCTACATTAATCGTGAACTTTCTATTTTAGATTTTCATCTTCGTGTATTAGAACAGGCGGTTGACCCACTGCATCCTTTACTTGAACGCATGAATTTCCTGCTTATTTTCTCGCGTAATCTGGACGAGTTTTTTGAAATCCGATTTGCGGGACTGATGGAACAGCTCGATTTAGGCAATGAAAGTCATAGTCCGGATGGTTTAACCCCAAAACAGGTTTTAGAGATTATTTCTAAAAGGGCCCATGCTGCTATTGAACGCCAGTACCGTATTTTAAATGAAGAAATTCTGCCCAAACTGCGTGAAGAAGATATCTGTTTTTTACGTCGTGGAGAACTTACACCGGCTCAATCTGCCTGGATTAAAAAGTATTTCCAGGAGCAAGTGGCGCCGGTACTAACTCCGATCAGCCTGGATCCGGCTCATCCATTTCCGCGTTTGGTCAATAAAAGCTTAAACTTTATTGTGACGCTAGAAGGTAAAGATGCCTTTGGTCGTCAAATTGATCTGGCAGTTGTGCCAGCACCGCGTTCACTGCCTCGTGTAGTGCGTTTACCGGATGAATTGACTGACGGTAAAGAGCATCATGTGATGTTGTCTGCCATTATTCATGAGCATGTTTCAGATTTATTCCCGGGCATGACTGCCACCGGCTGTTATCAGTTCCGAGTGACGCGTAATGCAGATTTGGCTTTAAATGAAGATGTCGAAGATTTGGCCAAAGCCTTAAAAGGGGAGTTGAATTCGCGCCGTTTCGGCCGTGCAGTGCGCCTGGAAGTGACGCAAAATTGCCCTGAAAATATTTATGAATATTTGCTTGAAGAATTTGATCTGGAAAAAGATCAGCTTTACAAAGTCGATGGTCCTGTCAATCTTGCGCGGTTATTATCGAATTTTAAACGTCCGCATTTACGTTATGATACCCATACGCCAATTATTCCTAAAGTATTGAAAAAATCTGAAAATATTTTCTCTGCCATGCAGAAACAGGACATTCTTTTACATCATCCGTTTGAATCCTTTGCACCCGTGATCAATCTATTGCGTGAAGCAGCACGTGATCCGCAAGTGCTTGCCATCAAGCAAACCTTGTATCGTAGTGGGCCAGATTCTGAAATTGTTCAGGTACTGGCAGAAGCCGCTCGAAATGGCAAAGAAGTTACTGCAGTCATTGAGCTACGCGCACGTTTCGATGAAGCATCCAATATTGAAGTGGCCAATGTGCTTCAGGAAGCCGGTGCTGTGGTGGTGTATGGTATTGTGGGCTATAAAACCCACGCCAAAATGATTCTGGTGGTGCGCCGTGAAAATAACAAACTGGTGCGTTATGTGCATTTAGGTACCGGTAACTATCATGCAGGCAATGCCCGCATTTATACCGATTATGGCTTGCTGACCACCGACAAGGAACTGTGTGAAGACGTGCACCGTATTTTCCAGGAATTGACCGGTATGGGCAAAATGGCCAAGCTGAAGAAACTTCTGCACGCACCCTTTACCTTGCATGCTCAACTGATTAATTTTATTGATGAAGAAATTGTCAATGCCAAAGCAGGCAAGCCGGCGCAAATCATTGTTAAAGTAAATGCATTGACTGAAATGCAGCTGATTAACAAGTTATATGAAGCTTCGCAAGCCGGGGTTAAAATTGATCTGATTATTCGTTCCATTTGCTGTTTGCGTCCTGGTTTACCAGGGCTTTCAGAAAATATTCGTGTGCGTTCAATTGTGGGGCGTTTCCTGGAACATACGCGTGTGTATTACTTTGGCAATAATGGTAATGCTCGAATTTACTGTTCAAGTGCGGACTGGATGGATCGTAATTTATTTAACCGTGTTGAAGCGTGTTTTCCTGTTGAAGATCCGGCACTGAAAAAACGTATTTATCAGCAAGGCCTACTGACCTATTTAAAAGACAATCAGCAAGCGTGGCTGTTGCAAGGGGATGGAACCTGGCTTCGTGCACAGGTGGCAGACGGACAAGCAGCCCATAATGCACAAAGAGTATTGTTAGATGCGATTAAATAATTCATTTAAGTGTTAATAAAGAAATAAGGGAGCCTCTAAGCTCCTTTATTTTTATGCAATGGAAATATTAAAAATATAAAGGGCTAACTTTTTAAGCCGGCAATTTTTTGATAAATGCTTTTAATAGTACCTTCAATTTTATAAAGAGAGGTCGAAGTTTGTTCTGCAACTTGCTGCGGGTTAAGATCTGTTGACACTAAATTTAAAATCTCATATTCAGTGGCACTTAAATGTAGGGCCTGATTGAGTTGAGTGGTGGATATGGTTTGTGTGGATTCAACTTGATGCGACAAAATATACTGTGCCAAAACATGATGGATAGGTGCTCCACCGCGCAGAATACTTTTAATATTATTCACCATTTCTGTTTCAGTATGTTCATAAAAAATATAACCCTGTGCTCCCGCCTGAATAGCCTCAAACAGTAAAGTGGTTTGATGTTGCGCTAAGCTCACCATGACATTTGCATCGGGATGGATTTTTTTAAGTTGCTTAATAAATGAAATTGTTGCTATGCCATCAATAGATAAATCGATCAAAATCAGGTTGGGTAAATGGCGCTGTAGTAGTTGTTCTGCTTCAGCGAGATGATCAGTGCAAAGAATTAATTTTGCAGGATAACCTAAGCCAATAAGAACGCGCTCTAATAGCGTATTCAAAGTGGGTTGATCCGTGATCAACAGGATAGGAACAGGTAACATCAGTTCACCCACTAGTCTATGCTCACACTGGTTTTCATTTTATTGAGTTACTTTGCTATACAACGCATAAAAGTACTATCCCAAGAACTAGGGAATTTATACAATTAAACTAAACTAAAGTATTTATAGAATAATAAAGAATTAAAAACTTAATTTTATGATGATCTCGCTGTTATGGCGTCTTTAAGCTATTTTTTTAATGATGATTTTTATTATATGGCCTTTACTTAAGTACATGAACTGTATTTTAATTTTAGCTTATAAAATACCTATTATTGGGGATATAACCAGTCTAGATGACCGATTAGAATAGACCTGCTTCTTATAAATCTGGTGTATAAGAGGTTTTCAACTTTTTGAAGCTTTAATATCTCAATTCATCCATGTGCAAGATATTATCTTTTAACTTCAGACTAGGTTTACCGTTGTGGTAAGCCTTTTTTTTATTTGAACAAATGTAAAAGTGTTTTTTTAATTAAACAACGGATTTTATTCGAGCGAAAACCATGGTCAGCAAGAGAATTGGACAATAAAAAAGGAGCAGTTGCTCCTTTTAATGCATCGTTTAGTTTTAATGAAGATTTTTGGTGATTTTTTGCAAGATTTGCAATAAAACATCAAATTCACTTTGCAATGGTGTGCTTTTACGCGTGACCAAAGCGAGCGTGCGACTTGGTGCAGCTTCAATCGCTTTAACCACCAAATCTGGATTCGCCTTAATCATATTGGTATGAATCGCAATTTCAGGAAGCAGGGTAAAACCTAAATCGGCAGAGACCATTTCAACCAGTGTTGGTAATGAACTTGCTTTTAAACGATGATCATTTTTACGTTCACCAATTGGGCATGCACTTAAGACATGATTGCGTAAACAATGGCCTTCTTCAAGTAACACTAAGCGTGATAAATCCAAATCATCTAGAACTTTGGCATTTTGTCCATTTTGATCGGTTTTATGATGCACCAAGTAAAGATTTTCTTTGGCAATTTCAGCAACTTTTAAACCGCGAGTATCAAAAGGCAGTGCCAAAACAATCATGTCCAGATTGCCGTGTTCTAATTTTTCGACAATTTTTTCACTTTGCGCTTCATACAGATGCAATTGAATTTTAGGCAGCTGTTTATGCACTTCATCTAAAAGTTGCGACAAAATGAAAGGAGCAATGGTGGGGATGATCCCTAAATGTAAATCACCAGTTAAAGGCTCGCTCATTTCGCGACTTAAACGCATCAAGTCTTGAGCATCAGCCAATAAAACACGGGCTCGAGCAACAACCTGTTCTCCAAGCGGAGTTAAACGTACATTTTGGCGGTCGCGTTCAACGAGGACTCCACCTAACAAACGCTCTAACTCCATGATTCCGCCTGACAAAGTCGATTGGGTCACAAATGAACGGCGCGCAGCTTCAGTAAAATGTAGCGTTTCAGACAGTGTAACGAGGTATGACAGCTGTCTTAAAGAGGGTAATGCAGCCATAGTGTCCTAATGTTTCGATTTAAAGTGATCAGCAAATAATCCGCTAAGATATGGAATAAAATGCGGAGGCATATCATGCCCCATTCCATCAATTAATTCAAACTTAGCATCTGTAATTGCCTTTGCAACTGCTTTGCCATGACTCGGTGGCAGTAAACGATCACGAGAGCCATGTACCACAAGGGTAGGTTGCTGAATTTGCTTACTCAATTGTAGCAAAGAACCGGTACATAATATTGCTAAAAATTGTTGAAGTACACCCGCTGGATAATAACTTCGTTGATATAATTTACGTGCGGTCTGAATAATCTCAATTTGGTTGATATATCCAGGTGAACCAATAATGTTAAAAACTTTCACGCTATGATTTACGATACCGTCTTCATCAGTCGATTCAGGTCGACCGATCAGGCTAAAAAGCTGTTTTGGAAAAGGGGGTGGCAATAGCGGTTGGTTATTACTGGTAAACATTAAACCCAGATTGCTGACTTTTTCAGGATGCTTGGCTGCCAGAATTTGTGCAATCATGCCACCCATTGAAGCACCAATCACAGAGACTTTTTCTAGTCCCAAACGATCAATCAGGAGTGCGGCATCTTCCGCCATATCATATAAATTATACGGCGCACCCTGATTTTCCAGACCTAAAGCAAAGCGGCCCATCAGTTTTAAGGTGTTGAGTCGTGGTCCTGAATGACGAATTTTTGAGGACAGCCCAATGTCGCGGTTATCAAAACGAATGACACGATAACCTTGATCAATCAGTGATTTACAGAAAAAATCAGGCCAAAACAACATTTGCGCACCTAAACCCATAATCAGCATGATTGCAGGATGTTCAGGATTTCCGCCCACTTCTACATGCAGTTCAACGCCATTGCCTAAATTTACTCTGGTTTCATGCATAAAAGAGGTATAGGGAGAGCCTGTAAAATTGAGTGCGCTATTCATTGTTGTTTTCCTAAAAAAGGACATTTTGCTGAAAAAATGTCCTTTGTATTAAAACCTTAAACTGTTGCAGGAATCAAGTCCGGTACCAGTTTAGTTAGACTTAAACGCTGTTTTGCTGCAGTTGCGCCCAATAGAACAAAACCACGCAAGGTGTTTTGACTATCTACGGCTTTGGCAATCATGCCATCTTCAAGTTCTTCAGTCTCCCAAGTGACATCTACACCCACGGGTGCCGGAAGTACTGTGAGTGGGGCAGCGGGAGTTTTAACAGCCACAGGCATCGCTGGATAATGAACATGCGTTTGTTCACCATTTAAAGTTTTCGCTAAAGCACGCGCCTGTTGCATGATTGGCATCACATAAGGCAACAGCAAACCGTTGACTTCTGCACAGTCGCCAATCGCGTAAATATCTGCCTGATTGGTTTCTAAGTGACCATTGGTCAAAATACCGCGACTACAGTGAATATTGGCAGCTTTTGCCAATTCTAAATTCGGCTGTAAGCCGATTGCTGAAAGTACAACATCTGCGACAACAGACTGACCATTGGCTAAAGTAATTTGATAATCGCCATTTTCAACTTTATTTACTTTTTCAACAGTGGTGCCGAGTACGAAGTGAATACCAATAGCTTCAAGTTTTTCCTGGAAAGATGCCGCAACATAATCAGGAATCAGACGCCCTAAAGGTTGCAGAGCCAAATCAATCACTGTCACTTGATGTTCTGTGTTTTGCAAGTCATTGGCAAATTCACAGCCGATCAGGCCTGCACCTAAAATCACCACACGTTTATCTTGATGTTGAGCGAGATTTTTACGGAAGGCTTTGTAGTGATCCAGATTGTTGACCACGTGAATGTCATCACTGCCATCGCCCGCAATCGCTAAGCGAACCGGATTTGCACCTACCGCTAGAACCAGCTTTGAATAGGGTTGAGTGCTTTGTTGTCCATTTTTCTCTAAAACCAGTTGATGCTGTTCAGCTTGAATCTCTTTAACCCAAGTCTGCGCTTCAATACGCATCTTCAGTTGATCACTCATTTTGCTGGCATCACCTAATGCAATTTGCTCAGGTGCTTTTTTTCCGGCTAAAGCATTAGACAGCGTGGGTTTAGCATAGTTTACCGCATCATCTGCACAAATCATGACCAGTTTATGCTCGGGATTTAGCTTACGAAACTCACGCGCTGCGGTATATCCCGCCATACCCGAACCAATGATGACGATAGGATGCATATTTTTCTCCAAACTGTTTTTGATAAGACGTAAAAAAAGACCATTTATTATGGTCTTTGGTATCAATTATTAGATTTCAACCATTTCAAAATCAACTTTTGATACACCACAGTCCGGACAGGTCCAGTCATCTGGGATGTCTTCCCATTTTGTACCTGCGACAATACCATCTTGTGGCCACCCTTCAGCTTCGTCATAAATCCATCCACAAACGATGCATTGATACTTTTTCATTTGACTCTCCAAAACACTGACTTGTTAAAAATGTGAAGTCAGTAAAATCTTATATACAGCATGACTCTAATGATATGACTTTCAAGGGACATATTCAGTCAAATTTTTACGCAGTTCTAGCATTAATGTAAAGCAAATATCGGAGTTTAATCGCTGAATTTGAAACCAGAATTGCCTAGCAGGACAAAACTTGTCATAAAAACAGCTAAATATGGTTTTTGTCTAACAATTTAAATTCAATCTGAATGCCAAAATGTTCATCAATTGTGCTGCTTTGAGAAGCTGAAAAAATGACTTTATACTGTCGAAAACAGAGGTTTAGACTAAGGTCGGGGAGAGAAAATAAACAAAGTTTGTTAATTTACGATCAGATAAATCCATATTTAATATTTATTTAAAAAATTAACACAATTAAATCAAATACTTATAATATATTGCTGTGTTTTGAAGTGTTGTAACTATGATCATTTACTGGTCATGAACCTGATAAAGCGTTAAAATTCACATATTCTCTTTTCATTGTCTTTCTCCCCATGAGCAATTTGTCTACAACTTTGTGGTCTCACATTCGTACTGTCCAAGATTTCCCTAAACCAGGTATTTGCTTCTTCGATTTAACTCCTTTGTTTATGAGTAAAATTGAGCCCTTAACCGATGCTCTCATTGCCAGTATTCCTGCTGATAAACTGGAACAGGTAGACAGTTTTGTCGCGGTTGAAGCGCGTGGTTTTGTATTGGCGAGTTTGTTGGCTCAACGTTTGGGCAAAGGTTTATTGCTGGTACGTAAAGCAGGTAAATTACCGCCACCGGTTGTTGGCGTAGGTTATAGCCTGGAATACGGCCGGGATCGTCTGGAAATGTCAGCGAATATCGAAGCACAAAAAATTATTATTGTGGATGATGTTTTAGCAACAGGCGGTACTTTAAAAGCGGTGAAACAGCTGGTAGATAAATGCAACCATGAAATCCTGGGCGCGAGCATTTTCCTAGATTTACCTGATTTACATGGCGATTTAGGTTTAGATGTCTGGTCGGTGTTAGATGATAAATCTCAGCCAGAACAAGCAGTCGCTTAATCAGTTTTATGTCATAAAAAAGCCTTGGTCACAACCAGGGCTTTTTTATTTTTTTAGAAAATGCGTTTGCATGTGTTGAATCAGATCATTTATGTTTTCTGGACTGGCTAAACGGTGATGACCACCCTCTAAAGCCTGAACAATCATATAGGGTTCGAGCTGTTCCTGAACGGCATACATATCTAGTATTTCATCGCCTAATTCTAAATAGGCAATCTGTGCAATGTCATGTTCAAGATCATCTTCATTAATGGGTGGGTAATCTTCACGAAAATCCGGATGAAGACTCGGGTTGGCAATGACAGTCGGAATTTTAAATAAGGCTGACATTTTCAAGGCCCAATACGCGCCCAAGCTGTGTCCGACCAGAATTTCAGGTTTGATTTTGGCAATAATATCGCGATAAAAATCGGCGACTGTCTGAAAATTCAGGTTGCGGTAATCTATATCGATGCAATATTTCTGATTGGCATCAATGGCATGGAATTTTGTCGATTCACGCGAGGAATCGAGTCCATGTAAAAACAAGATTTTCGAAGTGCATGTATTCATTGTTTTATAGTTCACGCTGTTTTTATGTACAAAGATAGAAAAGTTGAATCGTTTCCTTTTCAACCATTTTGCTTAAATTATTGTAGGGGACTCTGTAGAATAAAGAAGTTAGCTTTTGGTCTAATAAATGGACAGCATAATAAGGTATAAACCCACTTACAAAATAAATTATTAATTAAAATTAAATAGATAAAAGGATAATAAAATTGCTCTGAGCATAGATAACAAAACCTGCCTATCACGCAAAAATAAATTTGGATAACTTGGTATTTATTAGGATAAATATAAGCCGAGGTGAGCTGATGGAAATTTTGAATTATGAAATTTTGATTCACGCCTCTCCAGAAAAGGTGTGGCAGATTTTGTGGGACCCGGACACTTATACCGAATGGACCCAATATTTTGCTCCGGGTTCATCCATGCATTCTGACTGGCAAGTGAATGGACGAACTGTTTTTCTCGATGCTAATGGGGATGGCATGGTTTCGACCATTACTGAGCTGGAAGAATTTAAAGTGGTGACCTTTAAGCACTTGGGCATGCTGGAAGATGGCATTGAAGATTTAGACAGCGAAGAAGTTAAACAATGGAGCGGGGTTTTAGAAAAATATGTGCTTGAAGATGTAAATGGCTCAACCATGCTGAGTGTCGAACTGGAAACCTCTAAAGATCATGTGGAATTGATG
Source organism: Acinetobacter sp. F16 (assembly GCF_052712855.1). Lineage (NCBI taxonomy): Bacteria > Pseudomonadati > Pseudomonadota > Gammaproteobacteria > Moraxellales > Moraxellaceae > Acinetobacter > Acinetobacter sp. F16. Next base: position 30,315 of record NZ_JBRATK010000005.1, read on the forward strand.
AATAATGGTTTACAAAGAGGTTTTGAGACCGTCAAACAATTGGCCGAAGCCTAAATGTGAGTGAAACAAGGTTGTGTTGAGCAAATCAATGCTTTTGTTTGGCAATAAGTCATACGAAATTTATACTAAATCTGCTATGCTATGCAACTTCCGTTTTTTACACATATTCGAGGCAGAGATGACGCAACATAACGCTCAATCGACTTCTGAACAACACATTTCCGAAAACGATTTAATTGCACAGCGTCATGCCAAGTTAAAGCATATTGAAGAACATGCTAAGGAAAAGGGAACCAGCCCTTGGCCGAACACATTCAAGCGTGAACATTACGCTCAAGACTTACAAGAACAATTCGCTGATAAATCTAAAGAAGAAATTGAAGCGGGTGAAAAGGTTTATGTGAAGGTTGCAGGTCGTGTGATGTTGAACCGTGGTTCATTCATCGTGATTCAAGACATGACTGGCCGTATCCAACTGTATGTTGCACGTAAAGAATTAGATCCAGACGTACTGGCGAGCATTAAAGGTTTAGACCTAGGCGATATTATTGCCGTTGAAGGTTATATTGGCCGTTCAGGTAAAGGTGATCTGTATGTTCATATCGAACATTTCGAGCTTTTGACCAAATCACTTCGTCCACTTCCAGATAAATTCCATGGTTTAAACGATACCGAAATGAAGTATCGTAAACGTTATCTTGATTTGATGGTGAACGAAGACACACGTAAAACTTTTGAAATTCGTGCCAAAGTGGTTGCGGGTATGCGTGCGTATTTGGCCAATGAACGTTTCATGGAAGTTGAAACGCCAATGATGCATGTGATTCCAGGGGGTGCTTCTGCGCGTCCATTTGAAACACATCACAATGCATTAGATATGCCATTGTTTTTACGTATTGCACCTGAACTTTACTTAAAACGTCTGGTTGTAGGTGGTTTTGAACGCGTGTTTGAAATTAACCGTAACTTCCGTAATGAAGGTGTGTCAACACGTCATAACCCAGAATTCACCATGATCGAATTCTACCAAGCTTATGCAGATTACAAAGACTTGATGGCTTTGACTGAAAATATGCTTGAAAAATTAGCGATCGACATTTTGGGTACGACCGATGTGCCTTATCAAGGTGAAGTATTCAGCTTCAAAGGTCCATTCAAAAAAATCTCGATGTTTGATGCGATTCTTGAACATAACCCTCAGTTCACGCCAGAAAATGTAGCTGACCGTGAATTCCTGGCGAAATTTGTTCAGGAAGAATTGAAAGAGAAAGTTAAACCTGGTTTTGGTCTGGGTAAACTTCAAACCATCGTATTTGAAGAAACCGTTGAAACAAAACTTCGTCAGCCAACATTCATTACTGAATATCCAGCGGAAACTTCACCGCTTGCACGCCGTAATGACACCAATCCGCACATTACCGACCGTTTTGAGTTCTTTATTGGTGGCCGCGAATTAGCCAATGGTTTCTCGGAATTAAATGACCCGATTGACCAGGCTGAACGTTTCCAAGCACAGGTTGCCGAGAAAGATGCAGGTGATGATGAAGCAATGCACTACGATGCAGACTTCATTGAAGCACTTGAATATGGTCTTCCTCCAACAGCCGGTCAAGGTATTGGTATTGACCGTTTGGTGATGTTATTTGCTGATGCAGCCAGTATTCGTGATGTAATTTTATTCCCGCATATGCGTCATAAACATGCATAAGTTGTGAACCTAAAAAACCCGCCAAGTGCGGGTTTTTTATTGCTTGAAACTTAGTGTTTACTTGAAAATGAGTGTTGCTTAAAATTCAGGCAAAAAAATACGCAATGATTGGGGTGATCACTGCGTAGAACAACGAATCTGTTTGCACAGTTTCGGTTAAGGAGAATGTTAGAACTCTAAGAGCCCTAAGCACTGAAAGTATAATAAAATGAATGGTGAGTCATTTCATGATGATTTCAGTAAAGTTGTGTAAATTCAGGTTAATAACCATTGGTTAGTGTGATTTACTGCTCATTAGTTCAGCAAAAAAAAGCCCTTCACTATAGGAAAGGCATTTTTTCAGATGATGAGCTTTTAAAAATGGAAAACGCCTAAACCTGATTTAACTTCATCAAGGGTTTGCTGGGTAATATCGCGACATTTATCGGTACCGGCTTTTAAAATATCCATGATGTAATCAGGATCTTTTTGAAGTTCCATACGACGTTCACGAATAGGCGTAATCAATTCTTTTAACACGCCTTCAAGACGTTTTTTCACTGTACCATCGCCCAAACCACCACGACGGTAATGCGCTTTTAATTCTTCAAGTTCTTCTTTGTTGGTATCGAAGGCATCTAAATAAGTAAATACCACATTACCTTCAACCTGACCTGGATCTTCAACACGAAGATGGTTCGGGTCGGTATACATCGCATTGACTGCTTTTTTGATGTCTTTATCAGAAGCATCGAGCACAATGGTATTGCCCAAAGACTTCGACATTTTGGCTTTACCATCAAAACCCGGTAAACGGCCGACATTGGAAAGCAGTGCTTTGCATTCTGGAAGCAAGTCATGACCAATTTGACGATTCAAACGACGTACGATTTCGTTGGTCTGTTCAATCATTGGAATCTGGTCTTCACCCACAGGCACAACCGTTGCTTTAAAAGCGGTGATGTCGGCTGCTTGTGCTACAGGGTAGCAAAGGAAACCTGCTGGAATATCACGTTCAAAACCACGCATCTGAATTTCAGATTTGATGGTTGGGTTGCGCTCTAAGCGTGACACAGTCACAAAGTTTAAATACAACATGGTCAGTTCATTCAATGCAGGCAAGCATGATTGAACACAGATGGTTGTTTTGGTTGGATCAATACCCACGGCTAAATAGTCAGTTGCCACTTCAATAATATTGCGACGTACTTTTTCAAAGTTGTCTGCGTTATCAGTTAAGGCTTGAGCATCGGCAAGGAGGAGATGTTGATGGTGAGAATCTTGTAGTCCTACACGTGAACGTAAAGAACCAACAAAATGACCTAAATGAAGTTGTCCGGTTGGGCGGTCGCCAGTCAAAATAACAGGACGATTGTCTTGATTACTCATTATCTCTCTATTCCAAAGTAGTTAGCACTACACGTATATGCTGATGAATGGCCTTATTGTACGGCATAATGTTTTTCAATGTCAGGCACAATGAAAACACAACATAGAAAAAATAAGAATAATTTAATGAAGTTGATACAGTTTTTTTAAATATTTATCTTTAAAATGCAAGATAGAAACTTTAAGGAAAAATAAGAATGGCGAGTAGCTTATTAATATTATTAGATGATATTGCCACGGTATTGGATGACGTTGCTGTCATGAGTAAAATGGCAGCCAAAAAAACCGCAGGGGTATTGGGAGATGATTTAGCCCTGAATGCCCAACAAGTCAGCGGTGTGCGTTCTGAACGTGAACTGCCTGTGGTTTGGAGCGTTGCCAAAGGTTCTTTTGTTAATAAACTCATTCTTGTTCCTCTAGCCTTATTAATTAGTGTGGTTGCCCCTTGGCTGATCAATCCTCTGTTGATGATAGGCGGTTTGTTTCTATGTTATGAAGGCGTGGAAAAAGTGCTGCACAGTTTGCATCATAAAAAAGCCAAAACCAAAGAAGCTGCTGAAGCAGAATTTACTGCCATTGAAACCGATTTAGCAAAGTTTGAGAAAGATAAAATCAAAGGTGCAATTCGTACCGACTTTATTTTGTCTGCTGAAATTGTGGTGATTTCGCTGGGTACAGTGGCGACGGCTACTTTTGGCAGCAAAGTGCTGGTGCTCTCCATCATTGCAATCGTGATGACTGTAGGGGTTTATGGTTTTGTTGCCATGATTGTCAAAATTGATGATCTGGGATTGTATTTAACCGAGCAGGCATCAAACTTCAAGCAAAGCATTGGACGCGGTTTGCTGGCTTTTGCACCCAAACTGATGAAAACGCTGACCATTGTCGGAACCATTGCAATGTTTCTGGTGGGTGGCGGGATTATTACCCATACCATTCCGTGGTTTCATCATTTAACTGAAAATTCAGTCGATCAGGCGCAACACATTCCAAACATTGGGAATATTATTGGTGCACTGACTCCAACTTTAATCAATTTTGTCATTGGTTTTGTTGCCGGCTTACTGGTTCTATTGGTGGTTGCGACCATTCAAAAGTTCTGGCCGAAATCAAAACAGGCATAATCACAAAAGCTCGCTAAATTAAGCGAAAGCAAACTAAAAGGAATATCACTATGCGCTGGAAAGGACGTCGTGTAAGTTCAAATGTGGAAGACCGCCGTGGTGGAGGTGGAGCCAAAGCAGGTGGTATTAGTATTTTAGGCTTAGTGGTTGCATTTGTAGCCTGGAAGTTTTTTGGGGTGGATCCTCAACAAGCCTATCAGGCAACCAAACAGGTGACATCACAATCACAGTCGGCTGAAACCCGAGGTTTGGACAATCCCACCCCAGAACAGCAAGAAGCGATGGATTTTGTCGGGACAGTTTTGGCGGATACGGAAGATACCTGGTCTCAAGTATTTCAGCAGCAACTGAATGGCGAATATGTCGCACCTAAACTGGTGATGTTCAGTGGTGTAGTAAATTCAGGCTGTGGTACGGCGCAATCTGCGATGGGACCTTTTTATTGTCCGGCAGATCAAAAAGTCTATATCGACACTGCTTTCTTTAAAGATATGCGCCAGCAAATGGGTATTTCGGGTGAGCAGAACAGCACGGAACTGTCACGTCAAGATCAGGCAGGCGATTTTGCTCAAGCCTATGTGGTTGCGCACGAAGTGGGACATCATCTTCAAACGTTGTTAGGTATTTCAGATCAAGTGCAAAAAGCACGTGCACAATCCAGTCAAGTACAAGGCAATCAGCTTTCTGTACGTCAGGAATTACAGGCGGACTGTTTTGCCGGAATTTGGGCCAACCATAATCAGCAACGTACCCAATTCCTGGAACAAGGCGATATTGAAGAAGCGATGGATGCAGCGCACAAAATTGGGGATGACTATTTGCAGAAGCGTTCGACAGGACAGGTGGTTCCAGACAGCTTTACCCATGGTAGTAGTGAGCAGCGCATGAAATGGTTCCAAACCGGTTTGAAATCGGGGAATATCAACGATTGCGATACTTTCAACCAATCCATTTAAAGTGAATAAATTAAAGTGCATAAAAAAGAGGATTTGAAATCCTCTTTTTTATTGGATGGTTTAGTGCGTTAAAAACTGTTTAAAGTTGCGGATAATCCGGACGGAAACATAAAGTGCTGCCAGTGCAAACAGAACAATACTAAAAACAATGTATTTTAAGCTGGCAATATCCGCCTGATAAAATTGCTGAATTTGTTGCGGAGAATAAGACCATTGTTGCGGCTTTTGAGTACGGCTATCTTGATAATGAACATTTTCAATATAATGCTGCTGACCCACTTTTAACAGATCAAGCTGCTGGATTTGTCGGGTATGCAACTGGTTATATTCATCTGTACAAATATCTTGCTGATAATGCTCGCAGGGTAATTTAACAACATAACCATTTTGGGCAATTAAAATAAAAATGGCTTGATCCGGTCGTTTATTATTGGAAACTAAAACCAATTGTTCTTGAGCTGTCGATTTGAGCGAGATGTGTTTGGCTTGCTGAAGCTGTTGATCTGCCTGTAAAATTTCTTTGCTTTTAGAATAGGCACTGAAAAATAAAGCCAAGGTAATGAGAAAAATCACAACTGCAAAAAAAAGTCGAAATATGGTTTTCACTGTTTGATGCATGAATAAATTCAACTTAACGTGGAGATTAAAGAAAGTGTTGCTACACTAAATGCTCAGATGTTTGTCTATGTTAAATCATTGCTAAAAATATGTAAAAAAACTTAACTATTTTGTTTGCCTTATAAAAAATCGTTAAACTGATTCAGTTAATAAATGTTATCTCATGAAATATTTTACTTGGAAATAGTTGGATGAGTTCGCTTTATTCCAATGAATCGCAAAAATTGGAACCTTAATGGGAAATTTCTTTTTTCTTCAGATCTTTACTGTCATTTTCGCCCTTTCTATTGCCACGACAATTTTTAATAAGCGTATCTTGGGTTTCCCGCAAGCCATTGGTGTGCCGATTGTTTCAGCCATCTTTGTGTTTATTTTACAATGGGGTGCGAGTTTACTCAGTGGTAATCAGTTTATAACAATTAATATTCACAATATTGAAGAAGCTGTTCGTCATATTGATTTTTATGACTTTTTAATTAATGGGGTGATTTGTTTTATCCTGACATCTTCCGCTTTAAAATTTAAAGTTTCGGATTTAAGAAAGCACTGGAAACCGATTAGTATCTTGGCAAGTATTGCGCTGGTACTTTGTGCAGTCTTTTTCGGGGTGGTTTTATACGGATATCAATTTCTGATAGGCAAGCATGTCGATATCCTGGTTCTATTGTTATTGGGGGCTGCGCTTGGTGCAACAGATCCGATTGGGATAAAAGCTGTTTTAAGTTCGGTACGTGCACCGCATCATCTGATTGTAAAACTCGAAGGGGAATCACTATTTAATGATGCCATGTGTATTGCCGTATTCATGACTTTATTAAATGTATTACAGGGTGAGCATTTTACCATTATCGGTACTTTAGAAACCTTGCTCTATGAAATTGTGGTGGCCATTATTATTGGTTGGGGCTTTGGTCTGGGTATTTTAAGATTACTTCGTGGCAAACATGAGATGGAATCTTTAATCTTAACCACTGCATTACTGGCCTGTGGGTCATATCTGGTTGCCTTATTTGCGCATGCTTCTGCACCAATTGCCTGTGTCATTGGCGGCCTGGTTGTGGGCAATAAGTGGAAAGAAATTTTACAGGAACGTGAAATTCGGGAAGTGAACCATTTTTGGCATACCGTTGAAGGTATTATCAATTCATTCCTGTTTACCCTCATTGGTCTGGAACTGTTTATTTTAGATTTAAGCATCAGCTTGATTTTAGGCGGTATTGTTGCCTTTATTATTTTGCATGCTTCACGCTTTGCAGCCAACTACCTTTCTTTTGCATTTTTTCCAAATTTTCGCCACAAAAGCTATAACGGTAGTTTGGCTATTTTATCGTGGGGCGGGGTGCGCGGAGGGATCTCGCTGGCCTTGATCTTGGCGGTTGCGAACATTCCTGAACTAAGTGAATATAGCAGTATCTTAATTGGTTATACCTTTATTGCCGTATTATTATCAGGTCTGGTTTGTGGGCTGGGTTTGCCTGCGGTAATGAATGCGTTTTATTACAACCCGAATGAAGAAACAACGGGCTTTAAAGGTTGGTATCAACGGCTGTGCCATAAAATGAACAAGAAAGGTTTTCAGTATATTGTCGGGGAAGATGCCAATGGTAATGAAACCATTACGGTGTATAACCCAGATGATTTAATTGATGAAAAAGCCGAAGATGGTGTTGCGGTTATGCATAATCCGGAAAAGGTAAAAGTAGTGAAACGCTTAGAAAGTCCAGATAATTTCTAATCCTAAAGCCTTGATAAAAGAAGCCTTCAAAGGGCTTTTTTTATGTTTGATAATATTCATTAAATGATTTAAGGACACTCTATGCCACAACATTTCAGTCACTCTAGTGATGAATTGGCCCGTCAAATCTTGCAGGTGGTTGCCTTAATTCCTTATGGAAAAGTGGCTTCATACGGACAAATCGCCAAGCTAGCAGGTTTACCCAAACATGCGCGTCTAGTCGGTTATGTTTTAAAGCATCTGGAAGATGATGCAAAAATTCCTTGGCATAGAGTGATTAATTCACAAGGGAAAATTAGCCTAAGTAAACTGGATGATCATGGGGATAATATTCAACGCTTAAAATTATTGGAAGAAGGCGTGATGGTGATTGGGGATCAGATTAATTTAAAACAATATCAATGGATGAATGATGGATAACAGCAATAAATGCGCTGAAGTGAGCGATTTCCCACCTTTATAAAAAGATGGGAAAGGTCAAGCTAATTATTATTCCCGGACAATCAGTACAGGAATATGTGATTCACCCAGTACGCTTTGTGCAACACTGCCGAGGAAAAGTTTTTTCAAACCTGTACGACCATGTGAACCAATGATAATCAGGTCTGCATGATTTTCTTGTGCTGCTTTGACAATTTCACGATGGATGACTTGTCCTTCAAGCAGTTTGGTTTCTACCTCAATACCTTGTTCATTAAATTTTGCTTTTGCAGCATCCAGCGATTCAGTGATTGCTGTACGCGCACGTTCAATTAAATCATTAGTTTGATTGGCAGAGATATACTCCGCTGCGATATAGGGGTCGAGTGATAGCACCTGAACCACTGTAACTTTGCTGCCAAATGCTTTAGCAAACTCAGCCGCTTTTGCAACAGCTGCATATGCAGTTTCTGAACCGTCAACAGGGACTAAAATATTATGATAAGACATGTGCATTTCTCCTTATAATCATTACTCTAACGGATACTTTTAAGACCATGATTTATAGCGTGTAAAACTGTTTACACTCCGATACTAGCTGTATTTTTTGGAAAATAAAACCTAGTAAATTCATAGGGATAATTAGCACCGATAAATGATTTTTATAATTCAATCTAACATGGATTGGATAGAAATTTAGAGGGTTTAAAACTAAAGTTTGATGAAATTGTAAGCAGATTTTTAATTTGAAATTATATGTAAAAATAGATGCAAACTGCCTTTGAAAATTATCATATGATAAGTGTAGTAACTTATTAATAATGAATTAGAAATGACTGAAATAAAGCAATTGAATTGGCAGCGTGATGATTTTGAAAATATTAAAGAAGCTTGGGAGGGAGATCTTTGGGAGAGAAAGTGTTTAGGTATTCAGCTCACACATTTATGTTGAAGGTTTGTAGGGGAAGTGCTGAACTTACTTTGGATGCGTGTTAGGAGCTATATAGGATTTAATAAATTTTAGCGTCAGGTTGTGACGTAAGATAAGTTATAAATAGATAAATTTGTATCAATAATTGCTATATTTACTCGATATTTAGAAAGAATAATTGTGATGCATAAATCTAATTTTGATTCGGATGAAACTTTTGACTCTATAGATGACTTTTTAGATAAATGTTGTACTTATTGGAATCTAACGGGTGATCACACCAGGAATATTTATCAAACTGAATTTGATGAAGTAGATATTATTGGTGAGCTTAATAATTTATTGCTTAAGTTGAAACCTTCAAAATGCCCATTACAGCAAATTACAGGCTATAAAGCATTTGAACTCAGTATCGAGTCGTTATTTTGTTCTGCTTATACAGAGAATATGGGGAATTATAAAGAATGGGTATTTGAAAATAGGTATCAAAGTTTTCAAATAGAATTTTCTCCATGCCCTTTAATGGAGCCTAGTAACTTTTGTCCAATTTATACTTTTTTCTTTTCTTTTTTATTGGATACTCAAGATGATTTTAAAATTAAAGCATTTTCTTTTGATGCGTTATTAGATTGTGTTCGTGATTTTGATGACTATAAAAATGGCATCGATTGGGCAGATATGACAGATCATTTACCGAAAAATTTCATGGATCACGAGCATGAAATGTTTGATGAAATTTTACGTATTGGACGACAACCTATTATTGAGATTTTAACCTTAAGCCTAAAATGTCTTGAGAATGATTATGCTGCTATGAGGTATCTTAATAGTCGCGAGTTTGTTAAAGAACTGAGATTAACTGTAGATTTATGATTAATTAATCATAAATTAAGAATGTGCAAATTTTATAATTATTGTAAATATTTAGAAGAAAATATCATTATTAATTTTTTACCTCATCTATCTTTTTATTTCATTTTGCATGAGATAAGTACTAAGTTTTTCCACATCATCCATCTGCAACTGATCACGCATTTTTAAAAACTGCTTTTCGTCTAGGTCATAGAGCTTAAGTGAAAGCAGCTTTTCTATATCTTCCTCAGGGAAACGGTATTTAATAATTTTCGCAGGCACACCACCAACCACGGCATAAGGTGGCACATCTTTAGTGACCACAGCACCTGTTGCCACAACTGCGCCTTCACCTAAGGTAACACCTTGCATGATCATGGCACGCGAGCCAATCCAGCAACCGTCACCAATGACAGTGTTACCAGCAGGCACAAAACTGCGTGTATCGAACGGAAAAGCTGAAATCCAGTCAGTACGGTGCAATTGATTACCACCCATCATAATCACGCATTCTGCGCCAAAACAGACAAAATTGCCGATAAAAAGCTGATCAATCAGTTTCTCTACGGTTGCAGGTTTGTCATGTAAGTAACGCACTACACAACGTTCAAAACCTTGATCCCAGTATGCTGAATAGTAAGAATAATTCCCTTTGATATGAATGTTCGGGTTTTTCACCGTTTTAGAGATGAACTCGAACTCACACCAATGATTGACAGGAGAATTAATTAACTTTTCAGCCATAAGGGAGATACAAAAAATAAGGAATGAGAAATTATACCTAATCGACGTCTAAACTTGCTGAACAATATCTAAAAGATACTCAAGCGACTGCAAATAAAGCCAATGATTAGGTTAGGGCCGATGCTGTAGGAATACGGGCAATCACTTTAATTTCAAAATCAAAACCTGCCAGCCAGGTCACGCCCACAGCTGTCCAGTTTGGATAAGGCTTTTGATTAAACACTTGTTGCTTAACTTTCATAATACTTTCAAACTGCTTTTCAGGATTGGTATGAAAGGTGGTGACATCGATAATATCATCGAAAGTACAGCCAGCCGCTGCCAAAGTTGCAGCTAAGTTTTTAAAAGCCTGTTCTACCTGTTTCTCAAAATCAGGTTCAGGTGAGCCATCTTCACGGCTACCGACTTGACCAGAGACAAAAAGTAAATCTTGCGATTTGATCGCAGCAGAATAACCATGCTCTTCATACAGGGAATGGCGGTCTTGGGGAAATATTGCAGTTTTAGTCATGGCTATTCTCATTAAAAAGCGAGTATGAAAAAATTTATTTTAAAAGCGGATCGTAGTTTAACATACGCTCCGTATGTAAACATAATTGACATACGGGTCGTATGTCAATTAAAATTTTTGCAATGATGAAGTGGTAATAGAAATGTCTGTTCGTGAATTAAAAATGGCCGAGACCCGTAAAAAACTGATTGAAGTGGCACGCCGTGCATTTGGGGAATATGGCTATGCGGACACTTCAATGGATAAACTCACGGCAGAAGCAGGGCTGACCCGTGGAGCGCTGTATCATCATTTTGGCGATAAAAAGGGCTTATTTGCTGCGGTGGTCGATCAAATCGATTTAGAGATGGCTTCGTCTGCCCAGCAACATCTGGAGCAGCCTGATGATCTTTGGGAAGGCTTGATGCTGGAAGGGCGGACCTATATTCAAAATGCCTTAAATCCTGAATTTCAGCGTATTGTGCTGCGCGACGGTCCTGCGGTGCTGGGTGATCCTGCACACTGGCCAAGTCAGAATAAATGCTTGCAGTTTACCCTTGAGTGTGTGGAACAATTACTGGCAGCAGCTCGGATCAAGGCCGTCGATCCTGAAGCTGCTGCCGTATTTTTAAATGGTGCTGCCATGAATGCTGCACTATGGGTCGCCTCTAGCGAATATCCTGAGCAGGTACTTCCTGAGGCCTTACATGCATTTAATTTATTTGCATCGGGATTTTTAAAAGAAGTGAAAAGCTAAGCGGTTTATGTCAGAGAGCTGAATATAAAAAACCCCTCAATAGAGGGGCTTTAAAAGTATTCAATCTTTAAAATTAAAGATAGGCAACTTTCACAATTTCGTATTCCACTTCACCTTGAGGCGTTACGATTTTCACTTCATCGCCTTCGCTTTTGCCCAAAAGACCACGAGCAATAGGAGAGTTCACAGAGATCTTGTTGATCTTAAAGTCTGCTTCATCATCGCCTACAATTTTGTAAGTTTTTTTCTCTTCAGTATCCAGGTTTTCAATCGTTACTGTTACGCCGAAAACCACACGACCGTTTTGTTCAAGTGCTTTAACATCAATCACTTGCATTGCACCGAGTTTACCTTCGATGTCTTGAATACGGCCCTCACAGAAACCCTGTTGCTCGCGAGCAGCATGGTATTCCGCGTTTTCTTTCAAATCCCCATGTTCACGCGCTTCAGCAATAGCCGCAATAATACGTGGACGATCAATACTTTTTAATTGATGTAATTCTTTCTCTAAGGCTTCTTTGCCTTCGGGAGTCATAGGATAACGTTGCATTGTTGTCCCTCTAATTGAGTATAAAAATAAATGGTTTATAAATGAAAAAATCCCGCCACCAATAAGGTGACGGGACTTATCGGTAATTTATTAACCTACTGTTAAATCTTGCAAGCGGTATACATCCATCGGCAATTTAATTGCTAAAGCTTGGCATACAGCATCAGCACCATTCAAGGTTGTGGTGTAATACACTTTACCTTGAAGCGCAGAGCGACGGATTGAGAACGAATCCTGCTGAGCTTGTTTACCTTCAGATGTATTGATAATGAGGTGAATCTCGCCATTTTTCAAGCGATCTACGATATGAGGGCGACCTTCGGTTACCTTATTCACACGTTCACATTCAATACCGGCTTCAGTAATCACTTTATGCGTACCACTTGTTGCTACAAGTTTGAAACCGTAATCAACAAGTTGTTGTGCAATGCGTGCAACATGCGGTTTATCTGACTCACGTACAGACAAGAATGCGTGTTTCACTTCACCTTCGGTTGGTTTACCTGGCAAGCGATCATTCGAGCCTAACACAGCTTTATAGAATGCTTCACCAAAAGTTGTACCCACACCCATCACTTCGCCTGTAGATTTCATCTCAGGTCCAAGAATTGGGTCAACACCCGGGAATTTCGCAAATGGGAACACAGCTTCTTTAACAGCGAAGTGAGTCGGGATAATCTCTTTGGTAAATCCTTGAGAGACTAAAGACTGACCTGCCATACAACGTGCAGCCACTTTCGCCAAAGACTCACCAATACATTTAGAAACGAAAGGCACAGTACGTGATGCACGTGGATTCACTTCCAGAATGTAAACGTCGTTGCCTTTAACCGCAAACTGTACGTTCATCAAACCAATTACGCCAAGCTCTTTCGCCATCGCAACAGTTTGACGACGCATTTCGTCCTGAATCTCTGGAGATAGAGAATAAGGAGGAATAGAACATGCTGAGTCACCAGAGTGAATGCCGGCTTGTTCAATATGCTGCATGATACCGCCAATCACCACATCTTTACCGTCAGATACACAGTCAACATCGACTTCAGTTGCATCATCAAGGAAGTGGTCAAGCAATACAGGCGCTTCGTTAGAAGCTTGAACTGCATCACGTAAATAGCGTTTCAATTCGTCGTCGTTATAGACGATTTCCATTGCACGACCACCAAGCACGTATGAAGGACGCACCACAAGCGGGTAGCCCACTTTAGACGCTTCAGCCATACCTTCTTCAGCAGATTTAACAATGCTGTTGCTTGGTTGACGAAGTTGCAGACGTTGAATCATTTGCTGGAAACGTTCACGATCTTCTGCACGGTCAATCGCATCTGGTGATGTACCGATAATTGGCGCACCGGCTTCTTCTAAAGCACGAGCCAATTTAAGCGGAGTCTGACCACCGTACTGTACGATAATGCCTTTAGGCTTCTCGATACGCACGATTTCTAAAACATCTTCAAGTGTAATTGGTTCGAAGTACAAACGGTCTGAAGTGTCGTAGTCGGTAGAAACGGTTTCAGGGTTACAGTTCACCATGATAGTTTCGTAACCGTCTTCACGCATTGCAAGCGCCGCGTGTACACAGCAGTAATCGAACTCGATGCCTTGACCGATACGGTTAGGACCGCCACCGATGACCATGATCTTGTCACGAGTTGACGGATTTGCTTCACATTCTTCATCGTAAGTTGAGTACATGTAAGCAGTATCAGATTCGAATTCTGCAGCACAAGTATCGACACGTTTGTACACTGGAGTTACGCCCAGGTTCCAACGGTGTTTACGGAATTGTTTTTGTGAAATACCCATCAAGTGCGCAATGCGAAGGTCAGATAAACCTTTGCGTTTGAACGAACGGATGTTGTCGGCGTTCAAATCACCGAAGCCAAGCGTTTTGATCTGTTCTTCAGATTTAATGATGTCTTCGATTTGGATCAGGAACCATTTGTCGATGTTGGTTGCTGCGAACACTTCATCAAGGCTAAAGCCGTGACGGAATGCATCAGCGATGTACCAAATACGCTCAGGACCCGGAACTTTAAGCTCTTGAAGGATTTTATCTTTCGCGCCATCAGCACCAATTTCGATTTTCTCATCAAAACCAGAAGCACCGACTTCAAGACCACGAAGCGCTTTTTGCATAGATTCCTGGAAGTTACGACCAATGGCCATCACTTCACCCACAGATTTCATCTGTGTGGTTAGAATTGCTTCAGCTTGCGGGAATTTCTCGAAGTTAAAACGAGGAATCTTCGTTACCACGTAGTCGATTGCAGGTTCGAATGATGCAGGTGTGGTACCGCCAGTGATGTCATTTTTCAATTCATCAAGGGTGTAACCGACAGCCAGTTTCGCTGCAATACGTGCAATCGGGAAACCGGTTGCTTTAGATGCAAGTGCAGATGAACGTGATACACGCGGGTTCATCTCGATCACAACCATACGGCCGTCTTTCGGGTTAATACCGAATTGAACGTTCGAACCGCCAGTTTCCACACCAATTTCACGTAGAACAGCAATCGAAGCATTACGCATCAACTGGTATTCTTTGTCTGTCAATGTTTGCGCAGGGGCAACAGTGATTGAGTCACCGGTGTGAACACCCATAGGATCGAAGTTTTCGATCGCACATACGATGATACAGTTGTCGTTTTTGTCACGAACAACTTCCATCTCGTACTCTTTCCAGCCAATCAATGATTCATCGATTAAAAGTTGGTGAGTAGGCGAGAGGTCGAAACCACGTTCACAGATTTCAATGAATTCGTCACGGTTGTAAGCAATACCACCGCCTGAACCACCCATGGTGAATGATGGACGAATAATAGAAGGGAAGCCGAGTTTCGCCTGAATCTCAAATGCTTCTTCCATAGTGCTTGCAACAGCAGCACGTGGGCATTCAAGACCAATACGACGCATTGCGTCATCAAACAATTTACGGTCTTCTGCCATTTCAATGGCATCTTTACTCGCACCGATCAATTCAACATTGAATTTTTCTAAAATGCCATGTTCATCAAGTGCAAGCGCACAGTTCAACGCTGTCTGACCACCCATAGTAGGAAGGACAGCATCTGGACGCTCTTTCTCGATGATTTGTGCAACAGTCTGCCAAGTAATCGGTTCGATATACGTTGCATCAGCCATTGCCGGGTCGGTCATAATGGTCGCTGGGTTAGAGTTCACCAAAATAACGCGGTAACCTTCTTCACGAAGGGCTTTACATGCTTGCGCACCTGAGTAGTCAAACTCACATGCCTGACCGATCACAATCGGACCCGCACCAATAATTAAGATGCTTTTAATGTCTGTACGTTTAGCCATGATCGCTTCCTTAATTACTTCTTAGACGCTTCGATAAGTTCGATGAAATGATCGAATAATGGTGCACAGTCATGTGGACCAGGACTCGCTTCAGGGTGACCTTGGAAGCTGAACGCTGGTTTGTCCGTGCGATGCATACCCTGAAGGGTTTGATCGAACAATGAAACGTGCGTCGCTTTCAGGTTTGCAGGCAAGGTATCAATTTCCACTGCAAAGCCGTGGTTCTGAGAAGTAATCATCACTGTACCATCTTCAAGATTTTGTACAGGATGGTTTGCACCGTGGTGACCGTGAGGCATTTTCACCGTTTTAGCACCAGAAGCAAGCGCAAGGATTTGGTGACCTAGGCAGATACCAAATACAGGAATCTCGGTTGTTTCAACAATGGTTTTTACAGCTTCAATTGCGTAATCACATGCAGCTGGATCGCCAGGGCCGTTCGACAGGAACACACCGTCCGGATTTAATGCGAGAACTTTTTCTGCAGGCGTTTGAGCTGGAACTACAGTTAGTTTGCATCCGCGATCAGTCAGCATACGTAAGATGTTGGTTTTGACACCGTAATCATATGCAACAACATGGAATTTAAGTTCAGGTTGAGAGAAGCCTTGACCCAATGTCCAAGAACCTTCCGTCCATTCAAAACCGGTCGGGTCACAGCATTCTTTCGCCAGGTCCAAACCGTTCAGGCCGCCAAATGCACGTGCTTTTTCTAAAGCCTCTTGTTCTGTAATGTTGTCACCCGCAAGGATGCAACCATTCTGCGCGCCTTTCGCACGTAAAATTCGTGTCAATTTACGTGTATCAATATCAGCAATCGCAACAACATTGTGTTGTTGAAGATATTCACTCAAAGATTGATTCGCACGGAAATTGCTATGCAATAAAGGAAGGTCACGGATAATTAAACCGTTTGCCCATACCTTATGAATTCGACCTGACTCAGCGTCTTCATCATTACAACCTGTATTACCAATGTGCGGGTAAGTCAAAGTCACAAGTTGCTGTGCATAACTTGGGTCAGTCAAAATTTCTTGATAGCCAGTCATTGCTGTATTAAAAACGACTTCACCAGTCGTACTACCCGATGCACCGATAGACGTACCTTTAAAGATCGTTCCATCTGCGAGGGCTAAAATGGCGGGAGTGCTCAAACCAAAGCTCCTGAAATTTAGGCTGTAAAAAAGCGAGAAGACGAAAAAAAAGGAAGGCTATTTTTTTAACCAACCCTCCCTATGTCTGCTCGCTTGAACTTAACACGGCATTATACGCAGTCGGCCTGTTGAAGTCCATGCCATTTATGCCGAATATGTAAGATAAATACCTTGTGTTTTGAATAAAAGTCTGTTTTGAGCGTATGTAGGTAAAATGTAAGCAAATGAGAATTGTCTGACAAATCAAAACTTAAATTTTATCAAATCGACTAGTCTAAAGCTCTCATGTAATAACTCTAGGAATAAAGCCATGACTACAGAACAAAAACAAGTTAAAGCTAAACCTGCCTTAAAAGAGGTGGTCGCTGAAGGTGCCGAAAAGTTGGGACAAGCGTCTAAAGAGGCACAGCAAAACGTAACACAGGCGATGTCTGAATCGGCTGAAAATGTTAAAGCTGAAGCCAAAGAAGTGCAGGCTGATGTACAAGTTCAAGTTCAGAATCTGAAACAGGATCTCATACAGCGTCTCGAGACCATTAAAAAGCAACTTAATTTTTCACAAAAAGATTTAGCTGAATTAAAAGAATTTGTTAAATCTGAATTAAATTCAGTGATTGATGAGTTATCGAAAATGGGTAAAGAGCTGAAAGAAGATGTCAGCCAAATTTCTGTTAAACATAAAGATCATCTGGCTGAGACCTTCAAGCGTTCAAAAGAACATACTTTAGATGTCTGGAAAAAAGTATCAGAAAAAGCTGAGGAAAAACCAGCTTTAAAAAACTGATTTTTTATTCAAAGCAAAAATGAAAAACTAAGGGGTCGGGAATATGCGCAATATGCAATATTTCCTGAATCCAAATATTGAAAAAATAAAATAAGTATTGAAAACATAAAAACTGAAAGCATAAAAAAGTGAGGTCATGTGCCTCACTTTTTTATTTACCGAATATCCGTACTATCTTTTAGAACTGATGTAGCCAATCACGTTTGTTGTGAAAGTCTGCATTCGGGCTGCTGTGTTGCATCGCGTAGTATTGAGTACCTTGTGAGGTGTTCAGTACAGCACTTAAACCCAAGAACATATCCGACCATTTTAATTTGTGCTTTAACATAAACTCGGTCAAATCCAGGCTCACATTTAAACCGTAATGTGTGCGTTTGAGTTGATTCAGTTCAATGTCATTTGCAGCTTGCGGAGGCATATCTTCAGGATAACGATATTCCTCGAATTGATAGACCTGCCAAGCTTGTGAAGGAGAGAGGTTAATCTCCCGATAGAAATCTTCGTCATGCACGCCAATAAAAATTTCATAACAGGTATTTTCCCACAAGAAATCTTGACGTGGGTTACCCTGTTCTAATTCAGGCCATTGCATGAGCTGATTTGGATCACGTAGCCAATAGCCCACATTTAAACCATATGGACCTTGTTGTTCAATCGCGCCCACTAAAGAGATAGATTGAAAGCGACGATCGAAAGCATTAAGTTCGTAACTGGCCATACAGCTTAGTTAGACAAATGTGCGTGGCGTACAAGATTCGAAAGTTTTGGATTTTGTTTTGCAGCTTTTTTATAAAGCAATGCAATTTTACCAATCGTTTGTACTATTTCAGCGCCAGTCACTTGAGCAATTTCGTTAATTGCAGCAACACGTGCTTCGCGATCTTCACCGGCAATTTTAACTTTAATCAGTTCATGATCATTTAAAGCACGGTTTGTTTCTTCGATGACATTTTCAGTCAAACCTTGACCGCCAAGCATAACCACTGGGTTAAGTGCATGTCCGATTTGACGCAAACGCTTGCGTTCCTGAATTGATAAAGCCGCCATAAAGATAACCTAATTTTAAAAACGGCTTAGTATAGCAAATGCCAGGTTTAAACGCTTTATATTCTGTGAAAAAATCAATTTCGTTTATTGAAAAAAACATACCAAAGATCAGATTTAGATACAGATGTATACTGCAAGGGATATATTTTTCACGTACAATCATGAATTAGAAGTTTTTTATTATTTAGAGAGTTATGGCGACACGCATTACCAACCAAAAGTTATCGAAAAGCAGTCGAGATTGGATGCGCGAGCACTTAGACGATCCGTTTGTGAAAAAAGCACAAAAGGAAGGCTATCGTGCGCGTGCTGCCTATAAGCTTCTTGAAATGCAAGAAAAATACAAAATTATCAAACCAGGTATGACCGTGGTCGATCTGGGTGCTGCCCCGGGTAGTTGGTCGCAAATTGCCGGAAAATTAGTCGGCGATAAAGGTTTGCTGATTGCTTCCGATATCCTGGAAATGGATGCATTGCCTGATGTCACCTTTTTGCAAGGTGACTTCCGAGAAGAAGAAGTTTTCGAAAAATTGTTAAATATTTTAAATGGGCGCACTGTAGACGTTGTAATTTCAGATATGGCCCCCAATACATCAGGTAACAAGGCTGTAGATCAACCGCGTCAAATCTACTTGTGTGAACTTGCTTTAGATTTCGCCAACAAGGTTTTAGGACCGAAAGGGCAGTTTGTAGTTAAGGTTTTCCAGGGCACAGGATTTGATGAATTCCGTAAACAAGTCGTAGATAGCTTTGATGTTTTAAAGACAGCAAAACCTGCTGCTTCACGTGCCCGTTCTAAAGAAGTATTTTTGATCGGACAAGGGCGCAAGAAGGCTTCTAAATAAAGTTTACTTGCCAAGACGTTAAAAATTGTGCATTTTGTACATTTTTAAAATATTGCAAAGCTGATCTTCAGCTTAAATTAAGGTCATCCATTTTGGGCATGATCAAATTAGATTGATATGGGAATAAAGCTTTGAGCGATCTCTTCAAGAATGCCGTATTGTGGCTGGTTATACTCGGTGTGCTGATTCTAATTTTCAGCAACATCAGTGACCGCAATCAACCGACAGCAATGAATTATTCAGAGTTTGTTTCAGCGGTGAATGCTGGTCAAATTAAGCAAGTCACAATTGATGGTGAAAGAATTCGTGGTGAAAAAACAAACGGTTCAGAGTTTGAGAGTATCCGTCCTGCGATTCAAGACCCAGAACTTATGCCAAACCTCATTAAACAAGGCGTTGTGGTAGAGGGTACTGCTCCTGCGCGTCAAGGTTTGTTGATGCAACTTCTTATCGCCAGCTTCCCTGTACTTTTGATCATTTTGTTATTCATGTTCTTTATGCGCAACATGGGTGGTGGTGCCGGTGGTAAAAGCGGACCGATGAGTTTTGGTAAGTCAAAAGCAAAAATGCTTTCCGAAGACCAAATCAAAGTAACGTTTGCAGATGTTGCTGGCTGTGATGAAGCTAAACAAGAAGTTGTAGAAATTGTCGATTTCCTGAAAGATCCAACCAAATTTAAACGTCTCGGTGCAAGTATTCCACGCGGTGTTTTAATGGTTGGTCCTCCAGGTACCGGTAAAACTTTACTGGCCAAAGCCATTGCAGGTGAGGCAAAAGTTCCATTCTTCAGTATTTCCGGTTCTGACTTCGTTGAAATGTTCGTGGGTGTGGGTGCGTCCCGTGTCCGTGACATGTTTGAACAGGCAAAACGCCATGCGCCATGTATCATCTTTATTGATGAGATTGATGCAGTGGGTCGTCACCGTGGTTCAGGTACTGGTGGTGGTCACGATGAGCGTGAACAGACATTGAACCAAATGCTGGTTGAAATGGATGGTTTTGAAGGTAACGAAGGTATTATCGTTATTGCTGCAACCAACCGTGCAGATGTATTGGATAAAGCCTTACTTCGTCCAGGTCGTTTTGATCGTCAAGTAATGGTAGGTCTTCCTGACATTAAAGGTCGTGAACAAATTCTAAATGTTCACATGAAAAAATTGCCTTCTGTTACAGGTGTAGATGTAAAAGTTCTGGCACGTGGTACCCCTGGCTTCTCCGGTGCACAATTGGCGAATCTTGTAAATGAAGCGGCACTCTTTGCAGCACGTCGTAACAAGAACACAGTCGATATGCATGACTTTGAAGATGCAAAAGACAAGTTGTATATGGGACCTGAACGTAAATCGATGGTACTTCGTGATGAAGAACGTCGAGCTACGGCTTACCATGAAGCAGGTCATGCGATTGTTGCTGAAAGTTTGCCAGGTACAGATCCGGTGCATAAAGTAACCATTATGCCGCGTGGTTGGGCTTTGGGTGTAACTTGGCAGTTACCTGAGTTTGATCAAACCAGCCATTATAAAGACAAAATGTTGAATGAACTTTCCATTTTGTTTGGTGGTCGTATTGCTGAAGAAGTATTCATTAATCAAATGTCTACCGGTGCATCAAACGATTTTGAACGTGCAACGAAAATGGCACGTGCAATGGTAACCAAATACGGTATGTCTGACAAAATGGGCGTGATGGTCTATGAAGAAGATGCACAGCAATCTTTCATGGGCAGTATTGGTAGCCGCAGTATTTCTGAAACGACTCAACTCGAAGTGGATCGCGAGATTCGTCGAATTCTGGATGAGCAATATAAAATTGCACGCGATATCTTGGAAAGTAAGAAAGATGTTGCCCATGCAATGGTTAAAGCGTTGATGGAATGGGAAACTATTGATCGTGACCAAATCCGTGACATTATGGAAGGTCGTGAACCTCAACCACCTAAAGTATATATTGCTGACAATCCAGTGATAGATGTAACACCTACTGATGGTCCAGCAACACCACCACCATTACCTGCAAGCTAATGCTTTAGGTTTGGTGTAAAAAAGAGTCTCAAATGAGGCTCTTTTTTATGCTTAAAAATTGAGAGTTTGAAAAGATTTCAGCCAGAGTAAAAGCAACTCTTGATACACTGTGGATTAGATATTAAGGAGAGTTGTTATGCGGTTGATGCCATTACCAAAACGAGTATTGCAATGTGGACGGCTAAGTCTGGATTTATCTCAACCGCATGTCATGGGCATTTTGAACGTCACCCCAGACTCTTTTAGTGATGGTGGGAAGCATAATGGAAAAGATCAGGCGCTAACTTATGCACTGCAAATGATGGCTGATGGAGCAACGGTGATTGATGTCGGTGGCGAATCTACACGTCCGGGAGCATCGGCTGTGGATGTTGAAGAAGAAATCCGTCGTGTGGTGCCGGTGGTAGAAGAATTATCAAAGCATGAGGTGATTATCTCGATTGATACTTCACAACCGGAAGTGATGCGTGCAGCAGTGCAAGCGGGCGCCCATATCTGGAATGATGTGCGTGCATTAACCCGTCCACAGGCACTCGACACTGCGGCTGAACTGAATATACCTGTCATCATTATGCATATGCGTGGTGAACCCACCACCATGAATAATTTAGATCAATATGAAGATGTAACTACAGATGTAATTAAAGAGCTACAACAGCGTGTCGATGATGCTTTAACAGCAGGAGTAAAACCTGAGAATATCATGATTGATCCGGGTTTCGGTTTTGCTAAAAATGCACAGCAAAACTTAAAATTATTAAATGAATTTTATAAATTAAATGACATGGGCTATCCTATTTTATCTGCACTTTCCAGAAAGCGTTTTATTGGTGAAGCACTGGGTGGGGCGGATGCACAAAACCGTGCCATAGGTTCGGTCGCAGCACATCTGATGAGTATTCAACAAGGTGCCTGTATGGTGCGAGCGCATGATGTGAAGGCGATGGATGATGCAATTAAAGTCTGGAATGCAATGAATCAACTAGGCGTATAGGCAAAAAAGCTCGATAGCCTATCGGGCTTTTTTTTGCTTTAATAGCTCATCATTTAGCTTCATTCTCAAGCGAAGAATGGTGAACAACAATGCGTAATTTACCTGCGTTATCTTTTACAAATTTCCAGGTTTTATCGACAGTGGTCACTTCACCATTCTTGTTGGTGAAGTGAACTTTACCTAAACTGGTTGCACTGTCGCCCGATATATTTATAGCAGCATTATCGACTTCGCATTTTTCCCAACCAGCGAGTGCAAAGCCTTTGTCACTAGGAAAATTTGGGTTTCCTCCCACAAAATAAGACAAAGCGCCTTCTTTTGTCGTTCTGGCTGTTTGTGGATTGGTTGTTAAAGTGGGTTTAAATAACACCGGCCCATCCTGATAAAAATATGCATTATCAATCACCTGACTAGCGAGATCATTTGCTGCCTGTTTTCCGCTTTGATCGTATGTTGAACTGATATCAAGTAACGATTTACACCACGCTTGCTGTGCAGCTATAACTTTGCTTTCAGAAATAATATTGTTTTGAGTATTTGTTGTGGGAGTTGTAGAGCATGCGGTGAATGTTATTCCAAGAAATGTAACTAAAATGGCTTTCATAACATTTCCCTATAAAAATTAGGTTTTTATTTTATAAAGTAACTTTTATTTAAATCATAGCAATGCTATCGAATGTATCGAAAACTCAACCAAACCCCTACATGGAATTAAAAGATTAAATAAATGAGTAATTTAGTTGGTTAGGTGAGAGTGGATTTAATTGTTCTAATCATGTGGAGTATACAGCAGGGTGTATGAATCTGATGTGAAGAGAGGAATGAGACACTTAAAGTGTGGGATGCAATGAGCCAAATTTAATTGCCTAGTCTAATTGTTTGGAGGAAATCAGGATAAAACAGGTGTAGTTAAATACACACTCTTTTGCTCTTTGGTTTGGAAATTTTGTTGCTTTGTGTTATACAGGCTCGCTTTAATGCGTGTCTTTTTTGAGTTTTGTATGTTTGAAGATTTACTTCTCCCAATGTTTGATGATGAATATTATCCCGATATTCTGGTGGCTGAAGTTAAACAGACAATTAAGCAGTTTGCGAAAAAAGTAGCAAAGCCTGATTTGTCTGAAGTTGAAATTTATCGTTTTGCTGCCGAAACAGTTGTTTTCATTAACAAGATGAAACCGCAGTTTGAAGATCTTGATTCATCATTAGATGATACTGCGGCTGATTATATTGCTGAAGCCATGATGATGGTGGTGCAAGATCACGGTTATATGGATATTGAAATGGAAGAATTGGTATCTAATAGAGAGTGGTAAGTCACTCTCTATTAGTTAGTTTAAGATTCGAAGATTTATTTAAATCAAACAACATTTTGGAAAGATGGCAGCTTTCTTTGGGATGGATCTCTGCTATCCCGTCCACAGTTAAGTAGCGTTTTTCATTTTTTAGATAAGCACTTGCTCTTAAGTTAAGCCAAAAATTTGGTTCCTGTTGCAGAAGTGAGCGAATCCGTTTTTCATCTTGTGCATGATTAAACTCAAGCAGGTACGAATCTTTGGCTAAAGTGCAATGATGTAATATAAGCTGATCTTTATCTTGGGTTATTGTTCCAGAAAATAAAGAATAGATGACCTGAGTCGGTGCTTTTGGCTCTGACTCAGCTGCACAAGTAAAGGGTGAGATAAGCAATATAAGCAGGCTGAAATACAGCATGCGTGGCAAGTCATTTGTATTCATTTTTATTATTTCTTTTTATTGGTTTGATTCTATTTTAATAATTTAGGCATAAAAAAACCAGCTTATCGCTGGGTCTTTTATTGCACCATTTTAATCAGTATTAAAATGGTGCCCGAGGCCAGACTCGAACTGGCACGCTTTGTGGGCGGGGGATTTTAAATCCCCTGTGTCTACCGATTTCACCACTCGGGCATGTGGGCAATAATAGATGACGAAATAAAACTTGGCAAGCATCTTTCGGTGTGTTTGCCTTCTTTTCAATCAATTCATGTATTTATAGCTAAAAAATAGTTTATTTTTGAAATTATTTTGCATAATCATGATTATTTTTCCATTCTTGAGCGCAGCAAGAAAAACAATCATTTTCTAATGAAAAACAGATGAGGAAATGAAAATTTTAATATTTACATCAGACTATCTAAGTAGGTTTCAACATCAACATGTTTATGGGTTTTACAGAGTTCATTTTCATAACGAATCAGCTGAATATGCAGCTCGATAAACTTTTTTTCTTGTCGTTCAAGGACATGACGGTTTTTTGAATTTTTAGCACTCAATAAAATTTTAAATTTAATTTTTAAAATTTGTTTATATGACCAAAAGCAGATGCGACGCGTTTCTTGTAGATAAAAATATTGCTCATTTTGGGTGTCTTCACGGAACATATTTTCTTTATAGAAGCGTACAAAACCAAAACTTAAAGCGAAGAAAAATAGAATCACTTCTAAAAAAGTGCTTTCAATATAAGCAATATTAATAGCCTGAAGCAGAATCAAAACAGCGAGTTTAACCGGAGTATGACGTAAGTGTTGATATAGAGAGGTTGAGCTGTGTTTGATTTGCTTGATGACGAGTGGAGTGTAGAGCATAAACAGCAACATGATGGCTAGAACAGCAATGCCATGCGCGCGAAAAGTATCAAATTGTGGAAGTTGAAGCGAAATAAAATGCCCCCCACTCATGGATAATGATACGAAAATCATCACTGCAAGAACCCACGGAATCAGTTCTTTCAATTCATCTAAAATGCCCTTGGTTTTGATCATGCTGTAAAACAAATAATTTCTTTTAAACGCTGTCGGGTATTGTTCCCGCATTTGTTTTAAAAAAAGGGAAGTTTGTTTGTTGCTGATCATAAGAATTAAAAGGGGTCATAAAAAGTAGGGCTAATATAAATGATTTAACGGAATATAACAGAGAAAAAGTAAGCTTATCTTTGGGGGAGGGAATGGCAAAAAGTATTTCCTGTTAACTTTTGACTATTTAAGTCGAGTTTAATTTTGATATAGAGCGATTACTGTGACTCCAAAATGATAAGTCTTAATGAACTAAATAAATTTTAATGTTATTAAATCACTAGCGTCATTTATGAGTATTGTTTTTAGTCTTGTTGCTGAAGAAGAATATGGTGAAGCAGATTTTATTCCTGTATTAAATGATGATTTATGCGAAAATAGACCTTTATTATTTTTGTCCAAGGACAGTTCATGACTGATCAATCTCCTGAATCTTTAAGCGATATCGAAATTTTAGACATTTTACAGTCCATGAAAAACGATGTGCTGAATACTGAGGCGCAAGAGATTATCCGTAATGGTGGTAAAGCTGGTCGTCAAGAAGCACATAAACAGGCAATTGTGGCTTTGCATGATGCTTTTGAAAAAAACTTTGTCGAAGCAGTAACTTTGGCATTAGGTTTGAATGCCGGACAAGCCAAAAAAATTAAATATAAAAAAGACCGTATCCGTATTTTGAAAGTACGCGGTATTGATTACATGGCGATTGACGGTGCTGAAACAGCTCAGGTTTTATCCCAGGTTGCGCAAGCGATTCTACGTGAAGATGCAGTTGTGACGCATGACCTCCACAATATTTTCCCTTTCTGGAAAGAAGGCTGGCCAATGGTTCAGTTTGATAATGCATACAATATTTTAGAAGAAGATATTGGTATTCACTATGCTCTCGTGATTGAGACCTTGATTGAGAACTTTAAATAGTTTTTCTCAGCATAAGAAAAAACCCAAAAAGTTCGACTTTTTGGGTTTTTTATCATTCGTGTTTAAGAAAGAGTCGAGTAAAAAGGAAAACCACCAAAAATTAGGCCACCCAGCATCATGACTAAACAGGTCAGAATGGCCCACTTGATTGCAAATTTTTGATGTTGTCCAAAATCAATTCCGGCTAAACCACATAAAAGATAAGTGGAAGGGACTAAAGGAGAAAGGAGATGGACGGGTTGGCCAACAATTGCAGCACGTGCCATTTCTACTGGAGTGATTCCATAATGCAAGGCGGCTTCAGAAAGAACAGGCAGAACTCCATAATAGAAGGCATCATTCGACATAAAGAAGGTTAAAGGCATACTTAGAATAGCAGTAATAGGCGCAAGAAATGGCCCCATACTTTCAGGAATAATGGCGACTAATTCTTTAGACATGGAATCTATCATGCCAGTACCGGCCAGAATACCTGTAAAAATACCCGCTGCGAAAATAATTCCCACAACATTTAAAGCGCTTCCCGCATGATGGGCAATTAAATCTTTTTGCATATTAATATCTTTGTAATTCACCACCAGGGCAATACAAAGTGCAATCATGAAAAGTACCGACATGGGTAATGCACTTTTGACCAGACAAATCATGAGCACGACAGTTAATAAAGTATTAAACCATCTTAAATGAGCGCGATTCGCTTCTGGATTGGAAGAAATTTGAATATTATCGCCATGACTGACATCCAGGGTAATAATTCCTAAACGTTTACGTTCCATACGTCCATACATGTAGCCCATAAAATAAACCCAGGCAATGGCGCAGATCATGGGAACAATCATAGGGACAAATACATCACTTGGATCAACATGAAGTGCGCTGGCGGCACGAGCGGTAGGTCCACCCCATGGCGTCAGGTTCATAATGCCACTGGACAGCATCATTAGACAGGCCATGACCAGAGGGCTCATTCCTAGACGCTTATATAGAGGAAGCATGGCTGCCACACAGATCATATAGGTCGTTGAGCCATCGCCATCCAGTGATACGATTAAAGTTAAGGTGATTGTTCCCAGCGTTACTTTTAAAGGATCACCTTTGACCAATCTTAAAATCCATTTGACTGAGGGGTCAAACAGCCCGGTATCAATCATGATGGCAAAATATAAAATGGCAAATAACAGCATGATTCCAGTGGGTGCAAGTTTTTTAACACCCTCCAGCATCATTTCGCCAAGATTCTGAATTTCAATATGACTTAAGCTGTCAAAGAAGAAACCTAATATATAGGCAATAAGAGCAAATATTACGGGAATTAGTGTGAGTGCTACAAGCGCACTCATACGTCGGGTCATGATTAAATACATAAAGCATAAAATCATGCCAAGACCTAATAGGGTCAGCATGGAGAATCAATCCTTTGAAAGTACAGCACTATGATTGTTGAAGTTAGATACATAGTCTGAACAAAGCTTAAGCTATAGGCCTGTAAAACAAAATATCGGAATAAAAATGTGATTTGTTTCACTATCAAGCATAAAAATATTCTTTAAATAGAGGCTATTAAACTAAGCACCTCAGTACGCTTAATGCTAAATATTTGAAAATATTACTTAATTGTTTATTTATTAATCATTTTTAAGATGGGCGTAAAACTTCTGTGCATTCATCAATTGCTGTAGAAGTGGTTTAACATATAAGAGTGGTTTAACCTATAAATAGATATAAAAATTGCAAGGAAATGCGAAGGGAAGCAGGAGTCTGTTTATAAGAAAAGGTGATTAAAAAACCCATTACAAGAATGGGTTTTTTAAGGTTATATATTTTTAATATACGGGATCGGTTTGGAACAGATCCAATTAGCTGGAGGGTGGTTCAATGACTTCAGGTTCTGTTGATTTTTCAAGCAGACGTGTGACCAGTAACTGGTCAATTTTAAAATGATCGACATCCACCACTTCAAATTTATAAGCACCAAATATGACTGCATCTGCAGGGCGTGGAATCTTGCGCAATTTGTACATCATGAAACCGGCAATGGTTTCATAGTTTTCATCATCCGGCATTTCATCAATTTCAAGCGCATGCTTGATGTCTTCAATTGGCGTGCTGCCATCAATCAGCCATGAATTATTATCACGCTTGATGATTTGCTGATCCGCTTCAATCGTTGTTACCCAATCACCCATTACGGTAATCATAATGTCAGAAAGGGTAATCACACCAACTACTAAGGCGTATTCGTTAATAACAACCGCGAATTTTTCTTTGGTGGAACGGAAGCGATCGAGTAACTCAGATAAAGTTAAAGTATCTGGAATGGTCAGTACACTACGAATGGTATTTTCATTGAGTTGCAGTAAGGACTGGTTGTTCAAAATACGGACTAAAATATCCTTGGCATCAATATAGCCAATCACATCATCAATATTTTCACTACAAACCACAAATTTGGAATAAGGATATTCTGCCAGTTTTTGGCGAATACTGGCTTCAGACTCTTTTAAGGTAAAGAACACCACGTTTTCACGGGTGGTCATACTTGAAGGAACATTACGTTCTTCAAGTTCAAATACATTTTCAATAAAATGATGTTCTTGTTTTTGTAATACACCGGCTTGTGCGCCTGCATCCATTACTGCTGAAATATCGGCAAAGGTAATATTGTCATCACGGACGGTATTGATTTTAAACAAACGGAACAATAAATTCGCAATGGCATTAATAGCCCAGGCCAATGGCTTGCAAATTTTAATGAAAATTTGAATGGGGTTAATCACGGAAACCGCAATTTTTTCTGGTGCGATCATGGCCATGCGTTTCGGCATTAAATCTGCAAAAAGAATAAAAAGCGAAGTAACTAAGCTAAAGGAGAGGATAAAGCCAATATTTTCAGTCCATGGACCTTGATAAATACGATTCACGAAATTTACGATATAGGGACGAAATGCTGCTTCACCCAAAATACCGCCGAGAATCGCAACCGCGTTTAAACCAATTTGCGAAGCCGCAAAGAAATCAGCCGATTGTTCTTGCAGGTCTAAAACTTTTTGGGCGCGTTCCTCACCAGATTCCGCGAGGATTTTAAGTTTGACCTTGCGTGCACCGGCAAGGGCAATCTCAGTTAAAGATAGAAAACCGGCTCCCGCAATCAGTATCACGATGATGAGGATATTCTGGAAAAGGCTCACGAATCCACCTGTAGATCATCATTATTATGGAATATTTTTAACACAAAAGGACTAGAGGTAGTAATGAAATTACTACCTTGATTAGCACAGTATAATCTTAAAAAAGAAGAATTTAAGAATTTTTACGATTAATAATGAGAAAATTGTGAGTTATTCATTAGAAATTCACGATTTTCTTCTTCAATCATTTGACGGGCGACATACAGAATCAGCTGACGTAACCAGCGGTGTGCAGGATGGTGATGCAACAACGGACACCATGCCATTTTCAATTCAAATTCTGGAATATAAAAGGGTGGGTCTTTAATCAGCAGGTTTGGATTGTTGGATTGCAGTTTGGCAATACGGCTTGGCAGCGTTGCAATCAAATCCACATTGGATGCCAAAAGCGCAGGCATTTGATAATGGCGGGTAAAAACAGAAATCTTGCGTTTTTGCCCAATACGTTCCAAAGCTTGATCAATCCAGCCCAGACCGGCCTGTTTATCTGGATTGACACCAAAGCCAACGCCCATACCGGTTTTAGATACCCAGATATGTTGTGCATCTAAATAGCTTTTAAGATTTAAGTTTGCGCTGGCAGGGTGTTTGTTGTTGAGCAAGCATGAAAAACTGTCGCGCCAAACCAAGACTTGGTGGAAACTTTGTGGAATTTCATTGAATCGGTTAATGGCTAAATCGACTTTACCTTGTTCCATGTCACGGTAAGACACATCACTTGGAGTTAAAAAGTCGAGAACCACATTCGGTGCTTCTGAACGCAATGCTTTAACCAGGCGAGGAACCAAAGTCGCTTCGGCGTAGTCAGAGGTCATGATGCGGAAAACGCGATTCGAGGTATAAGGGCGGAATTCTGTACGAGGTTCTAAAATCATCGACAAGTCAGAAAGCGCATCACGAATACGAGGTTGTAATTCTAAAGCACGTTCTGTTGGTGTCATGCCTTCAGAAGAACGGATTAAAAGCGGATCATTAAATAAATTACGTAGACGGCGTAAAATATTACTCATAGCGGGCTGGGTAACACCCAATTGTTCTGCTGCGCGGGTAACATTTTTTTCACGTAAAAGAACATCAAGGTAAATTAATAGATTGAGATCGACCCGCTCCAGATTCATATAAAAAATACCAATAATAAAACCATGAAATTATGTTGATTATGCCATAAGCGGTAAGGCTTGTGTAGGAAATATGATGAAAAAAAAGCCGGCCTAAACGTACTTTTGTTAGCCTATTCGCCATTCTGCTCGCTTGTGAATTCTGGGCGATTATCAATTGAGTTTTAAATAAGTTGCAATATGAAATGGATGCTTTTATCTCTGCAATACGGTATTTAAAAGCTTAAATTGCGGTACATGCAATTGCGTAAAATAGGTAGGTTTCAATTGCATCAAAAACACTTAAATAGCATGAGCTGTTAGATGAAAATTTGTATTTCACAAATTTATGGCTGAAAAAGCAGATAGGTCTTTTTATAGTTGACGATTTGAATGCAGAATAAAGCTAAGGGTGTCTTATTTGTTGAAATAAAATACAATTGTATTTTAAAAATAATGATGATGAAATAAGAAAAAATCAGACAAAAACGAAAATTCTAGTGTTTTTTATTCCGCCCTATACTTAGGTCTAATGAAGAATAAAACAGCATGTTGATTGTTTGTTATACAAAAAAAGACTTTTTAATTTTTTTAAATAATTTTTAAAATTAGTAACTTATAAAATATGGTGATAATTATAATTAGACTTTAATCTACATATTTTTTAAATAAATACTGAAGATTCTCGCAGACTATTGGATTAATTTTTTCAGTCAAACTAAGCTGTGTCCATTGCAACGAAGCGCTCTAAATCTGAACAAATCAATACTTTGCAGATTTAGTCCTTTGATTGATGAAATCCTAAAATTATATACAGGAAAATATCATGACTACATACCAAACAGCGATTGACGCAATCCGCGAATTAAAAGCAAAATTCGGCAACACTTGGCGCGATATCAGCCCAGAAGATGCTGCGCGTATGCAAATGCAAAACCAATTCAAAACTGGTTTAGACATTGCTAAATATACTGCTGCTATTATGCGTCGTGATATGGCTGAATATGATGCTGATTCTAGCAAATACACTCAATCTTTGGGTTGCTGGCACGGTTTCATCGCTCAACAAAAAATGATTGCGAACAAAAAATACTTTGGTACAACTGACAAACGCTACATCTACTTATCTGGTTGGATGGTTGCTGCACTTCGTTCAGAATTCGGTCCACTTCCTGACCAATCTATGCACGAAAAAACTTCAGTACCTGCTTTGATCGAAGAAATCTACACTTTCTTACGTCAAGCTGATGCGAAAGAATTAAACGACTTGTTCCGTGCGCTTAAAAAAGCAAACGAAGCGGGTGATACTGCTAAAGCTGCTGAAATCACTGCTCAAATCGACGGTTTCCAAACTCACATCGTTCCAATTATTGCGGACATCGATGCTGGTTTCGGTAACGAAGAAGCGACTTACTTACTTGCTAAGAAAATGATCGAAGCGGGTGCTTGTGCACTACAAATCGAAAACCAAGTATCTGACGCTAAACAATGTGGTCACCAAGCTGGTAAAGTAACAGTTCCACACGAAGACTTCATCGCTAAGATCCATGCACTTCGTTATGCATTCTTGGAAATGGGTCTTGACGACGGTATCATCGTTGCGCGTACTGACTCTGAAGGCGCTGACTTGACTCAAAAAATCCCAGTGGTTAAAGAGCCAGGCGACATCGCTTCTCAGTACATCAGCTACTTAGAAACTTCTGAAATTGATATTTCTGAAGCGCAAGAAGACGAAATCCTGATCAAACGTAACGGCAAATTACACCGTCCTAAACGTTTACCTTCTGGTCTTTACCAGTTCCGTGCTGACACTCAAATTGACCGTGTTGTACTTGACTGTGTATCTAGCCTTCAAAACGGTGCTGACTTACTTTGGATCGAAACTGCGACTCCAAACGTTGACGAAATCGCTCACATGGTTAACCGTGTACGTGAAACAGTTCCAAATGCTAAGCTTGTTTACAACAACAGCCCATCATTCAACTGGACTTTAAACTTCCGTCAACAAACTTATGACCGTTATGTTGCTGAAGGCAAAGACGTTTCTGCTTACGACCGTGCTAAATTAATGAGCGCTGAGTATGACGAAACTGAATTGGCTGCTGACGCTGACGAAAAAGTACGTACATTCCAAGCTGATGCTTCTCGTGAAGCAGGTGTGTTCCATCACTTGATCACACTTCCGACTTACCACACTGCAGCTCTTTCTACTCACGAGCTTGCTAAAGGTTACTTCGGTGATGAAGGTATGCTTGCTTATGTTGCTGGCGTACAACGTAAAGAAATCCGCGGTACAATCGCATGTGTTAAACACCAAGCAATGGCTGGTTCTGACATCGGTGATGATCACAAAGAAATCTTCGCTGGTGACAACGCGCTTAAAGCGGGTGATGACGCTAAAAACACAATGAACCAATTCGGTGGCTAATCCTCCCGAATGATTCAAAAAGAACCCTGCGCAAGCAGGGTTTTTTTATGGCTGATCAAAACGGAATATAAAAAGGGAACAGAAAGATATATTCCTTTTTTATATAGCCAATATCTTGATGATTGAGGATAAAACTTAAGGCAATAGAATCATCATCCAAGTAATAAAAATAATTGCCAGTGCGACAAATTGCGCAGCGCTACCCATGTCTTTGGCATTTTTTGAAAGTTCATGTCTTTCCAGAGAAATACGGTCTACCACTGCTTCAATCGCTGAATTAAATAACTCAACAATCAGTGCCAGTAAACACACCGCAACCATCATGGCTTGCTCTATACGGGATACATGAAGAAAAAAACTAGCAGGAATGAGAATCAAATTTATAAATACAATTTGACGAAATGCAGCTTCATTAATAAATGCAGTTTTAAAGCCCGAAAAAGAATAATGAGTGGCATGGATAATACGCTTAAAACCGGTTTTGCCTTTATATGGGGAAGATGGATTCATGGCTTAAATGTTTTACTAAATTTCAGGCAATATATGCCTCAACGCTTAAATATGTCTTAATTTTAAAAACTTGGAGTTAATTTTAATTTAATAAAAACTTGAATCCTAAAAAGGATGAGCAGTAAAGAAATTATTGTTGTTGATACGACCTAATCAACATTGATATTAAAAAATACCGATATAGAACATATGGATATGATTAGTGTATTTATGAGCTTTAGTTAAATAAAATTGCGTGTTCAAAGTTATGGCTTTTCTTTTTAATGAAAGTTCTTTGTAAAATCATCTATTAAAAGCCTCATGCTAAAGATGGGAAATGAAGCATCCGATAGCGGTTGATTAAATGGTGTATTTTCATAGTTTCTCCTTATTTATGACGAAAAATATTTTTTCTGTTAAATATTATTGTATTTTGACTTTTAGTCACTGAATATCAATATTAATGAGCGGCCTTAGCATTAATGCTTAAGGTCTAGCCACATCACTCCTTTAAACTGCGATCAAGTCATATGCTGTCGAAATTTTTTATTCAACGACCTATTTTTGCCGGTGTAATGGCCATCATTGTGATGGCTTTTGGGCTTTTTGCAGTGTTGAATTTACCTGTGGAGCGTTATCCGGATATTGCACCGCCACGTATTACGGTGAGTGCAACTTATAGTGGTGCTTCAGCAGAAACCGTTGAAGAAAGTGTTACCCAGGTTTTAGAACAGCAAATCAAAGGCATTGATCATCTGCTTTATTTTAGTTCAAGTAGTGATTCATCCGGTCGTAGCCGCATCAGCATTAGTTTTGAAAATGGCACTGACCCGGATACTGCACAAGTTCAAGTACAAAATGCAATTAACGGGGTAGTGAATCGTTTACCTGAGGATGTACAACGTCAGGGGGTGAATGTATTCAAGTCACTTGGCGATACCCACATGGTGATTGGCTTGTACGATGCATCGGGTAAAAGTGACAATATTGCCCTGTCAGATTATATGTTAACGCATTTGGAAGAAGAGCTGGCACGAATTGAAGGAGTCGGTGAAGTTGATGTTTTTGGTTCGCAATACGCAATGCGAATTTGGCTGAACCCTTCAAAATTAAAACAATATAATTTAATGCCCAGTGATATTCGGGCAGCAATTGAAGCACAAAATACCCAAGTGGCAGCCGGAGCAGTAGGTGATTTGCCAACCGTCAAAGATCAATATCTAAATGCCAAAGTGACTTCTGGCTCACGCTTAAAAACGGTGCCTGAGTTTGAAAATATTATTGTTAAATCTGCCCGCGATGGCAGTTTTATCTATTTAAAAGATGTCGCACGTATTGAGCTAGGTGCTGAAAATTATCAATCATTTAATACCATTAATGGTTTTGAATCTGCGGGGATGGGTATTTCCCTGGCATCCGGTGCCAATGCCTTAGCGACCTCGGCCTTAATTAAAGCGGAAGTTGACCGTCTTTCGGCACAATTGCCTGAAGGCTATAAACTGGTATATCCACGCGATAACACACCTTTTGTACAAGAATCGATTAAGGAAGTGGTAAAAACCCTGTTTGAAGCCGTACTGCTGGTGATTGTGGTGATGTTTATCTTCCTGCAAAACTGGCGGGCGACGCTTATTCCTGCCATTACCGTACCGGTGGTGATTTTAGGCACCATGGCAGTGCTCTATGTGCTAGGCATGAGCATCAATACCTTAACTTTATTTGCCTTGGTACTGGCGATTGGACTTCTGGTCGATGATGCGATTGTGGTGGTTGAAAACGTCGAACGCCTGATGCATGAGAAGCAATTAACAGCAAAACAAGCGTCGATCGAGTCTATGCAAGAAATTAGTGGTGCACTGATCGGGATTACACTGGTGCTGACTGCAGTATTTATTCCCATGGCATTTTTTAGTGGCTCGACCGGAGTGATTTACCGCCAATTTTCAATTACCTTGGTTTCAGCCATGGCTTTATCTCTGGCTGTTGCGCTGATTTTAACGCCTGCTTTATGTGCACTGATTTTAAAGCCCAATCCACAACCGGCCAAATGGGCGCTGTGGTTTAATCAAAAGTTGGATAGCTTAAAACACCGTTATCTTAAATTGTCGAATCTGACTATTCAGCATAAAGCCATTTGCTTGGTCGTTTTTGCGGCACTGATCAGTGTCTTTGCTCTGTTTTATCGCGCCTTACCGACCAGTTTTATTCCCAGTGAAGATCAGGGCATTTTAAGCGTACAGTTTAAATTGGTCGATGGTGCGCCCATGTCGAAAAGCCGTGAAATAGGTGAACAAGTTCGACAATATTTTCTGGAAAATGAAAAAGATAACGTAAATCTGGTGATGATTCGCTACGGGCGTAATTTTTCTGGAACGGGGCAAAATCTGGGACAAGGTTTTATTGCATTAAACCATTGGGATGAGCGTTCTGGAAAAGAGAATTCAGCGCAAGCCATTCGTGAGCGTGCTTTAAAACATTTCAAAAAAAATCCCAATGCACAAATTAATGTCAGCATGCCATCTTCGGTCAGTGGTTTAGGTCAAACCGATGGACTGGATTTCTGGATTCGCGATGTGAATGGTCAGGGACGTCAATTTCTGGACACTCAATTTAAGCAACTGCAGGAACAGGCAAAGCAATATTCCACTTTTGAAAATCTGGATAAGCGTTCCAATCCGGATAAAGCCGAACTGAAAGTCAATGTCGACCAGAAACTGGCCATGGCCAATGGGCTGTCGCAATCTGCCATTAACAGTACCTTGTCCAGTGCCTGGGGTGGCAGTTATATCAATGACTTTATTGACCGTGGTCGGATTAAACGCGTGATGATGCAGGGTGATGCCGAATTCCGTTCCAAGCCTGAAGATTTACAGTACTGGTATGTACGCAATGATCTGAACCAGATGGTGGCATTTAGCAATTTTGCCAATGTGACCTGGAGCGGTGGCCCTGAAGTGGTGAACCGCTATATGGGCTATACCGCACTGCAGATGGAAGCCGATACCGCAAAAGATGTGAGTTCGGGTCTGGCCATGCAAGATGTTGCCAAATTGGTCGGGCAGCAGTCAGGTATTGATGTGGCATGGAGCGGTTTATCTTATGAAGAAAAACAATCTAGTAATCAGGCGATGTTACTTTACCTGATCTCGATTGGCTTTATTTTCCTGTGCCTGGCTGCACTTTATGAAAGCTGGTCTATTCCCACCGCTGTGATGAGTGCCATTCCTCTAGGGATTGGCGGGAATATCCTGTTTAGCTATTTTGTCGGTTTCCCCAATGACATTTATTTCCAGATTGCATTGCTCACTACGATTGGCTTGTCCTGTAAAAATGCCATTTTAATTGTGGAGTTTGCCTCACTGGCTCAAGCGCAAGGACGCAGTGTCATTGAAGCTGCTTTGGAAGGTGCAAGTTTGCGTTTACGCCCGATTCTCATGACATCACTTGCCTTTGGCGCAGGGGTGATTCCACTGGTGTTTGCCTTTGGTGCAGGGGCGGCCAGTCGTCAGGAAATCGGAGTCAGTGTTTTGGGTGGTGTAATTTTTGCGACCATATTGGTGCTGATTTTTATTCCATTTATGTATGTATTGATACGTACTCTATTTAAGCCCAAGTCCGTTAAAAGAAACATAAGTGATTAAATTGTTTAGGTTTCGTTGTAAAGGTTGAGAAATGTAACAGTTTTTCGTAGTATTGCTGCGCCGTATAAGCGGTTTGATGAGGATTAAATCCCTAAATGGACAGGCACAGTTGTCAGATACACCAAATTTCAAACATTTATATTTACCAACATTATTATGTGGGTTCATTCGGCAAATAAAATAAGAGCCGTTGCGGCCCTATTACATAGGTTGGGTAATAGGGGGCGAGCATGAGCTACAACAACTTTTTATATCTTTTAAATGATGCATTAAGCAAGCAAGATATTGCATTGGCATTAGACTCTGTTAAAACGTTTAAAGCCGCAGATTTGGCTGATATTTTGGCACAATTACCTTTAGAGAATAGTCAAAAGCTGCTACTGCATCTTCCTGCACGCGCCTATGTATTTTCATATTTCAAACCCGAAGAACAAGTAAAATTTGCACACGGTTTAACGCGAACAGACTTGGCTGAAATTATGGGCGAAATGCCTTCAGACAAGCGTGTCGATTTATTTAAATGTTTAGATCACGAGCAGCAAAATACTTTATTGCCTGCATTGGCACAGGCCGAGCGTGAAGATATTCGGCAGCTCTCTTCTTATGTAGAAGGTACGGCAGGGGCCATCATGAGCTCCGAATATGCCACCTTAAAACCGAATATGTCGGTAAAAGATGCCATTAAAATGTTGCGTTATGAGGCACCCGATTCGGAAACCATTTATTTGGCCTATGTACTTGATGAAGCAAGAAAGCTGCTGGGTGTTTTATCGCTCAAACAATTAATACTTGCCGAAGAACAAAGCAATATTAGTGATTTAATGGCGACCGATATTATTTTTGCATATTTTGACAGCGATCAGAATGAAGTAGCCAAAACCATTGCTCGTTATGACTTACTGGCATTACCCATTATAGATCATGCCGGTGTGATGGTGGGTATTGTGACACATGATGATGCAATGGATGTGGCCAGAGAAGAGGCAACAGAAGATTTTTTAAAATCTGGTGCTGTCGATGCATCATCTAAATTGAGTCTTAAATCTGCCCCGATATTGCAACTCTATCAAAAACGGGTGTATTGGCTGGTATTTCTTGTTTTTGGCAGTTTGTTATCCGGGATTGGCATTGCACATTTTGAAGACATTATTGCCGCAAATATTGTATTGGTTTTCTTTTTGCCCTTATTGGTTGGCAGTGGTGGAAATGCAGGTTCTCAGTCTGCAACATTGATGGTGCGAGCACTGGCCACAGGCGATGTGCAGTTTAAAGATTGGTTGTATCTGCTTGGGCGTGAAAGTTTAGTCGCGCTATGTTTAGGTGGCACCATGGCGTTTGCAGTCTCTATTTTAGGTTATTACCGTGGCGATCTTATGGTTTCACTGGTGTTGGCTTTGAGTATGATGGGCATTGTGCTGAT
Source organism: Acinetobacter sp. F16 (assembly GCF_052712855.1). Classification (NCBI taxonomy): domain Bacteria; kingdom Pseudomonadati; phylum Pseudomonadota; class Gammaproteobacteria; order Moraxellales; family Moraxellaceae; genus Acinetobacter; species Acinetobacter sp. F16. The sequence goes on from NZ_JBRATK010000005.1 coordinate 68,731, forward strand.
GGGCTGTTTAATTGGAATGAGCCTACCTTTCATCCTGAATCGTTTGAAGCTAGACCCTGCAAGTGCATCTGCACCGTTAGTAACTTCCATTTGTGATGCAACAGGCGTGGTGGTGTATTTATTTATTGCTTCACAGCTTCTACTTTAAATTATCGGGCTTCTGTTGCCTTAAATAAATCCTTTAAGCACTTTAAATTCATCTTAGATTAGCATTTATAAAATCATAACAGACCTGAGTAAAAAACTGCTTTATTCTCAAGTAGATTGCATTTACCCAACGATACGTTTTCTATGCCAGAACCTGCATCTTCAAAAAAACTTAGCCAGCAAGAGGTGATTCGCTTAGAGCGCGATTTAGCCAAGTTTGCCAATATGATGGATTCTGTGGTGCGTATTCCATTTACCAAGCAGGGCGTCGGGGCTGATGCTGCTCTGAGTACAATTCTTGTTGCAGGTGATATTGCAGGATTTGTCCTCACTTGTTATGCGATTTATAAAGCCAAGCAAATAGGGGTACCACAAAGCAAGCTTAATCCGGTGATGAAACTGGCCATGGTGGATGCAGTGGTGGGTTTTGTGCCTGTAGTGGGAACGGTTTTTGACATTTTTATTCGTCCAAGCCGTAAAGCCCTAGCGATTGTGCATGAACATATTCGCGAAGAATATCAGATTCGCAGTGATTCCCATGTGGTTCATCCATTTTTGCATGAAAGCCTGGAGCATAAACAGCAGAACTCAGCCTTCTGGCGCAATCCTGTGGTGGCCTGGTTGTGGTTGCATATTCCTGACCTTTTAGGCGCAATCGTTTTAGTGATGATGCTCATAGCGCTGTGGTTTGGTTTGAGCTGGTTATGGCAATGGTTTCAAGGGCTGAATACTTTTTGATTTCGCTCGCTGAGATTTATAGCGAAGAATTGATAGATAAAAATTCTGGCTAAGAACTATGAATAAGAGCTATGGATTGTATTGCTGCGAATTTAGCGGCGATCAATTTTGATGCGACATATGATTTTTATCGCATGCTAGGTTTTCAATCGATCTCTCAATCCAATCCATAGATCTCATTCATAAATCAAAAAAATGATCGCTGGTCTATTCATATTTAAATAGATATTGAAAGTCCCTTCTCTCTGGGATGAGCAGCACTGCTTCGCAAAGGAATGAGGGGATTTCTATAGGAACTTCTCCCTGAGGAGCATGCTCCGCAAGTCTCCTACAAGGAGAGGAGATTTTCTTTTTAGTGATTAAAAAATGATTTATGAAAAAGCTCTAATAGATGATTCTAGATAGAGGGCGTTTAAGTCTGGAATTTTTTCCTCATCCAGAACCCGATCTTAAAAGCTCGTGGCATAGTGCGTATTACGTTGCATTCAACAGCATGAAGAAAGCCTCCATGTGGAGGCTTTCTTCATATCGATTTAATCAAATTATATTGTTAATTAAATCTTATGGGCAGTTTAACTGGTGTAATGCAGCCACACGTTGTTCAATGGTCGGGTGAGTTTGGAACAAAGCAGCTAGGCTGAAACCTTGTTCCTTACCTTCCGCAATTGCAAACGCTTTCATTTCTTTAGGCATTTGATCAGGCAGTTCTGATTCTGCTTGTAAACGTAATAAAGCTGAAATCATAGCTTGTTTACCGGCTAAACGTGCACCCGCTTCATCGGCACGATATTCACGCTGACGTGAGAACCACATCACGATAGAAGATGCCAAAATACCAAACACAATATCCAGTACGATGGTAATACCGAAGTAAGCCAGTCCCGGTGCTTCGCCATCTTCACGACCAAATACGTTACGGTCAATAAAATCACCGACGACACGTGCAAAGAACATTACAAAGGCATTGACGACACCCTGAATCAGGGCAAGGGTCACCATGTCGCCATTGGCAACGTGACCAATTTCATGCGCAAGTACCGCACGAAGTTCATCTTTGTTCATTCGTTCGAGTAAACCCGTTGAAACGGCTACTAAAGCGTCGTTTTTGTTCCAACCTGTTGCAAAAGCATTGGACTGATAAGAAGGGAAGATCCCCACTTCTGGCATATTAATACCAGCGCGTTGCGACAATTGCGCAATTTCTTGTAATAACCATGCTTCTGCTTGATTACGAGGCGCATTGGGATCAATAAGCTCTGTCCCTGTGGTTTTTTTCGCCATCCATTTTGACATGAACAGGGAAATGATAGAACCAACCATACCAAAGACAAAACAGATGACCATTAGGTTGCCAAGATTTAAGCCACCCGCGCCATGGTAACTACCGACACCGAAGAGTGACAAAATAATGCCAGCTACAACCAGTACCGCGAGGTTGGTAAGCAAGAACAAACCAATCCGCATCATTGAGAGAATCCTCTTATAATAAAAAATAATCTGATTTATGAATCAAAAATCATCGTAGTAAATATGAGGTGTAAGTCTTAAAAATTCAAGGAGAAAAATAAGTAATTCTATTGGATGATGCAGATTTCAAAAAATGACTGAAATTAGTCACTAATTGAAATTTTCGCAGAAGCTGTGGCATGTGCCGTGGCAAACGAGCCTATAGGGGCATCGGTAAAACTGCCATCAGCGGCCATAATGATTTGGCGCTGCGCACTATAATGCGGTGTAGCGTTTGATGATGACTCTGTAGGACTGGACTGCGCGATAATTCTTGCATTTTCAGTCGGGGCATTGCTTGAAGTTGAACTGCTGGCAATTCTATTTGAGTATAAGTTGCTATAACGGCTGCTGACCCGTCTTACGTAATCTTGGGTTTCTTTAAACGGGGGAATGCCGCCATATTTTGCAACATTTCCTTCGCCGGCATTATAGCTGGCCAAAACCAGTGAAGTATTACCGTTAAAGCGTTTCATCAGCCAAGACAAATATTTTGCCCCAGCCATAATATTTTGCTGCGGATCATAGGCATTTGAAACATTAAAGCGGCGCGCTGTGGCAGGCATCAGCTGCATCAGCCCTTGTGCACCGACAGGCGAGCGCGCATTCACATTAAAGCCGGATTCAGTATGCATGACCGCTTTAATCAAGCCTTCAGAAATACCGTGTTGTGCAGCAGCTTGTTTAATAATGTGGTCAAAGGCATTTTTATTGCGGCTATAGCTCGGCAATACCGAAGCTTCAGATGAGCCCCAATTGCTATAACTATGCATATTGCTATCAGGATAATAGGTTTTCTTTTCAACTTTTAAATGACTGTAACGGCCCTGTTTATTGGTGAGTAGGGTTGTGCCATTTGATTCTTTTAGCTGATAGATGGTTTGGCCGGCATGACTGGTCGCTGCAACAGAACCAACTGTCACACACCCCAAAAAATAAAGTCCCATGCTTACAATGTTATTTTTCATTTTTTTATAGAGAAAAAAATCTGATCTAAACAGTTCAACAGGAGTTTAACAAAAAAAAACAGAATAAAAAGCATTGTGTAACTTATTTCTCTGCAAGTTTGTAAAAAGCAAGTGTTAATTGTAGAGATAGTAATCAAAAAAATATTTAATTTTTTTTAATCAGGATAACTTGACACTATTAAGTAATTGATTTTTATAAATAATAAAATTGATCAAAAAATGATCAATTTAAATAGAAGCCTTAAATAATAGGTCTGACACCTTGTCAAGCCTTTTGAAATCCACAAAGTTATCCACAGGTTTTGTGGACAACTGTGGAAAAGTACAATTGGTAAGCATCGTGAACAAAATTTGAACTGCATCGTCCAAAATAACATAGGGCTGATTACGTGAAAATGACAACAATAATCAATTTTCAGAAATTACATTCTTTTGGTGCGATGTGAGGCCAGATCGGATAAAATTGCGCGGTATTTTTATTTATGGGTAAATCTCGTCTATGTACTCGCCAGTTGAGTCCGAACAAGGATTTAATTTCAAACCAGAACTGCCAACAAGTTCGGCATATTACCGTTTGTTGAAAAAGCTTCGCCGCCAAGTCGGTCATGCCATTCGTGATTTTAAAATGCTCGAAGAAGGTGACAAGGTGATGGTATGTATTTCTGGTGGTAAAGACAGTTATACCTTGCTCGACATTATGTTGCAGTTTAAACGCATTGCACCCATAAATTTTGATGTCGTTGCGGTGAACCTTGACCAGAAACAGCCGGGTTTCCCTGAAGATGTCTTGCCACGTTATTTGGAAGAAAATAACATTCCATATTACATTCTGGAAAAAGACACCTACAGCATTACCAAAAAATTGACCCCTGAAGGTAAAACGTATTGTGCAGTGTGCTCGCGTTTACGTCGTGGTTCGTTATATGGCTTTGCTCAAGAAATTGGCGCGACCAAAGTGGCTTTAGGTCATCACCGTGATGACATTATGGCGACTTTCTTTTTGAACCTGTTCCATGGCGGCAGCTTAAAGGCTATGCCACCGAAACTTTTGTCATCCGACAAGAAAAATATCCTGATTCGTCCGCTGGCTTATGTGGAAGAAAAAGACATCATCAAGTATGCAGAAATGCGTCAGTTCCCGATTATTCCGTGTAACTTGTGTGGTTCACAGGAAAATCTGCAGCGCGCGATGATCAACAATATGCTGCGTGAATGGGATGCGCAATATCCGAAGCGTTTACACAGTATTTTTGGTGCCATGCAAAACGTATCGCCTTCACAATTGGCCGATCGTGAACTGTTTGACTTTGAAGCTTTAGATGAGCAACGTGAAATTGATTTCACCGCGAGCTGTTCTACAGAAGATGAACCGCAAAGCAAACGCATCAATATGGTGAATTTAGGCTTTGCTGCTGAATAATGGTGATGCTAGACACCGGTTTTAGAATTGGTGTCTATTTTATATATTTGATTTAGTTAAGTAATGTATTAAAAATATAAAAATTGAACGTATCGTGCAAAAAACCTTAAGCAGAAAACAATTTTACATGCTATAACAAGCGTCAAGCATAAATAGCTTCACAAAGATGTTGTCTGGATAGGCGACACAAATGAACGAATAAATTGAGGAAAGATCATGCCTACCTTTTTAACTGATGATTGGTTTTCAACTGTAGATAGCTTAACTGCTCAAGCGGGTGATTTAAACTTGCCACCTGCACTTGCAAATTTGGCAATTAACTTAGTAGTGACAGAATCAGAAGGCAATACAGAATTGTCTTTGGATGGTGGGGCAATTAAAAAAGGTCTATCTCCAAATGCCAAAACCACTTTGAATATGGATGGTGAAACCCTTCGTAAAGTGTTCCTGGAATTTGATATGGCGGCTGCAATGCAAGCATTCATGACCGGAAAAATTAAAGTTCAAGGCGATATGTCGCAATTGATGGCTTTACAAACTGCTAAGCCAAGCCAAGAACAAAAAGATTTATTTAAGAAAGTGCTTGAGCAAACGACTTAAGAGTTTTGCTTAATTCATTTTAAGCATAAAAAAGCTTACCCTTGGGTAAGCTTTTTTTGTATTTAGAAGAGATTAAATATTCACTAACTGTGTGGTTTTAATATGTTCTAAATAAGAGCGAATACGCGTTACATACTGTACCGCTTGACGGTAACGACCATTGCTGGCTTTGTTACGATCTAGATAACTATACAGATTGACCCAATTATTTGGATTTTTACCTTGTGCCTGAATTCGTTTCTGAATCTGATTTACCGCACCAGGTCCCATATTATAAGCCACAAGTGCATACCAGTTACGGTCAGGATAAGGAACATCAGCATAACGACTTAACATCTGGTCGTAATATTTCGCGCCACCTTCAATACTTTGAGCCGGGTCAGTTCGGTTACTTACACCCATGGCTTTTGCGGTACTGTTGGTTAGCATCATCAAACCACGCACACCGGTAGGCGATACAGAATTGGGTTTCAGATACGATTCCTGATAACCAATGGCTGCCAATAGATGCCAATCTAGATCATATTTTGCAGCGGTATTTTTAAAGCTGGCTTTATAAATAGGCATACGTTGATTTAAATCACGCTGAATGCTATCCCATGATTCTTCTTGAACTGCATTCTGGTTATAGAATGAAGCCAATTGGCGAATCGAACCGGACTGTTTCCCTCGACAGACAAAACCACTTGCCGTTTGTGTCAGAGGATCATCCGCGTGCTTAAATACCCAATTCAGGCTGGTATTTAGGCCATTTTGTTGCAAGCTGCCGATATCACCGCAGGTTGCGGAAAAAGAAGTCAGACGTTTTTGCTCAATTGAACGGACATCTGCTGTCGTCATGGCAAAGTTTGCCTTACCTTGCGATACCCATTTGAGTGCTGTAGCGTTATCAGGCACAGTCTTAAACACCAGTTTGACATTTAAGCTGTTGGCATAGTTACGCGCGAGGTCATAACCAAAACCATGTAAGTGGGAACCATCTTTAAATACTGTGGTTGAATTTTCAACTGAAACAACGGTGAGTTGCTTGCCGTTAACGACAGAATCGTATTGATACGATTTACTTGCATTAATACTGTGAAATGGAATTAACAGAGTACTGAACGCAAGAATTTTTAATGAGAGAGAAGATTTTAATGAGTTAAGGCAAAGCCTCACCCCAGAAGTTGAACTACTGTGCATGTTGTCTCCGCTACAAGTAATTTATGCCCTAAAAAGCAAAGGCGCACATGCCTCAAGCTCTTTCAAGTTTGATAAATTCAATAAGGGTTGGGCAGTCATGACGTCATTCAAAATGACATTGGATTAAAAGGAGAATAATGTAGATTTTCTACATAGATTAAAAAATAGGCAATTTAAAAACATGCGCGCATAATAAGGGTGAAAAATAGACTTGTCAAATTTTGTACGAAACTTTTTAGAAATATGTAACATAAAGAATTAATTTAATTGAAGAATTAATTTTATAAACTTTAGTTGTGTGTAAATAGCGGATAAAATAGGCCATTCTTGTAAGTAAAGTGTAAGCCCAACATCAAAAAATACTATGAAATCTAACTTAATTACACGTTCTGGACATGACAAACTGGTCGCAGAATTACAGCATTTGTGGCATGAAGAACGACCAGAAATTACCCGAAAAGTAAACTGGGCGGCGAGTCTGGGCGACCGTAGTGAAAATGCTGATTATCAATATAATAAACAAATTTTACGTAAGATTGACCGTCGTGTTCGTTACCTGGGCAAGCGTTTAGAAGAGCTTAAAATTATTGATTTTTCACCTGAGCAAGAGGGCAAGGTGTATTTTGGGGCTTGGGTGGATATTGAGAATGATGAAGGTGAACAAAAAACCTTACGTGTTGTTGGTGTAGATGAAATTTATGATCATCATCCGCAGCATATTTCAATTGATTCGCCTATGGCACGTGCTTTACTCGGAAAACAAGTGGATGATGAAGTGGAGGTGTTGACACCTTTAGGCAAGAAACAGTGGTATATCAATAAAATTCGTTATGAAAAGCCTGAAAATTCAGCAAATTAATCTATTTTGATTTTATTTTAATCACTCGGTAAGAAAAAAGCATAAAAGTGTTTGCCAAGATAGGTTTTTATTTATATCATAGCCGCCATTGGAAGCGTGGCAGAGCGGTTTAATGCACCGGTCTTGAAAACCGACGAGGGTGCGAGTCCTCCGTGAGTTCGAATCTCACCGCTTCCGCCAAATTCAAAACCCCGATCATTGATCGGGGTTTTTTATAATTTCGGTTTTATGTCAGATAAAGAACTCACACAAAAAATTGGATTAGACAATCTTAAATAAATTTAATCAAAATCAAATAAGACCTATCAATGTCGGCCCTCAATATAAATGCCGAGTCAAATATCAATTCAATGAAAGTCTTTAAATTAATCTATAACTTAATTTGGGCAGGGGTAATCTTTGCCTCGATATAAAAGTTGAAACAAACTTGCGTTATTAAAAATTATTTTATGAAACCAAATATTTAGTTGATACCAATCCTTGTATCTGTATTGGTAAATATAGCTTGATCAACACTAGGTTTGTATATAATTAAAGCTATTCTCAGTCTTGGTCATAACTTTAACCTAGATAGATGGGTGTGGAGAAATTAAAAAAATATTTTAATTGATAGTCTGAAACTCAATAAAAAAAATCTTATCAAAAGTGAGATCTTTTAACTAAATTATCCCAGCTATGAAACTATAAAAAATTTTATCCCTAAGTCTTATTCATCTTTTACTCCTTTAAGGAGTCAATCGGTATTCCCTAGGACTAAATATAATAAGTGCCTTTTATATAAGGAAAATATTTATGATAAATCAATGCCACAGCAATACAAATTACAAATACGTAGATTAACCTTGTTAAAAAATTAAATTTTTGTTTCATGCTTGCTTAACCCTCTATTTTGCATCTTAATAAATTAAGATACTGATTTTTATTAATAAATAAAATAATTAAAGCTTTAGCCAAATTCACTAAAAATTATCTTGAACCGCTAGATTTAATTAAAAAACATACTATAATGCTTAAAAACAACCAACTGATTGGTTGATATTATTATAGTAGGGATTAAAATGGAACAACTTGCTAGGTTAGAAGATCTGCCAACACGTTATGTTGCAAACCTGACACAGAACAATTTGGTTCCATTGTGGCCAAGTCTTCGAAATGTATTACCCCCATTAAAACCAGTTCCACATACTCAGGCGATTTCCTGGAAATTTAAAGACATCAAGCCATTATTGATTGAGGCTGGAGAGTTAACTCCGATAGAGAAAGCCGAACGCCGTGTACTGGTTTTAGCCAATCCTGGTCATGGTTTAGAAAATATGCGGGCGACATCGGTGATTTATCTTGGAATGCAATTACTATTGCCAAAAGAATGGGCACCCGCACACAGACATACACCGAATGCAGTGCGCCTTATAGTGGAAGGTGAAAAAGCCTATACCACGGTTGAAGGTGAAAAATGCCCAATGTCCCATGGCGATTTGATTCTTACGCCATCTGGTCTATGGCATGAACATGGTCATGATGGAGATGAGCCTGTCATTTGGCTCGATGTACTTGATTTGCCTTTGGTCTACTACATGGAAGCTTCTTATGTAGAAGGCGGAGAATGCCAACCTGTAATGAATACAGGAGAAAAATCACGTTATGGCAGAGGTTTAGTGCCGACTCAACATCACATTCGGGCAAAAAATAATTATCCAATGCTTCGTTATCCTTGGGCAGAAGCCAAGCAATTACTTGTTGATCTAGCTGAGAACCAATCACAAGGCCCAATTCAAGTTGCATATGTCAATCCGGAAACAGGTGAAGACTGCCAGAAAATTATTGGTTACTCAGCACTTATGGTTCGACCAAATGAAACGATTCAAATGAGTCCATGTTCGGCCGCACAAGTCTTTCACCTCATTGAGGGACAAGTAGAGCTTAGAATTGGTACTGAAACTTTCAATTTAGAAAAAGCCGATACCGCATGTGCCCCATGTTTTGCACAGGTCGATTTAATCAATAGATCAAATAAGCCATGTTTCATTTTTATTGCTGATGAAGCACCCATTCAAAAGAAACTCGACCTTTATTCAGTTCGTGAACGTAATTAAATCTGTTTTTAAAGGATAAAAAACATGGCAAATCAGCTAAGTCCAATTTTGATTGCAGGCGGTGGTATAGGTGGTTTTGCAGCTGCCCTCGCATTAGCCAAACAAGGTTTTAAAGTTCAAGTTTTTGAACAGGCTTCTGAAATTGGAGAAATTGGTGCAGGTATTCAACTGGGTCCAAATGCCTTTAATGCATTTGATGCCTTGGGTATAGGTGACCGAGCTCGAGGGCGTGCTGTCTATACAGATTATATGGTCATGCATGATGCAATTGATGAATATCAAGTCGGACGTATTGATACAGGTGATGCATTTTTAAATCGCTTTGGTAATCCGTATGCAGTGATTCACCGTGCAGATATTCATAGCTCTTTGGTGGAAGGTGCGCAAGAATGCGGTGAAATTGAGATCATCACCAATTGTCGTATCACTCATGTGGAACAAGATGATACTGGTGTCACCATTACAGATCAAAATAGAAAAAGTTATACTGGGCAAGCACTTATTGGTGCCGATGGCGTTAAGTCGGTTGTTCGTGAAAAATATGTCGGTGACCCAGCTTTAGTAACAGGACATGTGGTTTACCGTGCAGTGGTTCCAAAGAGTGAATTTCCTGAAGAGTTGCAGTGGAATGCGGCCAGTATCTGGGTAGGCCCAAATTGTCACTTGGTCCATTATCCATTACGAGGCGGCGAAGAATATAACGTCGTGGTGACCTTCCATAGCCGTGAACAGGAAGAATGGGGCGTAAAAGACGGCTCAAAAGAAGAAGTACTTTCTTATTTTCAGGGCATTTGTCCGAAAGCACGCAAATTGATTGAGTTGCCAAAATCATGGAAACGTTGGGCAACAGCAGACCGTGAGCCTATCGACCAATGGAGTTATGGACGTATAACTTTACTGGGAGATGCGGCACATCCAACCACACAATATATGGCACAAGGTGCCTGCATGGCGATGGAAGATGCAGTAACTTTGGGTGAAGCTCTTCGTATCAGTAACAATAATATTCAACAAGCCTTTCAAATTTACCAATGTGCACGTGTGGCGCGTACCGCACGTATTGTTTTGTCATCTCGAGAAATGGGCAAGATTTACCATGCCAAAGGTGTTCAGCGCATGGTTCGCAATGATTTATGGCGTGGGCGTCCCAATGAACGGTTTTATGATGCGATGGAATGGCTGTATGGCTGGAATGTTGAAAACTGTTTAGATGCAGCCAAACATTACACGGGATCAGCAGCATGAAAATGTATGGTTTTTTCCGAAGCGGAACTTCACATCGTACCCGGATCGTAATGAATCTTAAGAAGATTGATTATGAATTATTGCCTGTGTCTCTGATGAAAGATGAACACAAGCATATAGACTTTCAGAACATTAACCCGCAAGGCTTTGTTCCTGTGTTGGAAGTTAATGATCAGTTGCTGATTCAGTCTCCCGCCATTATTGAATGGTTAGAGGTGGAATATCCGGAACCTGCCTTATTGCCTAAAGATGAATTGGGGCGTGCCAAAGTACGGGCAATAGCTGCATTGGTGGGTTGCGATATTCATCCCATTAACAATAAACGTGTTTTGGAATACTTGCGTGGTCCGTTGAAGTTAGACGAACAGCAAGTATTAACATGGTGCCAGCATTGGATTGAAGAAGGCTTTGGCGCTTTAGAACAGTTGTTAGATCGAGACAGTGGACGAGGAGATTTTTGTGTAGGGAATGCACCTACTTTGGCCGACGTGTATCTGATTCCACAAGTTGAATCCTCTAAACGATTCCAAGTCAATTTAAGTCAATATCCAATTATTCAAAATATTTATAACGCATGTATGGCTTTGCCTGAATTTCAGGCAGCAGCCCCCCACAATCAACCAGATGCTGTTTAAAGAATTTAACAACGAATAAAATCAAGGAAGTAGATGATGAGTTTTGTATTTAACCCAATGCCAGTGGTCGGTATTCCTGTAAAAGATAGCGATGCATTATTTCCAGTACGTCGTATTTACTGTGTCGGTCGTAACTATGCGGCACATGCCCGTGAAATGGGCTTCGATCCAGATCGTGAGCCACCCTTTTTCTTTTGTAAGCCGAATGATGCTGAGTCCATTGTACCTGTACCTGCGGGCGAAACAGTCACCATTCCATATCCACCCTTAACCTCAAACTACCACTATGAAATAGAATTGGTCGTGGCCATTGGTAAAGATGGGAAAAATATTTCAGTTGAGCAAGCTGCTGAATATATCTATGGCTATGCAGTGGGTTTGGATATGACACGTCGTGACTTACAAATGGCGCAACGTGAAAAGGGGCGTCCATGGGAAGTCGGTAAGGCATTTGACTACTCGGCACCTGTGGGCCCAATCCATCGTTTAGCCGATGTGGGGGAATTAAATTTCGCTGATATTCACCTTACCGTGAATGGTCGAACCCAACAACGTAGTGATATCACCCATTTGATTTGGAATGTTGCTGAAACGATTGCCAATTTATCAACTTTATTTGAATTGAAACAAGGCGATTTGATTTTTACAGGAACACCTGAGGGTGTAGGTGCAGTGGTATCAGGAGATGAAATGCGAGCTGATGTGGATGGCCTGACAGGCATTACAGTCAAAGTCGCATAACAGGTGGGCTTTACGACAGGGATGTTGTTTAGCTTCTTATATTCTTGGTTTTCATAGGATTGAAACAGAATATAAGAAGGAATTTCGTAGGATCACGAAATTGTTGTTCAAGGATATGAATAATGCAATGGATATTGTCCTAAAAACAAAATCAGAAAAGGTGCATCTAACATCCTGAGGATGAATTTGGATAGATCCACCATTGCAACTATGGAAAGTTGAAAATCAAGCAAAGAGGATTGCTAACATGTTTAAACTAAAACTATTATCGTTGGGGTGTCTAATCTGTTCTTCACAGATGGTACAGGCAGATGTGGTCAAAGATGCACAGGTACAGGTAGATTTCCGTAACTTTTATATGCATCGTATTCCTGATACCAAACCTGTACCAGAGTTCGAGCATTGGTCTCAAAGTGCATCATTAAGTATTAAGTCGGGCTATGCAGAGCCAATCGGTCCAGTTGCTTTTGGTCTGGATGGAACGGTTATGCATGCAGAGCGTTTAATGAAAAATGACAATGAATTGGTGCGTGATGGAACCATGCCGAATGACCCTGTTACAGGAGAACAGGAACAAGAGCAGACCCAATTAGGATTAACTTTAAAAGCCAAAATAGCTAAAACCGAAGTACGTTACGGGCAATTGATGCCTAAACTTCCGGTGGTTCATATTGACCACAGTCGAAATTTGCCGACAACTTTTAAAGGTCTCATGCTTGAATCGAATGATATTGAAAATACCAAGATTACTGCCGGTCGAATTACCCGGATTCAAGCACGTGATAAAGATGATTATGAAAAACTGACCTTAGACGTCAATAAAACAGGTGAATTTTCAAACGGTTTAAATGTTTTTGGGGTGGATTACAAAGTGAATCCAAACTTGGATGCCTCATATTTCTATGGAGGACTGGAAGATATTTATAACCAACATTATGTCGGCTTAAAACATCAGTATAAATTTAATAACACTACCCGCTTAGTCACTGATTTTCGTGTCTTTGATACCCAGGATGCAGGGAGCAGCTTACAGGGTGAAATTGATAATCAGGCATATAACTTTATGAGTATGCTGAGTCATGGTTCGCACAAATTTGGTTTAGGTTATCAACATATGTCGGGTGAAACGGCATTTCCTTTACTCAGCGGTTGGACGCCCGCACCATTTTTAACCCAATGGGGCAGTATCAGTTTCTATAAGGCAAAAGAGCGTTCTGTTCAGTTTCGTTATGACTATGATTTTGCCGCTATGGGCATAGATGGCTTGTATTTTATGACACGTTATATCATGGCGGATCATATTAAGCATCCCACCATTGATGATGTCAAAGAAAGCGAATTTAATATCGTTCTCAACTATGGAATTAAAGAAGGACTATTCAAGGGATTAGGCTTTCAATATATGTTAATTAAAACTGACTTTGAAAATAGTGGTATTAAACTGGATGAGCACCGGTTTTATACCAACTATACCTACAAGTTTTGATGGCTAAAAATTTGAATATTTTTTTGGTTAATTAACCAACCAAATGGTTGATTGCTTTTTTGTTCTATTTAACTTATGTTTATTGTCAGCAATCGTTGACAATAAACAGAGTAGAGATACAAGGATTTGTTTTATGGGTTCTTCTAACATTTATACCGAACTAAATCATCAATATATTCATGGCCAATGGACCAAGGGTTCATCGACGCGACAATCTGATAATATTAATCCCTACAACCAAGAACTCATTCACCAATTTCAATTAGCAAATACAGTAGATTTAGATGCTGCATACACCGCAGCAAAATTTGTGCAACCTGCATGGGAGAAAACCTCACCCGCAGAACGAATTGTGCTGATTCAACGTGTAGAAGAAATTTTAAAAGCGCGTGGTGAAGAAATTATTGACTGGATTATTCGTGAGTCAGGAAGCACGCGCTTAAAAGCTTCAATCGAATTAGGTGCGGCACAAGGTATCACCGCTGAAGCAAAAACTTTTCCATTACGTGTGAATGGCGAAATTTTGCCGACCAGTGTGCCACATCAGGAAAGCCGGATTTATCGAAAAGCATTGGGTGTTATTGGTGTGATTAGCCCGTGGAATTTTCCATTTCACCTGAGTATGCGTTCTGTCATTACTGCCGTGGCACTAGGAAATACGGTTGTCCTCAAGCCAGCAAGTGATACCCCAGTTACGGGTGGGACACTTTTAGCCAAAATTTTTGAAGAAGCAGGTTTTCCTGCAGGAGTACTCAATGTAGTTGTGGGAGCTGGAAGTGAGATCGGAGATTATTTTGTCGAGCATGCAGCACCAAGTTTAATTTCATTTACAGGTTCAACCGAGATTGGCAAACGAGTTGGTCAACTGGCTGTGGGTGGAAAACATATTAAACGAATTGCACTTGAGCTGGGTGGAAACGCACCTATGGTGGTGCTTGATGATGCCAATTTAGAGCAAGCGGTTGAATTGACAGTACTCGGTCGTTTCCTACATCAAGGTCAAATTTGCATGAGCACCAATCGGGTCATTGTCGATGAAAAAATCTATGATGATTTTGTGGTCTTGCTTGAACATAAAGTAAAAGAATTGGTGATAGGTGATCCAGATGATATGGGCACCCTAATTGGACCAATCATTAATCAAAGCCAGGTTCGAAATATTGAACGAATTATTGCAGAAGCGAAAGCGTCAAATGCTCAAATGATTATTGGTGGTGAGACACAAGGTCAAGTCATTCCGCCACATGTCTTTATTGATGTCGATCCGCAATCGGCATTGGCACGTGAAGAAAGCTTTGGTCCAATCTTACCTGTTATTAAAGCACGTGATGAAGCACATGCTTTAGAGTTGGCCAATGACACAGAATATGGTTTATCCAGTGCGGTATGTACAACCAATCATGAGCGTGGGGTAAACTTTGCGCTCGGGATTGAAGCAGGGATGACGCATATTAATGACATTACTGTCGATGATCAGTCACATGCACCTTTTGGTGGTGAGAAAAACTCTGGTTTAGGGCGCTTTAATGGGCAGTGGATTATTGAAGAATTTACCCGTACGCATTGGGTAACCCTACAAACCAAACCTAAAACTTCTTAAATATAACCACTTATAAATGCAGAATAAATAGGCAGAAACTGCTTATTCATTCTGCTTATTTGTATAAAAATATTTTCTTAACTTTAGTCTAAAATTTGTAAAAACAGTTTTACAGTGATACAGAATTAGCTGATAATCAATTAACCAACTATTTGGTTGATTTAAAAATAACAACGGAGTGTTTATGGAAAGTAATCATCAAGGATCTTTAAAAGGATTACGTATTCTCGATTTAACGCATGCCTTAGCTGGTCCATTTTGTTCTCAAATGCTAGCAGATCATGGTGCGGATGTAATTAAAGTCGAACCATTAGAAGGTGATTTTTTCCGTAAAATGGGACCATTCCGTGCTGATGATCAAGACAAATTTTTTGGCGGATTATTTCAGTCTTGTAACCGCAACAAGCGTTCTATTTCATTAAATCTTAAAACTGAATTAGGTCGTGAAGCATTACTTGAGCTGGTTAAAAATGCTGATGGTCTAGTTGAAAACTATCGTGCGGGTGTACTTGAAAAAATGGGCTTGGGTTATGAGGTACTAAAAGAAATCAACCCTCGTCTTGTCTATACTTCTATTCGCGGTTTTGGTGATCGTGTTGGCGGAGAGAGCCCATATAAAAACTGGCCTGCATTCGATATTGTCGCTCAAGCCATGGGGGGCTGGATGGGAGTAACCGGTATGGATGCGGATCATCCTGTCAAAGTGGGTGGTGGCGCTGGTGATACGGTATCTGGTTTATTTGCAGCATTCGGCACAGTCTCCGCTCTATTGCATGCGAAAAATACGGGCTTAGGTCAATATGTAGATGTCGCGATGACTGACAGTATTTTGGCGCTGTCTGAAATTGTGGTTAGTCAGTTTTCATATTTAGGGGTTTCTGCAAAACCTGTTGGTAACGGGATTCCGGGGTTGGCACCTTTTGGCACCATTAAAGTTAAAGATGGCGTGATTGCGATTGCTGCACCGCACGATCCACAATTTCATTTATTGTGCGATTTACTCGGTTGTCCTGAATTAAAAACTGAAGCCAAATATTTAAATGAAGGTTTGCGTTGGATAAATCATCTTGAACTCAATGCGGAAATTGAAAAATATACCGTGCTAAAAACCAAGCTAGAATTAAAGGAACTTTTTGGTGGTCGTGTTCCATTTAGTCCGATTTATACTGGTGAAGAAATTTTCAAAGATGAGCATTTTGCTGCACGCAATATGTTGCCTTTAGTGGAGCATCCTGGAACTGCAACCCCAACAGCAGTACCGGGTATTCCTGTCAAAATGTCACTTACTCCAGGAGAGGTTCGTGTTCGCGCGCCTAAACTCGGTGAACATACGCGGGAAATTTTGAATGAAATGGGTTGGGATAACCAGCGTATTACACAGTTGCTTGAAAATGGTATTTTATATGCAGCGTAAATATTCTTTGAATAAATAATTTACAATGAAGTATTGATTTATAACAATAATCCACTTACGTGGATTATTGTTTTTTATGAGAAAATTAAGTGTTCTATTCTATAGAAAATAAGTACTATTAAAAAAATGCAATTTATTTATAATACTACCAAATAGTTGGTTGATATTTAAGTGGTAAAATGCTGATGCTGATTTTAAATATTTATTGTTTACTTCCATCTGCCTACTTTTATTTAAATGAACCCATTAGACAGTTTGTTTAACCAGCGTGATCATTGATTTTATTTTTAGGATTACTAAATGGCTGAATTAGAAACAGAACAAATGGAAATGACGAAAGATTTAAGCGCGAATGGCTTAGTTGTGAAAACACGTCAACCACGCAAACGTCGTCCAAGTACAGATGCACGTCATGAAGACAAACGCTTATTAATTTTAATGACTGCTGCTGAGCTGTTCTCAACCTTAGGATATGAGGCAACCTCATTGGATTTAATTGCCGAGCATGTCGGTATTCATAAAGCGACGCTTTACCATTATATTTCGAATAAAGAGAGCATTTTATTTGAATGCTTGCAGCTGTCTTTTAAAGATTTAGATTTACTGATTGAAGAAATGCACAACAAAGAGGTGTGTGTGTTTGATCGTCTAATAAAATTTGCTTCAAGTCTGGCGATGGCACAAAATAATGTATTTGGTCGCTGTATGTTGCTTGTGGGTGCGCGTCCATTAGATGTTTATTCGAGTGATGAAATTAGAAAATTCCAACGACGTTTAGATTTAACGGTTCGTGCATTGATTGAAGAAGGCATTGTCGATGGTAAAATTAAGCCGTGTTCGCCCCGCATTATTTCTTCAATGTTATTCGGGGCATTAAACTGGGTACCAAGATGGTATAAAGAGGACTCAAAAATCACGATTTCTGAAATTACAGATACTTTCATGGATACCATGATTAATGGTCTTAGAGCCTAATATACACCAGACCATAAACCGATATTTATTTTAACAGAAGCTTGAAATCAGAGATTTTAAGCTTCTGTGTTTTGTATACTTTAAAGTTAATTATTAATTTTTTATCATTATAATCATGGATTTAAGTACTAAATTATAAATCTTAGGTTTTATTTTCTATTCTATTGCCTTCAATATTAGTGATAATGATCAACGATACAGATCGGTGAGAAAATTATTTCACGTAGGTGGGGCATTGCTGAAAATGAGCTTAAGACCTTTTGATATGAAAAACTAATATTTTAATACGGATTAAATCAATTAAATTGTTAAATAAAAAAGAGGCAATAGATGTCTCTTTTTTATATCTGCTATTTTTTACATTGAACGCGCAATCACATCTTTTAATGTCTCATTAGAGCCACCGTAAATTTTTGCAACTCGTGCATCCATATACAATTGCGCAATTGGATATTCTGTACAGTAACCATACCCACCAAACAGCTGTAAGCAACGGTCGATAATTTCACACTGCTTCTGTGAGCCCCACCATTTTGCCATCATGGCATCATTCGGTTGTAGTTCTTTACCTTCAACCAAATCATTAATAATCGTATCAATGAATACACGGCCCACACGTGCTTCGGTTAGGCATTCAGCCAATTCAAATTTAGTGTTTTGGAAATCCCATAGGGTTTTTCCTAACATTTTACGGTTTTTGGCATGTTCAACTGTCATCTCAATGGCACGTTCTGCACACGCAATGCCCACGATACCAATCGATAAACGTTCACGTGTGAACACATCCATTAACTGGAAGAAACCTTTTCCTTCTTCACCACCAATTAAATTCTCGGCTGGAACACGTGCATCATCTAAGAAAATTTCAGCAGTATTTAAGGCATTTTGCCCAATTTTCTCAATGATGTTATTTACTTTAAAGCCTGGACATTTGTCTTTTTCGACCATGAATAGAGAAATTCCACGCGCACCTGAGCCCGAATCACCGGTACGTGCAGCAACCAAGACATAATCAGCTTGATCACCAAGCGTACAAAATGTTTTAGAACCGTTCAGAACATATTCATCACCATCACGACGTGCAGTCGTTCTGAGTGCCTTTACGTCTGTTCCTGCATCAGGCTCGGTAATCGCAACAGCAATCATTTTTTTACCTGCCGCAATACCCGGCATCCACTTTAACAGTTGTTCGTGTGTAGCGGTGCCCAAAAAGAAACCCGGGCTATTCAATGAACCAGGAATAAACCCAAAGGTGGTATCACATATCCGCGCTTGTTCTTCCATCATAATGACTTCATGGGCAAAGGATGCACCCAAGCCACCATATTCTTCGGGAACACTCATACAGAGTAAACCGAGTTCTCCTGCTTTTTCCCAAACTTCACGATCAATAAAATGTTGTTTACGAAATTTTTCAGCATTTGGTGCAACTTCTTGTTCAAAGAAACGACGTGCGGTAACACGTAACTGATCAAGTTCTTCTGTCATCCATGGCGAGCGATATCCATAAATCATGGGGCAATCCTTTTTTATTTCACATTAATTAGATAAATAATGAATGACTCAATCCTCTAAAACCTACTCTGAGCCAAACACTTGTTCTGATAAAACCTAGTTTTAACAAATATTACAGTTTTGTCAACCAACAGGTTGGTTGATTTATTATTTATTCAACCAACTTGTTGGTTGACTTTTATAAAAATCGAAATTACATTACTTCAGGAGAGGTTTTAATTTTTATATTTCTAATGAATGAAATATAAAAATTGACCAAATTGTTAAAAAGATTCTTCTTCAGTGAAGAACATTATTCTGAGCTGAGCTATTTTCAAAAAATAGATCTTATATCAGTCTATTAAAGCTGGGTATAAGTAAATAGGTCTAAGCGAATAGACACTAAAATTTGCGTTTTAAAACGCAGAAATTTTCAAAAGGAAAGGGATTTAATCATGCCAAAGATCGTTAAAGTAGAATGTTTCCCAGTTTCTACCCCATTAAAAAAACCAGTGATCATGCCAAATACGCGCATTACCTCTATTGATAGTGTGGTTTTAAAAATTACTGCAGATGACGGTACGGTAGGTTTTGCAGATTCCGGTGATACATCTTCTTGGTACCGTGGTGAATTACAAGAATCAATTATTGCGATGATTACTCGTGTCATTGCACCGCGTATTTTAATTGGTGAAGATCCTCGTAACATCGAAAAAATTGTGGCAAAAATGGATCTGTTGGTTCGCGATAACAATCAGGCCAAAGCAACGGTCGACTTCGCATTACATGATTTGAAAGGAAAGCTATACGGCGTACCTGTATATGACTTGCTGGGTGGACGTACCACTGAGGGCTCACGTCAAGGTTGGGTATTATCTGCGGGTAAACCTGAAGATGTTGCGGCTGAAGCACAGAAAGCTAAAACGCTCGGTTTTGAATTATTCAAAATGAAAATTGGTCACGGTACATTACAAGACGATATTGATATGGTTCATGCTGTACGTGACACCGTAGGCCAAGATGCAGTATTAACCATTGATGCAAACGGCTTCTGGAGTTATGAAAAAGCACTTCATGTGATTCGTCGTATTGATTCTGCAGGCCTTGATTTAATTGAGCAGCCGCTAGCGCATTGGGATATTGAAGGCATGGCGCGTTTACGAGCACAGGTCAAAACGCCAATTTATGCCGATGAATCTGCTCAAGAACTACATAACCTTAAAGAAATTATTGATCGCCGTGCAGCAGATGGCTTATTCATCAAGCTTCAAAAAGTAGGCGGATTGGTAAAAGCTCAGCGTTGGTTAACTATGGCGCGTTTGGCAGGTTTACCTGTTCATTGTGGTTGTATGATTGGTTCTGGCTTAGAACATAGTCCAGCTGCACATCTTTGGGTTGCAAATGAATGGGCGTCTCAAGGTTTGAATGAATCTATTGGTCCGTTATTGATTCACGGTACGATGGAAAGTAAGAACATTAAAGTCGGTACAGATATCGCACTAAACATTCCGAAGTTTGAAAATGGCATGTGTTATCCGAATGAAGGTCCGGGTTATGGTATTGAATTAAATGAAGCATTCCTCATCAGCAATAAGACTGTAGGTGTAGAAGGTCGTGCTGTGGAAGTGGGTAGTGAGGTGGCTGCTTAATGAGGCGTTCAGGACCACTGTCGCATTTAACTGTAATTGAGTTTGCAGGTCTTGGACCTGCACCTTTTGCAGCAATGTTACTTGCAGATCAAGGTGCCCGTGTTATACGTATTGATCGCCTGATCAAGCCTTCTAAACAAGGTGGCATGGCATCTTTAACAGCACGGGATAGTGATGTATTGGCCCGTGGACGTGAGTCAATTGCACTGGATTTAAAAAAACCTGAAGCTATTGAAATCGCATTAAAGTTGATTGAAAGCGCTGATATTTTAATTGAAGGTTTTCGTCCTGGTGTCATGGAGTTTTTAGGTTTAGGTCCAGAAATTTGTCATGCTTGTAATCCCAAATTGGTTTATGGCCGGGTAACAGGATGGGGGCAAACAGGGCCATTGGCCCAATCAGCTGGACACGATATTAATTATATCGCTTTGACAGGGGCCTTGCATTCAACTGCGCGTGCTCAATGCCAGCCAACTCCAACGCCAGGGTTAATTGGCGATTTTGGTGGTGGTGGAATGTTACTGGTATATGGCGTTTTAGCGGCAGCTTTACATGCTAAACAAACCGGTGAAGGGCAGGTGGTGGATGCTGCAATCACCGATGGTTCGGCATTATTAACCGCTTTAATTCAGGGGTGGCATTCTGTAGGGTTATGGAATGATGAAGCTGGTACCAATAATGGTGACGGTGGTGCTCATTTTTATGATAGTTATCGATGTTCAGATGGTAAATACATTTCAATAGGTCCCATGGAACCGCAGTTTTATGCCCTGTTCCTGGAAAAATTAGAATTAACAGATGATCTTGAATTCCAGCAACAATGGAATGCAAAAAAATGGCCAGCATTGAAACAACGCTTGAACGATATTTTCCTCACGAAAACCCGTGAGCAATGGTGCGAGATTTTTGAGGGTACAGACGCGTGTTTTGCACCTGTTTTAAGTTTGGCGGAAGCGCCAAAGCATCCACATAATCAAAGCCGAGGTACTTATACAGTCGTCAATAATATTGTTCAGCCGAGTCCTGCACCTAAATTTAGCAAGACGACAGTTCAGCATTGCAATCCGGTAAATCCGGTTGCAGCAAATACTCAAGACATATTAGATGAGTTAGGGTATAGCTTCGACGAAAGAGAGCATTTAATTATTAATACGGTTGTGCAGCAGGTATAGAAGTAAAAGCGGGGAATGGCTTTAAGGGAAATTAAATATTTATGATTTTCCTTGAAGTTAGCCTAAGTAAATTAAGCTGAAGAACAAGGATGTGATTTCAGTCATAAAAAATCTAAAATCAAGTGAGAAACAGGATGACTCAACATACAAATGGACGAATGGAAGTTCAAGATTTTATCGATAGCGTACCCGTCTCTAAACTACAAAAGATAATTATTATATTATGTTTTGTCGTTGCAGCATTCGACGGTTTCGATATTGCAGCAGTAGGATTTATTGCGCCGGCATTAATTGCCCAATGGTCACTCACTCCAGCCGATTTAGCCCCTCTATTTTTATCAGGCGTATTTGGACTGATGCTGGGTTCTTTTGCATTTGGACCCTTAGCTGACAAATTTGGGCGTAAAAAAATTATCATCTGGAGCGTTATCATATTCAGTATTGGTACTTTAATCTCTGCATTTTCTCCAAACTTAACTGTATTGATTGTATTACGTTTTTTGACTGGTTTAGGGTTGGGAGGCGCGATGCCTAATGCGGTGACCATTACCTCAGAATATTGTCCAACCAAACGACGTTCTACCCTCGTCACTGTAATGTTTTGTGGTTATACCATTGGAGCAGCAATGGGTGGTTTATTGGCAGGTCAACTTATTCAATTAATTGGTTGGCAAGGTATCCTCATGATTGGCGGTATTGTTCCTTTACTCGCATTGCCATTTATATATTATTTCATGCCAGAATCATTACGTTTCATGGTGTTGAATAAATTTTCTAAAGAAAAAATTGATGATGTCATCCAAAAAATGGCGCCTAAGGGTCAACCTATTCCAGAATTGGTCGCATCAGTAACCGAAAAACAAAATGTCAGTGTACGTGAACTATTTAGTAAAGATTACATTGCTGGCACCTTGCTGTTCTGGTGTGCATTCACGATGGGTTCAATTATCATTTATATGATCTCCAGTTGGATGCCAACGATTCTGAAAAATGAAGGCTTTAATATGCAAAGTGCCTCATGGATCACTTCGGCATTCCAAATTGGCGGTACAGTAGGTGCATTAATTATTGCCTATTTCATGGATAAAGTAGGTCACAGCCGCACATTAACCATCTCTTATGTGTTGGGTGCAATCTGTGTCTTGGCACTCAGTGCTGGTGTAGCGAATTTAAGTACAATGCTTATCGTACTGGGGATATTCGGGATTGGTGCTGGTATTAGTGGCTCACATGTTGGAATCCATGTGTTCTGTTCAAGCTATTATCCAACACATTGCCGTTCTACTGGGGTCAGTTGGGCAGGTGGTGCAGGTCGTTTAGGGTCATTTATTGGTTCCGGTGCGGTAGGTTGGCTCATGGTATCTGGCTTATCCGGCGAACAAATTGTAAATTTATTGACAATTCCTGCATTTTTAGCTGCCATCTCTATGTTCTTGCTGACTCGCTTGATGAAAAAACATAAGACAGCAGATGCCATGCGTTTAACCAAAGCAAACGTTTAAACTTCGATCCATCAATTCCATAGCAAAATTTATAAAAAGACCAGTGATGAAAATCGCTGGTTTTTTATTTTTTAGTCGCTGATTCTGCTCTTTATGCTGTAGTAATTATGGGTGAATCTAATAAATCAGTTTGTTATAGAAAGCTTGGATTTTATAAAACAGAAAAAAATAAGTTGTACGTCCTATTTATCAAACATTGGTTGTAATTGGTTAATAGTTATAAAAACATGGTACTGAGTTAAATTATCAAAAGATTCAAATTAACGATCTTAAAAACAGCAGAAATAAATAGGATTCAGGTTCTCATTATTATTTAAATCACGTTGATATTTGCTCAGACAATGTATAGGAAATGATAAAGAGAATCCGAGGGAAAAAATGCTTCTCAAGCTAAAAATTAAAAGCCCTAAAAGACAGGTGAGAACTAAATCGGTACATTGATCAATAAAATCAGAATAAGTTTTGTTAAAATGGCCTTTTAAAATTAATCTTTTTTAATTGGCATTCTTGAAAGAAATGAGACGAATAAATAGTTGATAATACAAAAAATCTTTTCAAAAAAAGACCCGCATCGGAGTCTTTTTCTATATAAATAGATTCTGTTATTTTAATTCTACAAAGCTTTGATGATTAAAAATTGCGAAATATACACTCGGCAACCCGGTGATGAGCATAATAATACTCATATTTTGTAGTATGTTAAAAGGCAAGACAGACAATACTATCGTCATGATAAACCCACAGAAAAATTGTACGCCACCCATGAGTGCGCTTGCTAATCCTGCTTGTTTAACTTGATTTTGCATGACAATGGCCATTGAATTTGGCCCGGTAAATCCTATACCGCCTACCAATAAAAATAATCCTGAGCAAATCAAATAGGGATTAATCGTATACGACCATGCATTTATACTAATGATGAATATGCCGGATACTTGTATAAGAGCACCTAATATAAATAAATGGCTTACTGAAAAATGACGAATTAAACGTTTATTGATGAAAGCAAACAGCATCAGACCAAAGGCATTTAGTCCAAATAGATAGGCAAATTGCTGTTCTGGTACTTTAAGAAAATTAATAAATAGATTTGAAGATGCACTGATATAACAATACAGTGTTCCATATAGCATTGCGCCCGCAAACATGGGTACGGCGAAACTTTGATCTTTAAATAACCTTAGGTAGTTTTTGGATATTTCTCTAGCTGAAATATTCTGGCGATTTGTCTGCTTTAGGGTCTCGTCAAAATAAAAATGCACCAGAACCAATGTCACAACACCAATTGCAGTCAGTAGATAAAAAATGCTTGACCAATGGAAGTATTGAATCAATAAGGCACCAAAAGCTGGAGCCAATATAGGTGCTAAGCCCATCGCCAGTAGCATGGTGGAAAACACCTGCGCAGATGCTTGCATGTCAAGTCGATCACGTATGGCAGCCCGTACAATGACCACACCTGCACAACCGCCGAACGCTTGCAATACCCGAAAGATCAGTAGAATAGTATCATTAGGTGCTACGGCACAGCAAAGACTGGCAACAATATAAATCACCAGACCAAAATAAAGCGGAGACTTGCGTCCATAACGATCGCTGAGGGGGCCGTAAATCAATTGACCAAAAGCCAATCCAAGAAAATAAGCACCTAATGTATTCGCAATTGTTTGTGTACTGACTTGGTATTCCTCAGCCATCATAGGTAATGCAGGCAAATACATATCAGTTGATAAAGCACTAAATGCAGTAAGCAAGGTGAGTAAAAACACCCAACCGAGTGTATAAGACCTATTGGTGGAACTTTGATTCATTCTTTTCGGCTACCTAACAATGTCTAAGTCATTTTTAATTAAAATAAAATGGATTTATAAATTTTCCCTCAGCAGTTTTAACAAAGGAAACATCCTTTGCCTACAAAGCGCTTAGCCACATTTTATGATGATATCAATTATCTATCAACCAGTTGTTTGATTTAAAGGTGTGTATTGTTTTTTACAATGAATAATTTTATTTTTTCTAATTTCTATCATTATTATGAGTTGATAAAAGCAGTAATTCCTGCTGAATCCAATCAATAAATTTGTGGATCAGAGGAGAAGACTCTTGACTAGAATGCACTAAATAATAAGAACGGCTTCCTTCGAGTTTTTTACTGGATGTGATGACCAGTTCTTTTTTTTGAAGTTCTGACTCGATCAGGATTTGTGGAATGAGTGCCATACCCATTGATTGTTTGGCTGCTACAGCTAACATAGAAAATAATTCATGCCGATGCCCCGTATCGGATTTCGGATGAAAAATTTGATGGGTTTTAAACCATTCCTGCCAAATACCGGGCCGGGTAGTTTGTTGTAACAGTGGAAGCTGAACGAGCTGTTCAGGGGTTAAATCATAGTTATATTCACTGGTCATTACCGAATCAGGAAAATTTTTTAAAATAAGCTGAGGGGAGCAAACTGCAATCAGATCTTCTTTCATTAAGTAATGGGTTTGTACGCCTGGCCAATGGGCAATTTGTTGCGGTGTGCCTGCATATATCGCTGCATCAAATATGGTTTCATTAAATAGAAAAGGTTTGGTGCTGGTTTCTAAATGTACGGTAATTTCAGGATAAATTTCATTAAAACGGTGCAATTTAGGAAGCAGCCAGCAGGTTGCAAAAGTAGGAACAACACCTAATTTTAGTGTTCCTCCCAGACCTTTATGCGCCATAAGATCTAAAGTACTTTGCTCCAGACCCAATAAATAGGGTTTGATCAGAGTGTAATATTGCTGTCCTGCTAGAGTAAGTTCGACACCATGTCGGGTTCGGGTAAATAGTTCAAGTTTAAGAAATTCTTCGAGTTGCTGAATTTGCCGTGACACTGCACTTTGAGTTATACACAGTTCTTGGGAGGCATGCGTATAACTGGCATGTTTAGCCGCAGACTCAAAACACAATAAACCTTGTAAAGATGGGATATGACGACGCATAGATAAATCCTTTTATCTGAACCAGATATTTTAAAATGGCATATAAAGATGCTAAACCCATTTAACTTTAGTCTAAAAATCGAATAATGGCTAATGAATACAACCGCCAAATCCATTGTTATCTATCTACTTGAAATAAGATATGCATAAATAGCATATCTGCATGAAAATTTATCGTTTGAAAGAATCAGTTTTCAGCCATAGCATCGAGTCAGATAAATACAACATGATATCGAGCAGAGGAAGCGATGAATCAAATGGTCAAGATGAAAAATACAGCAAAAGTTCAATTTAACTGGCAAGACCCGTTTTTAATCGAGCAGCAATTGACTGAAGAGGAGCGCATGATTCGCGATTCTGCCCATGCCTATTGTCAGGGCAAATTGTTGCCGCGTGTACTGGAACAGTTCCGTCATGAACAAACCGATGCCTCCATTTTCCGTGAAATGGGTGAGCTCGGCTTGCTTGGCCCCACCATTCCGGAAGCTTACGGCGGTGCAGGGTTGAACTATGTCAGTTATGGCCTGGTGGCACGTGAAATTGAATATGTCGATTCAGGCTACCGTTCCATGGCCAGTGTACAAAGCTCACTGGTGATGGTACCGATCAATGAGTTTGGCTCTGAAGAGCAAAAGCAAAAGTATTTACCAAAATTAGCAACGGGTGAATACATCGGCTGTTTCGGTTTGACTGAACCGGATCATGGTTCTGATCCCGGCAGCATGATTAGCCGTGCCAAAAAGGTCGATGGTGGTTATCGTCTATCGGGCGCAAAAATGTGGATTACCAACAGTCCGATTGCCGATGTTTTTGTGGTCTGGGCCAAAGAAGTATCTGCTGAGGGCAATGTTGGTGAGATCCGTGGCTTTATTCTGGAAAAAGGCTGGGAAGGACTGTCAGCTCCTGCAATTCACGGCAAGGTCGGTTTACGTGCCTCGATTACCGGTGAAATCGTGATGGACAATGTTTTTGTGCCTGAAGAAAATGCTTTTCCGGAAGTGCGCGGTTTAAAAGGTCCGTTTACCTGCCTGAATAGTGCACGTTACGGCATCGCTTGGGGTGCAATGGGTGCAGCAGAATTTTGCTGGCATACCGCGCATCAATACACCATGGACCGCAAGCAGTTCGGTCGTCCACTCGCTGCCAATCAGTTGATCCAGAAGAAACTGGCCGACATGCAGACAGAGATTGCACTCGGTTTACAGATTGCCCTGCGTTTCGGCCGCATGAAAGATGAAGGCATTGCTTCGGTTGAGGGCACATCACTGATCAAACGCAACAACTGTGGCAAGGCGCTGGACATTGCACGACTTGCGCGTGACATGCTCGGCGGAAATGGCATCAGTGACGAGTTTGGTGTGGCGCGTCATCTGGTCAATCTGGAAGTGGTGAATACCTATGAAGGTACCCATGATGTGCATGCCTTGATTCTGGGTCGTGCACAAACAGGCATCGCTGCATTCGGTAACTAATTTAGTTCTTCAATTCAGGATGCTCATTCGTGGGCATCCTAGAGACGTTTTGTCTTGAAAAAATTAATAATTAACTTTAAGTAAAGGATTCATCGTGAAAAATTCTTGTAAGTCTGTACATTTTCAAGCTTAAAGTTCAAACGGAATGATAGAAAAATAATAAAGAACCTCTGGTAAATGTAGAGAAAGAATAGGACTGCCGATGACTCATTTGGGAAAATGAGGGATATGGAAATGAATAATGATATACAGGCTGGAGCAGGAACGCTCAGCAGAAAATTACCCTCCAATGTAGGTACAGCACATCGCATTCATAAAAACACTTGGAAAATTGCATTTGTCTTTGCATTTATTTCACTGGTAATTGATGGTGTTGACATCATGCTGTTGTCATTTAGCTTGACCAGTTTAAAAGCTGAGTTTGGACTAACTTCATTTCAAGCGGGGATGCTGGGAAGTTTATCTCTTGCAGGCATGGCGCTGGGCGGAATTACCGGTGGATGGGCATGTGACAAATTTGGCCGGGTAAAAACCATTGCCTGGTCTGTGGTTTTCTTTTCAATCATGACCTGTATTTTGGGCTTTACCCAAACTTATGAGCAATTCATGATTCTGCGCTTTATTGGTGCCTTTGGCTTGGGTTCGCTCTACATGGCGTGTAATACGCTTATGGCAGAATATGTTCCCACCAAGTACCGTACTACTGTTTTGGGTACCTTGCAGACTGGTCAAACGATTGGTTATATCGTGGCAACTTTGTTGGCAGGAGCTATTATTCCTGATCATGGCTGGCGTATGCTGTTTTATGTGACCATTGTTCCGGCTGCCTTCGCACTTATTTTCATGCGTTTTGTTCCTGAACCTGCATCTTGGCAGGAAGCAAAAATAGAACAATTTAAACGTAAAGAGTTGAAAATTGAGCCTGCCAGTGAAGCCCTCACTGCTAAAGTTCCTTCTGAAAGTGTTTATAAGCGTATTTTTGGACATACCCAGCACCGCAAAATGTTCCTGTTATGGATGAGCACAGCTGCCTTTTTGCAGTTTGGCTACTACGGTGTCAATAACTGGATGCCAACCTATTTAGAAACCGAACTGAATATGAACTTTAAGGCATTAACAGGCTATATGGTCGGTGCATATACAGCGATGATTCTCGGTAAAATTATTGCCGGCTATGCGGCAGACAAATTGGGTCGTCGGGCAACTTTTGTTTTTGGTACAGTTGCAACGGCTGCATTTTTACCCGTCATTATCTTTTTTAACACGCCAACCAATATTGCCTATCTGTTAATTACCTTTGGATTCCTTTACGGAATTCCGTACGGTGTAAATGCAACTTACATGGCGGAAACCTTCTCGACCGATGTACGCGGAACAGCCATTGGCGGTGCATATAACATGGGGCGTCTGGGTGCTGCCATTGCGCCTGCCACCATCGGGATTATCGCGGCTGGCGGTTCGTTCACCATGGCATTTATTGTGATGGGTGCTGCCTACTTTATTGCGGGTGTGATTCCAGGCTTGTTTATTCGTGAACGCCAATATGACCCACAGCAATCTTCATTGGTCACCGCCACAGATACAGAAGAGAATACGCGGAGCAGCGTGGCCACAATCAACAAAACAATTACCGCTAAATAATAAAAAGAGCCAGCAGCATTTTCTGCTGGCTTTTGGAGTAGAACATGGGTGCATTACAAGGAATTCGCGTTTTAGATTTAAGCCGTGTACTGGCAGGTCCATGGTGCGGCCAGATTCTGGCAGATCTCGGTGCAGAAGTGATTAAAATTGAGCGTCCAAAAGTGGGTGATGATACCCGCATGTGGGGACCACCGTGGATGCTGGATAATCAAGGCACTGCAACACGCGAATCAGGTTACTATCAATGTGCCAATCGCAATAAATATTCGGTTGCAATAGATATTGCAAGTGAACAGGGTCAGGAACTGATTCGAGAAATTGCCAAAACCGCCGATGTGGTGATTGAAAACTATAAAGCCGGTTCATTGGGAAAATACGGTTTAGATTATGCGTCTTTAAATCAGCTTAATCCGAACTTGGTCTATTGCTCTATTACCGGATTTGGCCAAACAGGGCCACGTGCTGAAGAACCGGGTTATGACTTTATCATTCAAGGCATGTCAGGGTTGATGAGCATTACTGGTGAAAAGGACGAATTGCCGGGTGGGGGCGCGCAAAAAGTCGGTGTTGCTGTGGTCGATATACAAACAGGCTTGTATGCAACGGTTGCTATTCAGGCGGCTTTACTGGCACGCCAGCATACCGGTCGTGGTCAATATATCGATTTATCTTTATTGGATGTACAAGTGGCGGCGCTTGCCAATCAAGGCATGAATTATTTAACTTCGGGCGTATCTCCAAAGCGGATGGGGAATCATCATCCCAATATTGTGCCGTATCAGACTTTCAAAGCCAAAGATAAAGAGTTTATTATTGCCTGTGGTAATGATAAACAGTTTAAAGATTTGTGCATTGCCATTGGGTTGCCTGAGTTGTTGGAAGATCAAAAATTTCAGCGCAATCAGGACCGTGTTAAACATCGAGATGAGCTGATTCCTTTATTGTCAGAATATTTCTTGGCTAAAAATGCTGAAGAGTGGGTCACTGCAATTCATGCCGTTAAAGTGCCGGTCGGAGTGATTAACTCAGTCGAAGATGCATTGAATGAGCCACAAATTCAATCTCGTGACATGGTGGTGGAGGTCGCACATCCATTGAATGATCATTTTAAAATGATCGGTTCACCAATTAAACTATCTGATACCCCAGTTGAATATAGGCACGCTGCGCCACAGTTGGGTGAACATACCGAACAGATTTTATCGCAATTTAAAACTGAGGATGAATTAAGAGCTTTAAAAGCGCAGGGTATTATTGATGGTGCTGTGGCTTAATCTATTCGATTTAAGCTTTACTGCTTCCTGTTTTGACCGATTTTTTTACAGAAGTCGGTCTTTTTTTGGGGGAGAAGAAATTGTATTTTGAGTTAGCGCTTAGTTGGCATCAAAGCTATTAAAATTTGAATATTCTTGCATATAGCTTAAAGAAGCAGCTCTATAGCTCAGGTGCATAGTCAGATTTGCCGCTAAGCGTTATCATAACGCTCTTCATGTCATTGGAACGCACTATGAAAATCGTTGCAGATGAAAATCTGGCCTTTACCGAATATTTCTTTGCAGATTTTGGCGAAATTCAGCAAGCAGCAGGGCGAACTTTAACCCATGCAGAGGTACGGGATGCTGAAGCCTTGCTGGTTCGTTCTGTGACCCAAGTAAATGAACCGCTTATTCAAGATACAAAATTAAAATTTGTCGGCAGTGCCACCATTGGTACGGACCATCTTAATATTCCTGCTTTAGAAAAACACAATATCGCATGGTCAAATGCGGCAGGATGTAATGCCCAGGCAGTAGCTGAATATGTGATTGCCGCACTGCTATATTTACAACCCGATTTAATCGAAAAAAATGAACAATTCACCCTCGGTATTATTGGCCTGGGCAATGTCGGTTCACGTCTGGCCTATATGGCAAAATTGCTCGGATGGAATGTGATTGGTCATGATCCTTTTGTGAATCGTGAAAATATCACCCAAGTTGAATTAGCAGAATTGTTGAAAACAGCAGATGCCATTTCCATTCATGTGCCCTTAACCAAAACCAGAGTACATCCGACTTTTCATTTAATCAATGCGGATGCTTTGGCAGAAATGAAGCCTGAAGCGATATTGATTAATTCAGCTCGTGGTCCCGTGGTCGAGGAAGCGGCACTGATTGCGGATATTCAACAGACCAAACGTCCAGTAGTATTAGATGTATTTGAACATGAACCTGAAATTTCAGAACAACTGTTAAATCTGATTCGTTTGGTGACACCGCATATTGCGGGCTATAGCCTGGAAGGCAAAGCGCGTGGCACGCAAATGATTTACGATGCCTTCTGCAAAACTTTTAATTTCGCAGCCGACAAGCAATTTGAAACCCAGTTACCAGTATGTGAGCAATATTTTCTGAGTCAGGATTTAAAGTCGGTACTGAAACAGCATCTAGCTCAAATTTATGATATTGCACGTGACGATGCCAATCTGCGTGTCTGCTTAAAAGACGGTAAAGTGGATCAAAAAGCCTTTGATTATTTACGTAAAACCTATCCCTTACGCCGTGAATGGGCAGCGCACGGAGGCCCGAAAGCATGAGCATGGTAAATACAAAAACCATTAATTATCAACCAACCTGTGATATCAAAACACTAAAAGCCCGCGCCAAAATGTATGCACAAATCCGTCAGTTTTTTGCTGAACGGGATGTGCTTGAAGTGGAAACGCCAATATTGTCCCAAGCGGGCGTGACCGATGTGCATCTAGCATCTATTCAGGCTCAGCGTCATTTAGGTGGTCGCAAACAAACTCATTATTTACAGACTTCACCTGAATTTGCTATGAAGCGCTTGCTTGCCAGTGGCAGTGGTCCAATTTACCAAATTTGTAAAGTCTTTCGTGATGACGAACATGGGCGCAAACACAATAGTGAATTCACCATGCTGGAATGGTACCGCCCAAATTTAAGCTTAAAAGAACTGATGTTTGAAGTCACCGACTTGCTTAATGTAACCTTGGCACATCGTTTTGGCGAAGTCCGTCCGAGCATTTTAAGTTACAAACATGCCTTTATGGACCGTCTCGATCTCAATCCTTTGCAAGCCAGTTTAAAGGAACTGAAAGACTGCTGTAACCGTGTCGGTCTGAATCTGGATTTGGGGAATGACCGTTTGGGTTATATCGACCTGTTATTTTCACATATGGTTGAACCGAGTTTGGGTTTTGATACGCCGGTATTTTTAACCGATTTTCCCCCTGAAATGGCATCACTCGCCAAAGTCAAAGTTGATGAAGGGGGTGAACAGGTCGCAGCACGTTTCGAGCTTTATATTGAAGGTTTGGAATTGGCCAATGCCTATGATGAACTGATTGATGCTGAGGTTTTACGCTCACGTTTTGAAGCCGATAATCTTGAGCGGGAAAAGCTAGGCTTGCATGTGATGCCGATTGATGAATATCTGCTGGCGGCTTTACCGCACATGACTGAATGTTCCGGCATTGCTTTAGGTATTGACCGTTTATTGATGGTCGCAACTGAACAGATGAAACTTGAAAAAGTGATTACTTTTCCGGCGGATGTTTCTTAATTGTATTTCTAAAAAAATCTTATAAATCCCTCCCAACCTCCCTTTAAAAAAGGGAGGGGAAAGTTCTTCATTTTTTAAAGATGACGAGCAGTGCTATGTGAGGCGAGGGATTAGAATAAAAAAGCTTCTCAAATGAGAAGCTTTTTTATGCGCTATACAGTAGCAATAATCTGACGGGCTTTTAATTCTTCAATTGCTTGAATACGCCGTTGAATTAACATTTCCCCAATATCCGGGCCACTAATATCGGGTGGCAAATCCTGCGCTTTAATGCCACGGACCACTTCCATTGCATCCAAGACATATCGTGATTGCGGATATTCACGATTTTCCAAACCTAGGCGGCCACGTGAATCGCACTCACATGCCTGAACATAGGCTTCAACACGTTCAGGACGGCGTAATACATCCAGACGTTGTAACAAACGCCATAAAGTGCCCGGTTTAAGATTCAAAGCTTGATGACATTTTAAATGTTCTTTACATACTGCAAGGGCGAGTTGCTTGGTATTGGTAGGAACTTTAAGACGTTCACACACTTCAGTTACCGGTTTGACCCCACGTTCTTCATGCATGATATGCCGCGGCAATTCCTCGGCTGGTGTGAGCGCTTTGCCTAAATCATGAACCAGCACGGCAAAACGAACGTCGAGTGAATAGTTGGCTTTACAGGCTTGTTGCAATGACATCATGGTATGAATGCCACAATCAATTTCCGGATGATATTCAGGACGTTGTGGAATACCGTATAACGCATCTAGTTCCGGGAACAGGACTTTTAAAGCACCACAGGCACGAAGTACTTCGAAATACTCATCAGCATGATTTTCCATCAAGGCACGCGAAGTTTCTTTCCATACCCGTTCAGGCGTCAATGCCTGTAATTCGCCCGATTCAGCCAGCTGCTGCATCAACGCTAAAGTTTCAGCGGCCACCGTAAATCCCAATGCTTTATAACGTGCGGCAAAGCGTGCGATACGTAAAACGCGTAGCGGATCTTCTACAAAAGCATTGGATACATGACGTAATATTCGATCGGTCAAATCTTGCTGACCATTATAAGGGTCATATAGCTTGCCATCTTCATCCATCGCCATTGCATTAATGGTCAGGTCGCGGCGGATCAGATCTTCTTCCAGGCTTACACTGGTATCTGTATAAAATTCAAAGCCATGATAACCATGACCGGATTTTCGTTCGGTACGGGCTAAAGCATATTCTTCTTTTGTTTGGGGATGTAAAAAAACAGGGAAATCTTTGCCCACCGGCTGATAGCCCTGAGCAAGGAGTTGTTCAGGTGTTGCACCAACAACCACATAATCTTTTTCGTGATAGGGGTGACCGAGTAAGTGATCACGTACTGCACCGCCTACTAAATAAACTCGCATGAAAAAACCTCTATTCTTCAAGCAATCATGCTACAGAATAAAGGTTTTCTCAAGTAAAGAACCTTAGCTTTTTGCTAAAGTTAAAGACTAGCCTTCTTGTGACTGTTGAATTTCAGCAACTGTCAATGCAGTCATATTCACCACACGACGTGTTGTTGCGGTCGGTGTCAGGATATGCACAGGTTTTGCAGCACCCAACAGAATTGGGCCAATCGTTACATTGTTACCTGAAGTCGCTTTCAACAGGTTAAATGAAATGTTTGCTGCATCCAGATTTGGCATGATCAGCAAGTTTGCAGAACCTTTGAAACGTGAGTTCGGGAATGCGAAATGACGAATATTTTCATCAAGTGCAGCATCACCGTGCATTTCACCTTCAACCTCAAGTTCAGGTGCAATTTCACTTAAAATTTCAAATACTTTACGCATTTTTTGTGCACTTGCATCAGTCTGGTCAGAGCCAAAGCTTGAATGCGATAACAATGCAATACGTGGAATTACACCAAAACGACGTACTTCTTCAGCCGCCAAAATGGTCATTTCCGCCAACTGTTCAGCCGTTGGATTGGTATTTACATAAGTATCGGCAATGAACAAGTTACGATCTTGAAGCATCAATGCATTCAGGGTAAAGAACGTGCTACGACCTTCTTTTAGGCCAATTACATTTTTCACGAAATCGAGGTGAATGTCATAGCTTGAATAGGTACCACAAAGCATACCGTCTGCATGACCGTGTTTCACTAGCATTGCAGCGATCAGGGTAGAGCGGCGACGTGCTTCACGATGTGCATATTCAGGCGTTACGCCCTTGCGCTGCATGATTTGATAGTAATCATCGGCAAAAAATTCGTAATCTGGATTTTTCTCTTGATCCACAATCTCAATGTTTAAACCGTGTTCAAGACGCAAGCCCAATTTTTTGATATTTGCTTCAATAACCGCAGTACGACCGACAAGAATCGGGAAGGCCAAACTTTCATCTACCGCAATTTGTACTGCACGAAGTACACGTAAATCTTCACCTTCAGCATAAGCAATACGCTTAGGCGCAGTTTTTGCTTGGGCAAAAATCGGTTTCATCATAAATGCAGAGTTGTATACAAACTCAGACAATTTT
The DNA here is from genome assembly GCF_052712855.1 of Acinetobacter sp. F16. Lineage (NCBI taxonomy): Bacteria > Pseudomonadati > Pseudomonadota > Gammaproteobacteria > Moraxellales > Moraxellaceae > Acinetobacter > Acinetobacter sp. F16. The sequence goes on from NZ_JBRATK010000005.1 coordinate 104,315, forward strand.
TGACGATATGCAGAGAAGTCTTCGATTGGACGAGTTGCAACACCCGAATCCATTGCCGCTTTTGCGACAGCAGGGGCAATTTCAAGAATTAGACGTTGATCAAGCGGGCGTGGAATAAGGTAGTCACGACCAAATGATGCAGATTTTTCACCATACGATGCTGCATCCGCTTCAACGTGCGCCATACGTGCAATCGCGTGTACGCAGGCGATTTTCATTTCTTCGTTAATGGTGGTTGCACCAACGTCTAGTGCACCACGGAAGATATACGGGAAACAAAGGGCATTGTTAACTTGGTTTGGATAATCCGAACGGCCTGTTGCCATAATCACGTCGTCACGAACTTCGTGCGCATGTTCAGGCAGAATTTCAGGGTCCGGGTTTGCCAAAGCAAAGATGATTGGATTTTCAGCCATCACCTTAACCATTTCTTTGGTTAAAATGCCTGCCGCTGAAAGTCCCAAGAACATATCCGCACCAGCAATTACATCTGCTAATTGAGTGCCTTCAATATCTTGAACATAACGTTTTTTTGATTCATCCAGATTTTCACGTTTGGTCGTAAGCAGACCACGTGAATCGGCAACGGTAATGTTCTGTTTGTTTGCACCTAATGCACAAAGCAAATCTAGGCAAGACAATGCAGCTGCACCAGCACCTGAAGCGACAATTTTAATCTCTTCAATTTTTTTGCCGGTCAGTTGTAAAGCGTTAAGTAAAGCTGAACCGACAATGATAGAGGTACCATGTTGATCATCATGGAACACAGGAATATTCATGCGTTCACGAAGTTTTTGCTCAATGTAGAAACATTCTGGCGCCTTGATATCTTCAAGGTTAATCCCGCCGAATGTAGGTTCTAATGCAGCAACGATGTCAACAATTTTGTCTGGATCGTTTTCAGCAATTTCGAGGTCAAATACGTCTACACCTGCGAATTTTTTAAACAGTACGCCTTTACCTTCCATAACCGGTTTAGACGCTAAAGGACCGATGTTACCCAGACCTAAAACCGCAGTACCATTACTTACCACTGCAACAAGGTTGCCGCGCGCAGTATAAAGGGCTGCAGTCGATGGGTCACGTTCAATCTCTAAACATGGTGCTGCCACACCAGGAGAGTAAGCCAGCGCTAAGTCATGTTGGTTGACCAGCTGTTTGCTTGGCGTAACACTGATTTTCCCTGGTGTTGGATATTCGTGGTAGTACAAAGCTTGCTGTTTTAATGATTGATCGTCCATCTGTATCTCTATTGTTGCTTGAGTTGCCCAGCCCGAGCTGGTGGTTTTTTGCTTAATTTGGTTGAATATAACATTTGTTGCGACCTTAGCACAGTCGCGAATCTGCCATTTTCCAGCAAACTGATATTTAGGCGTGCCGACTTATATCAAGAAGGTATAAGTCGATGTTGTTCCAGGAAGATGGTTGCTTCACTTTCAGGTAACGGTTTTGAAAACAGGAAGCCTTGAGCAATGTCACATTCCTGATCTTGCAGGTACTGAAGCTGTTCCTCTGTTTCAATGCCTTCTGCAACCACCACCATACCCATCGCTTTGCCCATGGCAATCATGGCGCTGACAATGGCTTCTTGTTTGTTTTGTCCAATTCTGGAGATAAAACTGCGGTCTATTTTTAAGATATCAATAGGAAAATCAGCAAGATAGGATAGGGAGGAGTAGCCTGTTCCAAAATCATCCAGCGAGATATTGATCTTCCGTTTCTTGATTTCATCGAGCAGGTTTTTAACGGTAACCGAGTTCTCAAGCAGCGATGATTCAGTAATTTCAAGCTCTAGGCTCGAACCTGAAATGTTGTAGGTTTGAATGGCATGATCAAGGTCTTCGAGTAACTGTCCACGTTGCAATTGCTGTGCAACCACATTGACCGAGACACATATATTATTAAAGCCTAAGTCATTCCAGTTCCTGATTTGTTTAGCGGTTTGTTGTATAACAATTCTGCCTATATCAGAGATCAAACTGGTTTGCTCAGCGAGGGGAATGAACAGGTTCGGTGGAATAATGCCTTTGCTTGGATGATTCCAGCGAACCAAAGCTTCAAAACCATAAATATTTTGATCGCTAAAATTAATTTTTGGCTGATAGTAAACAATCAGTTCATTGTTGTTAATCGCCAGTCTTAAATCGCGTTCCAGATAAATCCCTTGCTCAAGTAAGGCGGAGTTTTTATTGGAATAAAAACGGATGGTATTGCCACCCAAGCTTTTCGCCTCGGTTAAAGCCTGTTCAGCGCAATTATTCAGGTAATCGAGTTGGCGACCATTTTCTGGATAGAAAGAAATCCCCATAGACAGGGTAATAATATGATCCTGACCAAAAATGTTGAAAGGTAATGAAAATGCCTTGCTCATCCGTTCACAATGGTGCTGAACCGATGGGCGAATATGCGAGATTTCATAGACAATGGCAAAGTCATCTCCATTTAAATGAGCGACCAGTAATGCTTCAGCATTGGTAAGTCGTAGCCTTTGTGCCACTTGGCGTAACAGTTCATCGCCACCGCTATTGCTCAGAAATTCATTCAAAGGTCTAAAGCGATCGATATTCAGACGAATTACGGCAAGTTGTTTAAGCGAATCTTTTTGAGTGACTAAATACTGATGTAATTGATAGTTATAATAAAAGCGATTCGGCAGGTCAGTCAGTGGATCGTAATTCTCTAAATAAGACAGACGTTGTTCTTGCAACTTGCGTTCAGTTAAATCAGACACGATACCAATATAGTGCGTGACACGATCTTTTTCATCGCTAATGGCATTAATTCGCATCCAGATTGTAAGTTCTTTGCCAGACAGAAATTTTTCATTTAGCTCGCCATCAAACTCACCTATTTTATTCAGTTGATTGATGATGGCGGAATGGCTATTTCTTTGCTGTGCTTTATAACTTGTAGCAATATCAAATAAATGTTTGCCAATCATTTGGTCGTGTGTAAAACCCGTCAATTGCTCATAGAATGGATTGACGTCGATATAGCAAAGTTGTTCATCTAAAATGAATATCCCCTCAGCCGCTTGTTGCAGCACGCTTGCTGCAAGTTTTAAGCGTTCCTGGTCAGTTCGTTCCTGATGAATATCACGGCGAATACCGACCATCCGCAGAGGTCTTTGGTTAACAGGGTCACGTGCAATGACTCTACCAATATCATGCACCCATTTCCATTTGCCATTGCTGTTTTGAATTCGATAAGTGGCTTCATACTGCTCGGTTTGGCCACGTAAATTTTGCTTCATCGAGATTTTGAAGTGTTCAAGATCATCGGGATGAATGATATTTTCTAGCTGATGATGGTGCTGTTTTGATGGTTTTAAGGTCTTTTGATGCTTGAAATCGGTGACTAAAATTTCCCGATCTTTAATGTTCCAGTCCCAAGGTCGAAGACCCGCAACGTCATGCGCCAACATCAGATTTTGTTGCTGGTTTTCTAAATCAGCATTCATTTTAGCAATGTCAAAAGTCCGGTCTTTGACCTTCTGTTCAAGCAGTTGATTGTTTAGTTGAAGTTGTAATTCGATATCTTTGGATTTATTGATTTCAGTTTGTAATTGCTGGCATAACTCATCGGTCCAGAGCACTTGCTGTTCGGCATTTTTAACCAGGCGGTTGTTTTTGGAATACAGTGCTGAAATGCGTTTATGAATACGGGTGGTAGAGTTTGCACTCAGCAAAATGACAATAAGAATGAAATTGATCGTTAAATGGAATAAAAAATTAGAGGTTTCTGTCGCAATAAACTGCGAAGCCAGATAAGGGAAAATGGCCGGAATAAAGGTCAAGCAAAAATAATTTAGACGTTGGGTTAAAAAAGTCAGGGCAAATGCCTGGCTCACAATCAATAATAAAGCTGAGAGAATTAATGCATTAACCTGGCTGAAATTAGGGTTGTATTGCGGTAAATAGTAATAAATCAGACTGATACCAATTGCAATACAGCTTCCTATTGCCAAACATTGAAATTGTAGCCAGCGATGGGCGTGATTAAGTGTGAAATTATGCGGCTTAAAATAGATACTGATGATCAGTAAACTTAGGCAACTTAAGAGTTCGGTCGCAATAAACCATAAATTGAAATAGAAAGATGGTTTTGTAAAATAAATTTGATAAATGCCAAAAACATATAAAGAAACGATCAGAATACTGATGAGAAAGAATCGACTAAGTCGAATCGTATTAGTAATTTGAGCAGCACTCACATGCTGTTTAATATATTCATCTTGAATATCTGACATAAAAGCAGAAACCTTATTTTTGTTTTGCGATAAATAATTGCTTTCTAAATATTAATCATGTTTAAAAAAATTAAACTGTATTTTGAATATACATTTGTATCTTTAAATCAAGATTAATTATGTTATTGAGAAAAATCAATCGAAACAGGCAGTATTTATCTGAAATCGGATGAACTATACAGTTACTTTATAATTTAAAATAGATAAAGCAACGACTGGGGCGGTCTCTGTGCGTAAAACACGATTGCCAATACACCAATTCATAAATCCGGCATCGTTGGATAATTGTATTTCATCTTCGCTGAGTCCCCCTTCAGGGCCAATTAAAAGTGCAATATCAGGGGTGGCATTGGCTAGAACATCGACTTGATCTTTATTCGGAGCAAGTACCAGTTTTGTTGCAGGCAATTCACTGGCTAACCAGTCTTGCAAAGAGAGCGGTGCTAACACTTCAGGAACCTTATTCATCCCGCATTGCTCGCAGGCAGCAATGGCGATCCCTTGCCAGTGATCGATTTTCTTTTGATCACGATCATACTTAAGGCGCATTTCGCAGCGTTCAGAAGTCAGCAGCTGGATTTTTGCAACACCCAGTTCAACTGCTTTTTGAATGGCATAATCCATGCGATCACCTTTACTCATGACTTGTCCAAGTAAGGCGCTAAAGGCAGGGGTGCGATCATCCGGATTGAAGGTATCGACAGAAACGCTTGCTGATTTTTTTGAAACTTCGACAAGCGTGACTTCATATTCACCACCTTGTCCATTGAACAAGGTGGCTTTTTCACCAACTTGTGCACGTAATACTTTCACCCAATGATGAAAAACCGTTTCGGTTAATTCAACATTCATATCAACAGCCAAATCAGCTTCAATATAAAAACGCGGCATTTAAGTATTACTCACAAATCAGAAAAAAATTAAGCTAAACCCAGATCAGTCACGAGTTGACGTGTTGGATCTGTCGTGTTCATGGTATAGAAATGCAAACTTGGCGCACCGCCTGCAAGCAGACGTTCACACAATTTCACCACAACTTCATGACCAAAAGCCTTGATTGAAGCAGTGTCATCACCATAAGTGGCCAGTTGCTTGCGAATCCAACGCGGAATTTCAGCACCTGTACCATCAGCAAAGCGAATCAGATTGCTTGCATTGGTAATCGGCATAATGCCCGGAGCAACAGGAATGTTCACACCTTCTTTTTGAATACGGTCTACAAAGTAAAAATACGCATCTGGATTAAAGAAGAACTGTGTTAACGCGGCATTGGCACCTGCATTGGCTTTTTCGACAAAGTGTTGAATGTCTTTATCAAAGCTGTCTGCCTGTGGGTGCATTTCAGGATAGGCTGCGACTTCAATGGTGAAATGATCACCTGAATGTTCACGGATGAAACGTACCAGATCTTGTGCATAAGGCAATTCGCCCAAGCCCACTTGACCAGAAGGCAAGTCACCACGTAGCGCAACAATACGGTCGATGCCTTGCGATTTGTACAAATCAAGCAGCTCGGCAATACGTGCCTTGTCATCACCAATACAAGACAGGTGAGGGGCTACGGGTGTGCCTTTGCCATTGAAATCGTTGATTGCAGCGAGTGTGCGTTCACGGGTTGAACCACCTGCACCGTAAGTCACTGAAAAAAATTCAGGATTTAACAGTTGTAATTCTTTATGAACAACACGAAGTTTTTCCGCGCCAACATCAGTTTTGGTCGGAAAAAATTCAAACGAAATTGGGACACGTTTGGTCATTTTTCAAATCCTTTTTTATCAATACTTTTATTTTTAAAATTTCCCTCATCCTAACCTTCTCCCAGAGGGAGAAGGGACTTTCTTTGTGAAAGTAATGTCATTGAGGTTTTCTCTTCAACTTTTTTTCACAATGGAAGTTCCCTCTCCTTTAAGGAGAGGGCTAGGGAGAGGTAGTTATAAAAACTTAGTATTTATAAGTCTCAGATTTGAATGGACCTTCAACTTGCACGCCAAGGTAGTCTGCCTGTTCTTGAGTCAAGGTGGTCAATACACCACCGAAACCGGCAACCATTGCAGCAGCAACTTCTTCGTCCAGTTTCTTAGGAAGGAGTTCTACACGAATCGCCGCCTGTTTTTGATCTTCAGGAAGATCGGCAAATTTTTCAGCGAACAAGTGCATTTGAGCCAATACCTGGTTAGCAAATGAACCGTCCATTACACGTGATGGGTGACCTGTTGCATTACCCAGGTTCACTAAACGACCTTCAGAAAGAAGAATCAAATAGTTGCTTTCATCTTCTGAACGATACACTTGGTGTACTTGAGGTTTAACTTCAACCCATTTGTAACCACGTAAGTAGTTGGTATCGATTTCAGTGTCGAAGTGACCGATGTTACAAACCACTGCACCTGCTTTTAATGTATCTAACATTGCAGAGTCACATACGTGGTAGTTACCCGTAGTCGTTACGATCAGGTCAGTATTTTGAAGAAGGTCAACATTGATGTCTTCTTTCTTGCCCGTTTGCACACCATTTTTGTATGGAGATACAACTTCGTAACCGTCCATACATGCTTGCATCGCACAGATTGGATCAACTTCAGTTACACGAACAATCATGCCTTCTTGACGAAGAGACTGAGCAGAACCTTTACCTACGTCACCGTAACCAATCACAAGTGCACGACGACCAGACATCAACATGTCCGTACCGCGTTTGATGGCATCGTTTAGAGAGTGGCGGCAACCGTATTTGTTGTCATTTTTAGATTTAGTCACTGAATCGTTTACGTTAATTGCAGGAACTTTTAAAGTACCGTCACGTAACATTTCATAAAGACGTTGCACGCCAGTGGTGGTTTCTTCAGTCACACCGTGGATTTTAGCAATCAGTTCAGGATATTTTTCGTGAACAACAGCAGTCAAGTCACCGCCATCGTCTAGAATCATGTTGGCATCCCAAGGTTTGCCATTCACATTGATTTGCTGTTCAAGACACCACATGTATTCTTCTTCAGTTTCGCCTTTCCAAGCGAAAACAGGAATACCGCGAGCAGCAATAGCCGCAGCAGCGTGGTCTTGAGTAGAGAAGATGTTACATGAAGTCCAGCGAACTTCTGCGCCCAGTTCAACCAGAGTTTCAATTAAAACAGCAGTTTGAATGGTCATGTGGATACAGCCGAGAATTTTCGCGCCTGCAAGTGGTTTAGCTGCAGCATAACGCTTACGCAAACCGATAAGTGCCGGCATTTCTGCTTCAGCAAGTTTGATTTCTTTACGGCCGTATTCAGCAAGTGAAATATCGGCAACTTTATAATCTGTAAATGAAGCATTAACCGCGTTCATCAGGATCTCCTAGGATAAAAATAGATTGGATCGTTATGTTCGCGGATGCCGTTTTTGATCAAAACCAGTATTTTACCGAAGTTTTGACCTGATCGTCGAGCCTAGCGATTTCACATTTAGTGCCTGTGAAAAAGTCGCAGCATCCCTCGACTAGCCGGCTATTGTACTTGGAAAATGATTTTGTTCCAATCTGAAATTGATTATTATCAGCACAATCATATTTTGGATGAAAATTATGGCTTTAGAAATGCCTGAAGAATTAGCCAATCTGGAAGCAAATGGTGGAATTTTTGCGGTATGGATGTTGCTGCAACATTTAGGTATCGATGCTGATATTCAGCAACTTGTGGATGTATGTGGATATGATGCTGAAAATGGCACGACAACCATCGGTCTAGCTGTTGGATTAAAAAAGTTTGGTTTTAATGTTCATTTTTATACCGATCATGACCCTGATCTTCAGGAGAGTGAAAAAATCAGTTACCAAGAAGCAGAGCAACTGGGTTTACCTATTCTATCTGCATTAAATTATCAGCAAATCCAGCAAGCCTTTGAGCAAAATAAATTTGTGATTGTTTATTACGACACATTAGAAGAGGTGGGGAATCACTCACTGGTTTATGATGTCAATGCGGATGAAATCTGTTTCTTTGACAGTTTTGATGCGATGCCGGCTTCAGTTTTTGAGCAGCAACGTCAAGTAGAGGGAATTTGTCGACAAGTGATTGTGGTTGAAGAAAATGGTTATACCGAGAGTTAATATTTAAAATCGAGCGTTAATATTTAAAAGCTGTATAAAACAAAAGCCCATTATTTGATGGGCTTTTTCATACAATTATTCTTCAGCAGATTGAGCTTTATCAGACCAGTAATCGGCTTTTTCATCATCCACATCTACACCCAAACCATGTTCATAAATGCAGGCTAAATCACGCATGGCTTGAACTTCACCCAGTTCAGCGGCTTGCTTGACCAGTTCAACAGACTTGGTGACATCCTTTTCAACTACATCGCCACGACGGTAAAAATTCGATAACTCTAAAAGAGCAGCAGGATGTTTATGTTTCGCTGCTTGTTCTAACCAGCGGTAAGCATGTTCAAAATAGGTTTTTGCTTCCTCCGGATCTTCTTCCAACATGTCTTTTGCATAAAATGCATACCCTTCACCCAGCCAGTACATGGCTTCAACATGACCCAGTTGAGCGGCTTTAAGTGCCCATTCTTCAGCAAGGGCAACATGCTCATCATTTTCACTTTGCATATAAATTTCAGCAAGCTCAAATTGTGCATCACGGTTGCCTGCCATTGCACGGTTAAAAAGTTCGGTAGAAATAGGGAGATCAGACATTAAAAAATCCAAGGATAGATTTGAGTGAAGCTAAACATTTAAACTAAGAAAACCAATCTGAAAATTGGCTGATCAATTATAGCGTGCTTTTTTAGATTAAGTTAATCACGCAACTTAAGGCCACGATAACAACATATATAAGTCATAAGAGTGATTGTCGGTTTTGCTTCTTAGAGAGCCTAAACACAAACCAATAAATGCAGATCAATAAACGCAGAGCAATAAACAAAGGCAGAGTAGGTCAATCGGATCAGCTTGGAGGCTGTTTATAGAAGGTTTGGATCTAATTTACTTTTATGGAATTCATAAAAAACAGCGACCGAAGTCGCTGTTTTTAACTCAAAAGACCTTAAGCCTCTTGTTGAATACCTGCAACCAACCAGTCCTGGTTAGAACCAGCAGGTTTGGTGAAATGCCAAACTTCTGCAAAAGGTTGCGGCAAGCTGTTTAAATCTTCGCTTACAGTACCCGTAAAACGTACGCTTACCACATACTGACCATTTTCATTTGCAGAATCGACCACCATCGCATTGAGGTTAGAGAATTCAGCAACATCTTGGTCTTGGTTCGCCATAATGTCGTTATGCATCGACTGATAAAGATCAGGCGTTAAATAACGTTGAATTTCAGCAATGTTGCTTGCTGTATTCATAGACTGAATATGGTTAAAGCGCTGACGGGCAACACGCAAGAATGCAGCAGGTTCAGTACCATCCGGCAATTGATTGCCATTGCTGGTTGAAGCACTGCCAAATGGAGCTTGAGTTGCTGCACCTGCAGAACCACCTACTGACTGACCAAAAATATTGCTGTTGTCGTTTGAAGTACGTGGTACTGCATTTTGTTGACCAAACGGTGCTGTATTGCCAGCATTGTTTGGTGCATAAGGATTGTTAGCGGCTAGTTTTTTTTTTGCTCCGAATTTACGGAACAAGAAGAATGCGACTGCTGCTGCCAGAAGAATCCAGATCCAGCCTGGAAGTCCGCCTTTTTCTTCCTGCTGTTGTGCTGTAGCTTCAGCACCGCTTGCAGCAGGTTTATCATCCGCCATAGCATTCGCGGCAACTGCACCAATCGCAGCACCAGCCACACCAGCAGCAACCATTTTACCTACGCCAGAACCCGATTTTTGAGCAGGTGCAGTAGTTGGTTGTGGAGCAGGAGTAGCTTGACGCGGTTGTTGGTAAGACTGGGTTGGAGCAGCAGAACGACTCATACCATGGCTTTTACCACCACCTGCACGTTTCGCTTCAGCCATTGGTGCAACCACCAAAGCTGCCATTAAAAGACCTGCCATCAAACCACGCTGTCGAACTTCCATCGAATTTTTCCTAAATAAAAAAATAAATTATAGCCCTATAGTTATGCAGTCATTTGCACTGAATTTCAATATCAAAATGGTGTTTTTTTTACATAATCTTTCATATGTTTAAGACTTAAGCCAATTCTTCACTTAAGCTCATGGCTTCGCTTAATGCTTCATGTAAGCGTGCCACGGAAATGATCTGCACATTCGGGATCGGTTTTTGCGGCGCATTGCCGCGAGGTAAAATAATATATTTAAAACCATGCTTCACCGCTTCCTTTAAACGTTCCTGACCATTCGGCACAGGACGAATTTCACCGGATAGTCCCACTTCACCAAATACCGCCAGTTGCTGAGGTAAGGCTTTGCCACGCAAGCTTGAAGCACAGGCAAGTAAAACTGCCAAATCAGACCCTGTTTCGGTGATTTTTAAACCACCGACCACATTGACATAGACATCTTGCCCGGCAGTCTGTACCCCGCCATGACGGTGCATCACCGCAAGCAGCATGTTCAGTCGGTTCTGGTCCAAACCTAAGGCCACACGACGTGGTTGACCGTGTGCATCGTCTACCAAGGCTTGCACTTCAACCAACAGTGGACGGGTACCTTCACGACTAATCATCACAATCGAACCGGGAATGGCTTCATCATAACGACTTAGGAAAATAGCGGATGGATTGGAAACTTCACGCAAGCCTTTCTCGGTCATGCCAAACACGCCCAATTCATTGACTGCACCAAAACGGTTTTTCACCGCACGAATCATGCGATATCGTGAGTCAGATTGACCTTCAAAATACAAAACGCAATCGACCATGTGTTCTAAAACACGCGGACCCGCCAAAGCACCTTCTTTGGTCACATGTCCCACCAGAAATAATGAGGTGCCACTATTTTTAGCAAAACGGGTCAGTAATGCGGCAGATTCCCGAATTTGGGAGACACCGCCCGGTGCAGATTGTAAGGTTTCGGTATACAGCGTTTGAATGGAATCAAGAATGGCAACCGCAGGACGTACTTGCGCTAGGACTTCACAAATACGTTCCACACAGGTTTCCGCCATGACTTGAAGATGCTCTGTTGGCAACTCCAGACGGTGGGCACGTAAAGCAACCTGTGAAAGTGATTCCTCACCGGTGACATAAAGCGCAGAACTTTGTGCAGATGCCATATGCGTGGCGGTTTGTAGAAGAATTGTGGATTTACCAATTCCGGGATCACCGCCAATCAGCACTACAGAACCCGTCACCAAACCGCCGCCTAAAACACGGTCGAATTCACTAATGCCGGTTGCTAGACGTGATTCATGTGAAACAGAAACTTTATTTAAGGTGGTGATATTGGCGACTTGACCAGCATAGCCGCCACCTATTTTTGGTTGCGCACGATGAGTCACGGCAGGGGCAATGCTGACTTCGGTCAGACTGTTCCATTCGCCACATTCGCTACATTGACCTGCCCATTTGAGATGGTCAGCACCACATTGTTCACATCGATAAACACTTTTCGCTTTGGCCATATTTTTTATTTGAAATATACAAAAATTGAAAACTGGCTACAGCATACAGCGCTAGATGCAAATAAAAAAGCCACCCTTCAGGTGGCTTGTTGGTCATGATAAAAAACTTGAATTAATACAGTTCGCCTGACTTGCGCTTGGCAATGAAATCTTTTGACTCTTTCACAATCACGCTAGAAAGCAACAACAGTGCAATCAAGTTTGGAACTGCCATCAAACCATTGAATGTATCGGCGAATAACCAGACCAGATCCAGTGTGGCGATACAGCCAATGAAAACTGAAGCGATATAAATCACCCGATACGCCAGTACGTACTTTTCTCCAAAAATATAAGTACAGCATTTTTCGCCGTAATAACACCAACCCAAAATAGTGGAATAGGCAAAGAAAATAATGCCGAAGGTAACCAGCCAACCGCCCACACCCGGCAACAATTGATTAAAAGTATGCGTCGTCAGCACGGCACCGGTTTCACTTCCAAAACTATTGCCGGCCATAATGAAACCCATCACCAAGACAATACCGGTAATGCTACATACGATGATGGTGTCAATAAATGTCCCAGTCATTGAAACCAGACCCTGACGTGCAGGATGATCGGTTCTTGCCGCTGCCGCTGCAATAGGCGCAGAACCCATGCCGGCTTCATTCGAGAAGACACCACGTGCGACACCGTAACGAATCACCGCACCAATGGCGCCACCTGCAACCGCTTCACCGGTAAAGGCATCTTTAAAGATTAATTCCAGGGCAGGCATCACCAGATCAAGGTTAGTGAGGATAATGATCAGACCACCTGTAACATAACCAATCGCCATAATAGGCACAATAAGGATCGCTGCTTTGGCAATTGATCGAATACCGCCTAAAATTACCAATGCGGAGAAAACGGTAATCACAACGCCGGTGATCCAGGTTTCAATGCCCATACTGTTTTGCACCGCAAGTGCTACGGTATTGGACTGTACTGAACTGCCAATACCAAAAGAAGCCACTGTGCCAAAAAACGCAAAAATCAGCGCCAGCCATTTCCACTTCAAGCCCTTTTCGATGTAATACATCGGTCCACCGGACATCAGGCCATTTTCATTTTTAACGCGATATTTGACAGCCAGTACGCCTTCACCATATTTGCTTGCCATACCAAATAAAGCCGTCATCCACATCCAGAACACGGCACCTGGGCCACCCAGAACGCATGCTGTCGCAACACCCGCAATATTACCGGTACCAATGGTGGCGGAGAGCGCCGTCATCAGGGAGGCAAAATGTGAAATATCTCCTGGGTGTGATTTAGCTTGATGATGCTTACCAAAAACCTGTTTAAAGGCCAAAGGCAGCATACGAAATTGCCAGAACATGAGACGGAATGTGAGAAATACACCGGTACCCACGATCAGTACCAGCATATATGGACCCCAAACCCATCCGCTGAGTGTTTCCATTATTGACTGTAAATTTTGCATCATATTTTCTTCTTGTCGTCCTGAGTTTGGTAAATGGCTTATTTAGATTTATCAATGCTTAAGCAAGTGATGTGCCATATTTGGGTCTTCCTGATGATTTGCTATAACGCGACTGAATTTTTATTCCTTATACTTTAAAAGTGTTTTAATTTTTGTTTGCTGAAAATTCAATTTTGATCAGCATATTGTTTTGGTTATTTATTTTTTAGCTAAAGTTCAGCACTTTTACAAGCATTTAAAATGAATTATTAATGTTTATTTTTAAATCAATTATTCACCAGTTTGGTATATGAGAAAAATAAATTAACTTTTTTACTTAATTGGAAAATATAGATAGTTCACAGTTTTTTGTTGTTTTCTGCATTTTTTGCGGTAATTTGTTGCCATAGACGTCGAAGATGAATGAAATAAATGTCAAATCAAAATACAGGTTCGACCAGTGAAGGTGGTGAACTACAACGGAGTTTGTCTAATCGACATTTGCAATTGATTGCAATAGGTGGGGCAATTGGTACAGGTTTATTCATGGGCTCAGGTAAAACCATCAGCCTGGCCGGACCTTCAATTCTAATCATTTACATGATTATTGGTTTTATGGTTTTTTTGGTCATGCGTGCGCTTGGCGAATTGTTACTGTCTAACCTCCAATACAAGTCTTTTATTGATTTTGCAACCGATTTAATTGGTCCTTGGGCGGGTTACTTTGTCGGCTGGACCTATTGGCTATGCTGGATCACGATTGGTATTGCAGATTTATCCGCGATTATTTATTACCTGCAATTCTTTAACGGAGGGCTGCCGTTTACGCCTGGCGAAGGGGTGATGATCAGTATTGCGGCCATTGTCTTTATTATGGGTCTGAACCTGGTTACCGTTAAGCTATTTGGTGAACTGGAGTTCTGGTTTGCCTTAATCAAGATTATTGCCATTGTGGTGCTGATTGGTGCCGGTTTATGGATGATCTTTACCGGATTTACCTCTACTGCGGGTGAAGTGGCTGCATTTAGCAATCTTTGGTCACATGGCGGCATATTTCCAACCGGAATGACAGGTTTTCTGGCAGGCTTCCAGATTGCAATCTTCGCCTTTGTGGGTGTTGAGCTGGTCGGTACAACTGCGGCTGAGACCAAAGACCCAGAGCGCAACTTGCCTAAAGCGGTCAACTCGATTCCAATTCGTATCATCATTTTCTACGTATTGGCATTGGTGATTGTTATGTCGGTAACGCCGTGGAATAAAATTGATCCGAGCATCAGCCCATTTGTAAACCTGTTTAGCCAGGCAGGTATTGCTGCCGCAGCGATTATCATGAATCTGGTGGTGTTGTCGTCAGTCATGTCATCAATGAACAGTGGTGTATTCTCGACCAGCCGTATGCTGTTCGGTCTGTCTCGTGAAGAACAGGGTCCAAAAGCATTTGGACATTTAAATAAGCGCGCGGTTCCTGCGAATGCCTTATATTTCTCTGCGATCTGTTTGTTGCTGGGCGCTGCACTTCAGTACTTTGTACCGAATACCGTTGAAGCCTTTACTTTGGCAACTACACTTTCAACCATCCTGTTCATTTGTGTATGGCTGATGATTATCTGGAGTTATATTGTTTACTATAAAACTCGTCCAGAACTGCATGCCAAATCCACCTTTAAACTGCCAGGTGGATTGTTTACCTGTTGGATGGTGATCATCTTCTTTATTGGCATGATTTACGTTTTGTCATTAGAAGCAGATACCATGAGAGCACTCATGGTGAGTCCAATCTGGTTCATTATCTTGATTATTGGTTACTTTGGTTTCTACAAACCGAAACATAAATAAGCCCTTTGTTTGTGAAAAACGCCAGTCTGAAACTGGCGTTTTTTTTTAACTAGCGATAATCTCTAGCGTTTAGCACTTTGGTCACGGCGGTGATCGAGTTATACTTCTTCGAAAACATAGGATAGGTGGTCAGATGCGTCTTGTCATTTGCTACATCAGTTTATTGGCAACAGGTTTTGCCTTGGTCGGTTGTGGTCAATCGGGAGCTTTGCAGTTACCGAGCGACCCAGATTACGACAAGCGTGCAAAATATTTGTTATATCCCAATGTTGATTCAAAACAGCAGCTTGAACAGAAAGAAACAGCTCCGGTACAACAAGAGCTTCCTGCTTCGTCTGCTGAAACGAATTAATTTTTAATATCTAAACGCGTCATCGAAAGGATACATTCATGAGTTTTACCCGCATTAATGGGGTTCTGCACGCAGAGCAATGTTCGTTGCAACAACTTGCGCAGCAATTTGGCACACCACTTTATGTTTATTCGAAAGCAACTTTTGAAAAGCATTATCTCGATATGGATCGTGCATTTAGCTTTATCGACCATCAAATCTGTTTTGCGGTAAAGTCGAACTCTAATATTGCGGTTTTGAATGTACTGGCGAAATTGGGTGCAGGTTTTGATATTGTCACTGGCGGCGAGCTTGCACGTGTGCTGAAAGCGGGTGGGGATGCATCTAAAATCGTGTTCTCTGGTTTGGGTAAATCAGAAGCGGATATTAAAAAAGCCTTGGAAGTCGGTATTTCCTGCTTCAATGTTGAATCCTATGCCGAACTGGATCGCATTCAAAAAGTCGCGGCAGAACTCGGCAAAAAAGCACCGATTTCATTACGGGTAAATCCGGATGTCGATGCCAAAACCCATCCTTATATTTCAACAGGTTTAAAAGAAAATAAATTCGGTATTCCATCAGACAGCGTATTTGAAACCTATCAATATGCAGCGTCTTTGCCGAATCTGGACGTAGTCGGTATCGATTGTCATATCGGTTCGCAATTGACCGAAACTCAACCTTTCGTCGATGCGCTTGATCGCGTGATCATGATGATCGAGCAATTAAAACAGCTCGGTATCCATCTGAAACACATCGATATTGGTGGTGGTTTGGGTGTGACTTATAAAGATGAAACTCCGCCATCTGTTGTCGAATATGCCAATGCACTGAAACCGGCTTTAGAGAAACTCGGTTTAAAAGTCTATATGGAACCGGGGCGTAGTATTTCTGCCAATGCAGGTGTATTACTGACTAAAGTTGACTTGTTGAAACCGACCAATCACCGTAACTTTGCCATTATTGATGCAGCCATGAATGACCTGATTCGTCCTGCTTTATATGAAGCGTGGATGAATATTCAGGAAGTCACTCCACGAAGCGACGTTGAAGCAAAAGAGTGGGATGTGGTCGGTGCGATCTGTGAAACCGGTGACTTCTTGGGTAAAGAGCGCAAGCTTGCACTGCAAGAAAATGATGTGCTTGCAGTGTTGGGTGCAGGTGCATACGGCTTTGTCATGAGTTCAAATTACAACAGCCGTGGCCGTGCTGCTGAAGTGATGGTCGATGCTGATCAGGCACACTTGATTCGTGAGCGTGAAAGCATTGAATCATTGTGGGATAAAGAACGCTTATTGCCTTAAGGAGTAATTCAAGATGTTTTTAGAATTTACCAAGATGCATGGTCTGGGCAATGACTTTATGGTGGTTGATCTGATCAGCCAGCGCGCTTATCTGGATACCATGACCATTCAGCGTTTGGCTGACCGCCATTTCGGCATCGGTTTCGACCAACTACTCATTGTTGAACCGCCAGATTTACCCAATGTTGACTTTAAATATCGCATTTTTAATGCCGATGGCTCTGAAGTAGAGCAATGTGGCAATGGCGTTCGCTGTTTTGCACGTTTTGTGCATGAACGTCAGCTGACCATAAAAACCAAAATTAAGGTACAAACCAAAGCCGGCATTGTTGAGCCGGAACTGGGGCAAAATGGCTGGGTACGCGTGAATATGGGTTATCCAAAATTCTTGCCGAACCAGATTCCATTCCTTGCCGATCAGCCTGAAAACTTATATAGCTTAGCCTTGGCCAATGATGAAAGTATTATCATTGATGTGGTGAACATGGGTAATCCGCATGCGGTGACTATTGTTCCAGATGTGCTTAAGGCTGATGTTGCGGGTATGGGGCCTCAAATTGAGTCGCATGAACGTTTTCCGCAACGCGTCAATGCGGGGTTTATGCAAATCATTGATGAAAATCATGCGCGTTTACGTGTATTTGAACGTGGTGTAGGCGAAACACTGGCATGTGGCACAGGCGCTTGTGCAGCTGCGGTCTCAGGTATGCGCCGTGGCTTGCTTGCCAATGCGGTGGAAATTGAACTTGCCGGTGGTAAGCTGCAAATTGAATGGAAAGAGGGCGATGTGGTCTGGATGACGGGTCCAACTGCAAATGTTTATGAAGGCCGTATCGATTTAAGTTTTTACCAGCAATAAAACCCATGCTTTGACCGAAAAAGCACTGTCACCCTGATGGTGCTTTTTTATCTGTGGAATCATGGATGATGCAAGTTAGAATCAAATAGATACAATGAACAAAAAGGGCGTATCCTGTGATGTGCTTGATTGTTAAATTAAAGCGGTTTAAATATAAATTCTATAATTGTTGTTAAATGGCACCGATAAATACAGTGAGAAAAAACGTGATTGATCCAGAGATGCAGATACGTTCTCCTGCTGATTTATTGCTGATGTGGTTAAAAGAAAGAGAAATTCAAAATCAGTCCAAACATACTTTACAAGCCTATGAACGTGATGTTTCGGATTTTTTAAATTTTTGTGAAATCAAAAAACTCAATTTAATAGATGTTGAACCGACCGATTTACGTGAGTTCTTGGCACAAAAAGTTGAACAGCAACAACTGAGTTCCAGTAGTTTGCAACGGCTTTTATCTTCCATTCGCCAATTCATGAAATGGGCCGAGCAAGGGCAATATCTGGCTTTTAATCCCGCTGATGATTTTCAGTTAAAACGCCTGCCTCGACCGCTGCCGGGTATGGTGGATATTGAAACTATTAATCAAATTTTAGATCAACCCAAACCTGAAAAACCGGTCGAACAGCAAATGTGGTTACGCGATAAGGCGATTTTGGAATTGCTGTACTCAAGTGGTCTGCGACTGGCAGAAGTACAAGGCTTGCGTATTAAGGATATTGATTTTAATCGGCAACTGTTACGCATCACCGGTAAAGGCAATAAAACCCGTGTGGTGCCTTTTGGTTCTAAAGCCAAAGATGCAGTCATGCTGTGGCTGCAAGTTTATCCGTTATGGAATGGTGACTTTGTCCCTGATGCGAATGTATTTATCACGCAAAAAGGTAATCCGCTAGGTGCCCGACAAATTGAAAATCGGGTTAAATTGCAGGCGCAGCGTGCTGGGGT
Organism: Acinetobacter sp. F16; assembly: GCF_052712855.1. Lineage (NCBI taxonomy): Bacteria > Pseudomonadati > Pseudomonadota > Gammaproteobacteria > Moraxellales > Moraxellaceae > Acinetobacter > Acinetobacter sp. F16. The sequence goes on from NZ_JBRATK010000005.1 coordinate 122,787, forward strand.
AAATGTCGACTTGCATCCGCATTTATTGCGTCATTGTTTTGCCAGTCATATGTTGTCGAACAGCGGAGATTTACGGGCTGTTCAAGAAATGTTGGGGCATAGCAATTTAACCACAACGCAAATCTATACCCATGTTGATTTTGACCATTTGGCGCAGGTGTATGATCAGGCACATCCGCGTGCACAGCATAAAAAATCGCAGTAAATCTCTAAAGCTGGCTAGATTTTGACTTAACACGATTTTAAATTTTTTGAGAAAAATTAATGAAACTTAAATAAATCTATGCCTAGTATGAGGCAAGATCGCTGGCGTTTTAAACTATTGTAGAATAATAAAAAGCCAATTTATCAGGTATAAAAAGCAAGTATAAATATGAAATGGGTGGCATAAATAATGCAGCGTAATGAAATTATTTGTTGTTCCACTGGATGTTATACAAATTTTGGAAGTCAAAGATGATAGGGAAAACAATGATTTCAGATATTCAGGAAAAATATGATCGATTGAGTACTGAGCAAAAAGAGATTTTTGCAGGTTATGGTTTGCGTCAGGTCAAGCATTTTGTTGAAATAAGTTTACCCACTATTGAGCCATCTTTACCTGAAAATGCTCATGTCCAAGGCATCAATGCTGAAGGTAAGGTACAGGCGGTCAATACGGAAACGCAGCAAGGCTATATTTGGATTTCAGACCTGCAATGGCAAGAGCGGCCGATTGCTATGACGGATGTTGATTTAAAGCAGGACTTTTTAGACGTCTGGGAAATATTTAATCTTCAGGCATATGACCTGATTGATTTAAGCCATATTCACCGTGATTTTTTACAGCATTATCATGTTTAACGGGTTGTTTTAATCATCCTAAATTGAGCATTACTTATTTGATAAAGCACGTGCCTTTGCAAGGGACTCATGTGATCTAAAGCCGGGTGATTAAAGTAATCTTTAAATTGCATGCCTAAACGTTGCATAACAGCTTGGGATTTTGTGTTTTGTACTGCAGTGAATGCAACCACTTGGTTTAGCTTAAGTGAATCAAAAGCAAAGTCTAAACAAGCAGTTGCAGCTTCGGTTGCAAAACCTTTACCCCAATATTTTTGCTGAATTCGCCAAGCGATTTCGGTACAGGGTGAAAAAGTAAATTGACTCGGTTGAGCATTTAATCCTGTGAAGCCAATAAAATCTCCACCTTGTTTTAATTCGACTGCCCAAAGGCCCCAAGCTTGAGTTTCAATCACTCTTTGAAACTTATGCGCCAGCGCATCACTTTGCTCCCGTGTTAAGCAACTAGGAAAATAACGCATCACTTCCGGGTTGGAATTCAGTGCATAAAACGGCTTGAGATCAGACTCTTTCCAGGGTCTTAAAATTAAACGCGAGGTCTCAAACTGTATGCCCATCATGCTGTCCTAAAGATCATCCAGTGGAAGCTGGAAACTCTGTTTAATAATTTGACTGGGTAAATCCGTTTTAACACTGGTAATGCCATTTTTCTTGGTTAAATGTGTGGACTGAAATTTGCGATAACTTTCCAGGTCGGGAACCACCACTTTCAGCATGGCATCACATTCACCCAAAATAATATAGCACTCCATCACTTGAGGCAGCTCTTTCATCGCTTCAATAAAGCAGTCAATGGTTTCAGCATCCTGACCCACCAGCCAGATTCGCGAAAACAAAATCAGTTGTAAGCCAATTTTTTGTGGATCCACCACAGTGGTGTAATTCTGAATCACCCCGGCTTCTTCGAGCAATTTTACCCGACGCAAGCAAGAAGAAGGTGATAGCCCGATTTCGCGGGCCAGATCGTTATTTTGCATGCGTCCATTATGTTGCAATGCCCGAATGATATTTTTATCGGTACGATCAAGCTTTACTGAAATAGACTTGGAAGATAATTTCATAAATTAGAATATAATTCGAAAAATAATCATAATTATAGAATAAATTGAAATCCTATTTTGTGGTATTTATTCGATACTAATTTCCGCTTTCTCATGTACGACGGGAAAAAAGGAAATGTCTGTATTTGCACTGTTCGCCTTAACGGTTATCCCACTTATTTTTACGCCTGGACCAGATATGTTATTTATCCTGTCGCAAGTGATGGGTAAGGATGCAAAAGCAGGCATGATGGCAACGATAGGGGTATGTCTGGGATATTTGGTGCATTCTGTTTTGGTGGCTTTAGGTATTGCAGCCATTATTGTTTCTTTCCCGGTGTTATTTGAAACCATCCGCTGGCTCGGGATTGCTTATCTGTTATTTTTGGCTTTTGGTTTAATCAAGTCGGTTTTTAGCAATAAAAAATTGGCGATTGAAAATAAAAGTACCTCAAAACCGATTCAAAAAGGCTTTTTTACAGCTTTGCTGAACCCAAAAGGCATGTTGATTTATTTTGCAATCTTGCCCCAGTTTATTAATAAAAGCGGAGATACTGTGACCCAAGGCCTAATCCTGTCATTTATTTTTATCGGATTGATTTTTGTGGTGTACTCCAGTTTGAGTGTGATTTTTGCTAAAATTACTCAAAAAACCCAGATCGATGAACGTAAACAAAAATGGATTGATGGCAGTTCGGGTGGTTTACTCATGCTTGCTGCCACCTGGTTAATCATTAATTAATATGTCTATATAAAGCATGTCCTGATGACATGCTTTTTAATTAGAACTGGATTTGCACATTAAAAGTAATTTATTACCTGTTTAATCTAAAAAATGATCATTTTTGCTACAGATTCAAGGAGGGCATAGCGGTTATCTGTCTTAAATGACAATTTATAACTTTGTAGGTTATATAAGAAGGATAGATGGTTTGAGTTAAAAATTAATCAAAACAAAGCATTAAATCAGAACTTTTGATGAAGTTAATCAAATAAAAAAATAATAAAAATCAATGCTTAAAAAATAAATAAATATTGAGGGAATTCATCTTAATAAAAACAATTCAAAAAAATATGAACGCCTAGTTCAAGTAATTTTACGCATTTTTACAGCTCTTTCGATAATTGTGACTTGACCGAAATGCCATACGCATTGCAAGATAGGGCACCTAAAAATTTTAAGTGAAGAGTTATTCTAACTTTTCTCAACATTTACTTTTGCTAAAACAGCCGAGGATTACATGAAGGCTCTTGTTGCTGTAAAACGTGTGGTTGATGCCAACGTTAAAGTTCGCGTTAAACCGGACAATAGTGGGGTAGACCTTACTAACGTTAAAATGTCGATCAACCCATTCTGTGAAATCGCAGTGGAAGAAGCGGTTCGTTTAAAAGAAAAAGGAACAGTTTCAGAAATCGTTGTGGTTTCTATCGGTCCTAAAGAAGCGCAAGAACAAATCCGTTCTGCTATGGCGCTTGGTGCAGACCGCGGTATCTTAGTAGAAACTGCTGATGAGATTGGTGCACTTGAAGTTGCTAAAATCTTGAAAGGCATTGTAGAACAAGAAAAACCAGAACTTATCCTTCTTGGTAAACAGGCAATTGATGACGACTCTAACCAGGTTGGTCAAATGCTTGGTGCTTTACTTGACGCAGGTCAAGGTACATTTGCTTCTGTAGTGAATGTTACTGGCGACAAAGTTCAGGTGACTCGTGAAGTTGATGGCGGTTTACAAACTGTTGAATTGAACATTCCTGCAATTATCACCACTGACTTACGTTTGAACGAGCCACGTTATGCTGCTCTTCCAAACATCATGAAAGCGCGTAAAAAACCGCTTGATGTGAAGTCACCTGCAGACTATGGCGTTTCAGCGACAACTAAACTTAAAACAGTGAAGGTTGAACCACCAGCAGAGCGTAAAGCTGGCGTACAAGTGAAATCTGTTGACGAGCTTGTTGAAAAACTTAAAAACGAAGCGAAAGTGATCTAATACAGAAGGATAATATCATGAGTATTTTAGTTATCGCTGAGCACGACAATAAAGCACTAAACGGTGCAACTTTAAACGTTGTTGCTGCAGCTCAAAAAATCGGTGGTGATATCACTGTATTGGTTGCGGGTTCTGGCGCTCAGGCAGTTGCTGACCAAGCGGCTCAAGTTGCGGGTGTAAGCAAAGTTTTACTTGCTGACAACGCGGCTTATGCAAACCAGTTGGCTGAAAACGTGGCTAAACTTGTTGCTGAGTTAGGCAAAGGTTATTCACATATCCTGGCTGCATCTACCTCAAACGGTAAAAACGTATTGCCACGCGCTGCTGCACTTTTAGACGTAAGCATGATCACTGACATCATTGCTGTTGAAAGCCCTAAAACTTTCAAACGTCCAATTTATGCAGGTAACGCAATTGCAACTGTAGAGTCTGCTGAATCTGTTGTTGTTGCCACTGTTCGTGGTACTGCATTTGATCCTGTAGCGACTACAGGCGGTTCTGCAGCAGTTGAAGCAGTAGGCGACGTTCAAGATGCTGGCATCTCTACGTTTATTTCTGAAGAGATTGTTAAATCTGAACGTCCAGAACTTACAGCGGCTCGTATTGTAGTTTCTGGTGGTCGTGGTGTGGGTTCAGGTGAAAACTATCACAAAATCCTTGATCCATTAGCGGACAAACTTGGCGCTGCTCAAGGTGCTTCACGTGCTGCGGTAGATGCTGGCTTCGTTCCTAACGACATGCAAGTGGGTCAAACAGGTAAAATCGTTGCGCCTGACCTGTACATCGCTGTTGGTATTTCTGGTGCGATTCAGCATTTGGCGGGTATGAAAGATTCTAAAGTGATCGTTGCGATCAATAAAGATGAAGAAGCGCCAATCAATGCAGTTGCTGACTACTGGTTAGTGGGCGACTTGAACACTGTTATTCCTGAATTGGTTTCTAAAGTCTAATTCTGGTTACAGCTTTCAAAAAACGCTCTTGGTTTCCAGGGGCGTTTTTTTATGGTTGAAAATTTATCACATAAATTATGCCTGACTTAACCCACTTAACACACCCAAGCTTAAAGTAATCGCATCGAAATAACAGTATGACTGATTTGGATTTCAAGTCAGGTTTATGGCATACCATAGCGAGCCAAATTGCACCATTTCAATAGGTCTTGAGTGGAGGTATTAATGGATGACTCATTAGTGATTTTCTGTGTAGAGGAATGAGCAAAATAGCCGACCAATGTAGCGGGACAATAAAGAATTGGCTGTGTAGATGTGAATTAAAACCTGTGAAAAAATGAACTAATTCACATAAAATGCCGACAATTAAAACAGATTAAAAAATAAACGATAAATTGAAGAAAATTAACAAGATTAAGATGCAGGATAAGAGACAAAAACAACAGAATTTATGCTATAATTTACGGCTGTATTTAGACTTTAACTCAGCTTATTTTGGGTTAATTTTTTGCTAGATTGATTATATAAAACGAGCAGTTCCAAATACTGTTAGTAATAAGGAGTATGCATGAGCCTATCGGAAATCCGACCGATTGCCATTGAGGATGAACTCAAAAGCTCATATCTCGACTATGCCATGAGTGTTATTGTTTCTCGTGCATTACCAGACGTGCGAGATGGCTTAAAACCTGTTCATCGTCGTGTGCTTTTCGCTATGCACGAGTTAGGCAATGACTACAACAAAGCTTATAAAAAGTCTGCCCGTGTGGTGGGTGACGTAATCGGTAAATATCACCCGCATGGTGACTCAGCTGTTTACGAAACCATTGTTCGTATGGCACAAGAATTTAGCTTGCGTTATCAATTGGTCGATGGTCAGGGTAACTTTGGTTCTGTGGATGGCGATAGCGCTGCGGCAATGCGTTATACCGAAGTACGTATGCGTAAGCTCACGCATGAACTTTTGGCTGACCTGGAAAAAGATACAGTCGAATGGGAAGACAACTACGATGGCTCTGAGCGTATTCCTCAGGTCATGCCAACCCGCGTACCAAACTTGCTGGTTAACGGTGTAACCGGTATTGCAGTGGGTATGGCGACCAATATGGCGCCGCACAACATGACTGAAGTTGTGAATGCCTGCCTTGCCTATGCCAATGATCCAAATATCAGCATCGAAGGTTTGATGGAGCATATTTCTGGTCCAGATTTCCCTACAGGCGGTATTATTTACGGTAAATCGGGTATTGTGGATGCGTACCGTACCGGTAAAGGCCGTTTGCATATTCGTGGTAAATATCACTTCGAAGAAGATCCGAAGAACGGTCGTACCACCATCGTATTTACTGAAATTCCTTACCAGGTCAATAAAGCAAAAACCATTGAACGTATTGCTGAACTGGTTAAAGAGAAAAAACTTGAAGGGATCTCGGAACTGCGTGACGAGTCTGATAAAGACGGGATGCGTATTGCAATTGACTTGAAGCGTGGCGAAAACGCTGAAGTGATTGTGAATAACCTGTTCCAGAATACCCAGCTTGAAAACTCTTTCAGTATCAACATGGTCTGCCTGGATGACGGTCAGCCAAAATTGATGAATCTGAAAGACATCATTGCGGCATTTATCCGTCACCGTCAGGAAGTTGTGACACGTCGTACCATGTACGAGTTACGCAAAGCGCGTGAACGTGGTCATATCTTGGAAGGTTTGACGGTTGCTCTGGCAAATATTGATAGCATCATTGAAACCATCAAGACTTCTGCAAATCCAGGCGAAGCGCGTGAGCGTTTACAAGCGGGTGAATGGAATGCAGGTGGCGTGGTTGCCTTGCTTGAAAAAGCAGGTTCGGTTTCTGTACGTCCTGAAATTATTGAAGGCGAAGACCTGTCTAAACCGTATGGTTTTGATGGTGGTATTTACCGTCTTTCACCAACCCAAGTCGGTGCAATTTTAGAATTACGTTTACACCGTTTAACCGGTCTTGAACAAGACAAGTTACATGCTGAATATTCAGATATTTTAGCTCAAATTGCAGAATACACTGCCATTTTGAATGACTTTAATTTGTTGATGAACGTGATTCGTGAAGAGTTGGCGCTTATCATTCAGCAATATGGTGATGGTCGTAAAACAGCCATTGTTGAATCACGTATTGATTTCTCTCGTGAGGATTTAATTCCTGAAGAGCAAATGGTACTGACTGTTTCTAAAACAGGTTATGCGAAAACTCAACCATTGTCTGACTATGCCGCTCAGCGTCGTGGTGGTCGTGGTAAGTCTGCAACTTCAATGAAAACTGATGATTACATTCAGCATTTGATTGTGACATCGAACCATGCGACAGTTCTCTGCTTTACCAATGTCGGTAAAGTGTATCGTCTGAAAGTATATGAAGTGCCACAAGCGTCACGTGGTGCAAAAGGTCGCCCGATGGTGAACTTGTTGCCACTGGATGCCAATGAAACGATTACAGCGATTCTGCCTGTCATTGATGCACCGAAGAAATTTAAAGACCGTCTGGTCGATTTCCAGGCATTTGTAAAAGCCAATGCGGCGAAACTGCAAGAAAATGAAGTCATTAATTCGCATTTCGTTGAACTTGAAGCAGCTTTAGCCGAGCTTGAAGATGGTGCAGACGACTTGTCAGATGCATTGCGTATTCAATTAAAACAATTGGGTCTTGAGCTTTCTACGACTGATTTAGATGATGAAATTATTGCCGACTTTGCGCAGCAAGCTGAAGCAGTTCGTAAAAACTTCTATGTGTTTATGGCGACCGAGTACGGTACGATTAAACGTGTAGAGCTTGAACAGTTTAGTAATGTTCGTTCAAATGGTTTACGTGCGATTGAGCTGAATGGCGATGATACCTTGATTGGTGTTGCAATTACCGATGGCGAACAGCAAATCATGTTGTTCTCTAACGAAGGTAAGGCAATTCGCTTCGCAGAAACTGACGTTCGTTCAATGGGCCGTTCTGCCAAAGGTGTACGCGGTATGCGCGTGACCATTGGTGCAGCAGCGCAGCTTGAAGATGCGGAAACTGATGTAGATTCAGATGATGAAGATACTTCAGATTCGGCATTAATTAGCCGTATCGTGTCACTGGTGGTTGTACCAGAAACTGGCGAAGTACTGTGTGCATGTGCCAACGGTTATGGTAAACGTACCCCGGTGGGCGACTTCCCAACCAAGAAGCGTGGCGGTAAAGGTGTGATTGCAATTAAAACATCTGAACGTAACGGTGAATTGGTCGGTGCGGTATCGATTGATGAAAGCAAAGAACTGATGTTGATTTCTGATGGTGGTACGCTGGTTCGTACCCGTGCCTCAGAAGTTGCAACCACAGGTCGTAATGCGCAAGGTGTTCGTCTCATCCGTTTGGGTAATGAAGAAGTCTTGGTGGGTGTTGTTTCTGTTGAAGCAGTTGAAGAAGACGAGTTTATTGAAGCAGTTGAAGGCGAAGAAGTAACTGCCGCTGAAGCCTTGATTGATTCTGAAACTTTGGTTGATGATGAAACGATTGCTGATGAAGCTGAAACTGAATCAGATTTAAGAGATTCTGACGAAGAATAAGTTTTGGCAGTAATAAAAAAGGACGCGTAAGCGTCCTTTTTTATTGTAGATCATCAAATTGAGAAGATCATTTTGTTATTGATTGATTATACATTCGATGCCCGTTTGAAATTTTCATCATCACAACAATAGTCTAAGCAATCTTTAAGAATTCCGACTGCACGATAGATGTGTTCCGGTTTATCTAAATAAACTTGTCCATTGGTCAGTACTTCTAATCCTGCACGTAACAATTCCAGTTTTCGCTGATCATCAATATTTATATTGAATTGAACCGTAGGTCGTTTTCGATTTACATCGTATCTAAATAACCAGCGATTGCTTTTGTTTTGGTATAAGACAGAGTAGTAGCTTTCCGTATCTCTAGTTGATAAATCTGATTCGGGGAAAAGTTCACTCACTATACGAAATAGTTCTTGCTCATCTTTTGTGGTAATAATTTTGTCGTTGTCAGAATTAACAATATCTTTAAATCCGTTATCAATGGTTTGTTCAGCATTTTGCTCTGGCTTTGGTTCAATGGTTTGAGCTGTAATAATCGTTGGGGATGATAACCCCTTTACAACCGTATCACTAATCGCTTGCTCTACAGCTTGTTTTACAAAGGGTTGAATCGTTTCTAGAAATTTGGTGTTTAATTGGCGTTGAATTTCAGCTTGTTGAGCAACATAACGAACAAAATCGATATCGACTTCATTTATGCTTCTTTTAATCACTGTTTTGAATTGCTGGATGTATTGGTTTTCTTCAGCAAAATAACGTAATTTTTCAACATGAAAATTATCATGTCTGAATTCAGCTAATTGTACTAATTCTTCAGCTTTATGTTTGGTGAAATCAACAGTAAGAAATGGTTTTTCATCCATGACATTGGTGTTGATTAAATCAGTAAAGAAACGCCATTCTTTACCATTGGTAATTGCTCCGATGGTAACGCCAAGACTACTGTTGAAATAACGAGATAATTGCGGAGCATGGTTGGTTAGATTTGCTACATAGGGTTTTGCTTCAATGAACATAACAGGCTGTCCATTACAATATAAAGCATAATCAACTCTTTCTGTGGCTTTAACGCCTGGAAAATCAGCAGCAAACTCTGCCAATACTTTGGTGGGGTCATAAGGGCTAAAACCCAGAATGTCTAAGAGCGGTAAAATTAATGCCTGTTTTGTTGTTTCCTCAGTAGAGCAGTGTTCCCCAACACGTTTAACATGGTCTATATGGCTTTGAAGTTTATTTATAAAATTTTCCATATATATCCTTTTATGAATTATTGTTGATTATGATTTGATCAGTATTCACTTTTTTAGTTTATTTTTCAATCATTAAAATCAGAGATGAAATTATCCCAAAAAAAGCTTATTTTTATATTGAAGTAATATTTTAGAAAATTTAAACCATAAAAAAGGAAGCCGAAACTTCCTTTTTTGATTTTATAAATTATGCAGCTTGTTTCATTTCAACTTGATAATCTTTTTGCTTTTCAGCATCGAACTGACCTTCCCATTTACTGATCACAAGAACAGCCAGCGAGTTACCAATCACATTCAACACAGTACGCGCCATATCTAAAATACGGTCAATACCGGCAATAAATGCCAAGCCTTCAAGCGGAATGCCCACACTGCCCAATGTCGCCAACAGCACCACGAAAGACACGCCTGGAACACCAGCAATCCCTTTAGAGGTAATTATCAAGGTTAAAACCAGAATGATTTGCTGAGTCATGCTCAAGTCGATACCGTAAAGTTGCGCAATAAAGATCGCTGCAATACTTTGATATAAGGTCGAACCATCGAGGTTAAACGAATAGCCAATGGGAATGACGAAACTGGTAATTGACTTAGGTGCGCCATACGCTTCCATTTTTTGCATAATTCGAGGTAATACGGTTTCGGAACTTGCAGTTGAATAGGAAAGAATCAGTTCATCTTTTAGAATTTTAATAATTTCCCAAATGCTGAAACCACAGAATTTAGCAACTAAACCTAAAATGACAAAGATGAAGAAGAAAATAGCGCCATAAACCAGAAGAGCCAACTTCAATAATGGAAGCAGAGAACTAAATCCAAAGTTCGCAACGGTTGCCGCAATCAGGCCAAATACGCCGAACGGTGCAAACAGCATGATCATGTGCGTTACTTTGAACATGGTTTCAGAAATTGCATGCAACACGTCAATGAGCGGTTTCTTGGTTTCTTTCGCTAAAGACCCTAAACCAATACCGAAGATCACCGAGAAGAAGATAATAGGCAACATATGCCCATCCGTCAGTGAACCGAAAATATTAGAAGGAATTAAAGAGAGCACAGTATTCACCAGACCATGTGAATGGCTACTGACTTCCTGTGTGGTTTGCTGATATTGAGAGATGTCGGTTTGGGTTAAACTCGACATATCAATACCGACACCCGGCTGAAATACATTTGCCGCAACTAAACCCACAATAATCGCAATTGTGGTAATAATTTCAAAATAGACAATGGTTTTAAAACCGAGCTTACCGACATTTTGACCCTGACTTGCATTTGCAATACCTAAAATCAGCATTGAAACCACAAGTGGAATCACAATCATCTTAATCAAATTAATAAAGATTGAACCCAAAGGGCTGAGCAAATTATTAATCAGAGTTTCACGATATTCGGGAGAATAATGTAGAAAAGAGCCTACAAGCACACCTAAAATGAGCGCAATTACGATTTGCCAAGCAAGACTAATCTTAATCTTCTTCATGCTAAGCCCTTAAAATCAGATATTTAGTGAAAAAATGCTGTAATAACGCTGTCGACATCATAAAGACATGTTAATGGGAGCATGGGAATGAATAATATAAAAAATATTCATGAATATGGACAAAAGCTATTTTGCATCCATTAAGATATTCAATCTAACTTTTTTCTTCACAATTGATGCGATAGGATAAAAAAAATTCAGTTTTATTTGGAAACTTAATCAGATTGTGAAGGTTTATTTAATAAACTTGTGAGGCAGGATATAAAACTCTTATTTTTGATCATGCTTGGTTAATCGGAAATATCCCCAAACCAGTAACGCAGCACCTAGCGTTGCCAGATAAATCATTTTTGGAATCACGATATTCAAAGGCACCCCCATTTGATTGAGCTGAATAAACATTTGGATGCCTTGAGTCGAAGGCAAAACATTTCCCAGCCATTGCATCCATTCGGGCATAGCAGCATGTGGCCAAGCTGTGCCTGACAGTAAAAATAGCGGAATGGATGTAAAGACAATCACATGTCCTGCACGTTCAGGCATATCGAAAAATGAAGCAATCACCAGGGTCAGGCCAATCACGCAACTGATAAAAATCGGTACGCCAATCAGCATACCCCAGAAATTTCCACCGTGCGGATAATCATAAAGCCAGAAAGTAAAGCCAAATAAATAGAAACAGCCCAAACAGCCAATGGTTAAAATGGCACTAAAGATCGCAAAAAATTCAGTTTTGCCGGGTCGCCAGTTTTGCAGCCGATAGCCTGCAATCAGCATGCTTAAACCCAAAACGATAGTTTGATGAATAATTAAAGGGGCAATGGCGGGAAAAATATAACTGCCATAACCGGACATGGTATTGAATAATGGAATTTGATGAATGGAAAGTGCAGGGGAAAAATGCGAAATATCGCCAAATTTCTGCGCTTGTTCCGCAATGGCATGCTCAACCGACGTGGCTAAACCCAAACCAATCTGTTTGGTCTTTAAAAAATAGGCGGCACTTAAATATAAGCCTACGCCACCGACTTCACCCCGGCGGATACTGCTGGATAAATTTTCAGGCAATAACAAAATACCATCGGCTTGCTGGGTTTTGACCATCATTTCCGCTTCAGCAAAATTACCGGTAACCGCCGTGATTTTCACGTTCGGGCTTTTCGAGACTTCACCAATAATGGTCGAGGTGATCAGGCTCTGTTCCTCATCTACAATCACAATCGGTAAAGATTCTGCATGTTCGGCTTGATAAGCAGTCGGGTAGAAGAAGCTATATACAAATACCGAAATTACCAAAGTGGTTAGGATGGAGCTATTTGTGACAATATCTTTAAAGGTTTTGAAATAAAAATGCAGGAAGTCTTTAAGGCTATTTTTCATGCTTTAACTCCCTTTAAATATTGATTCAGGAAGAAATAGGCAGTGCCAAAATAGAGCAGACAATAAATAGCTAAGACAGCAAGCGGTAATAGGGAAATGGAGACTGGGCTGCCAATGACCCATTGTTCAGTTTGCAATTTCGCATAGGGAGTATACGGAATAATATTGGCCCAAAATTGGGTAAATAGCGGAGCATTATTTAAGGGTAAAGTCACGCCTGCAAAACTTAAAGAGGAACCACCATACACGGCAATCAGGCCGAAAGATTTGGCTAAGTTTCGGGTCGCTAGAACCACCGTGCTACTCATAAAAGCATAAGCGCTATAAAATAAAAACTGACCAAGTAGAATGATCCATAACTGACCTGCGACGAACCAGCCACGGATTTCAATCAGCCAGAACATCCACGCCCAAGTCCAGGCCGTAAAGATCAGCACATAAGTTAAATTTTTGGCGAGTAATGCGCTGAAAATAGTACGTTGATTGAGCCATTTTTCCGTGGTGTTAAATTTCAGTTCTTGTCCAACTGCAAAAGCCACACAACAGCAGAGCAGTAAATGCAAGATCGCAGGAATCATAAACGGTTCCAGGTAGAACTCGTAACTTAAACCCGGATTATATAAAGGCGATATTTTGACATTTGGAGTGGGAGCATCGACATAAGGAATTTTATTTTGCAGGTAATTTTGCCCAGTAAAATCCGCCATAGCCTCTACGGTACTGAGCAGCATCGCAGAGGAAATAGAATTCCCGACGCTAAAATAGCTTTGATTAAAGGCAATACTAATTTCGGCATCTTTGGCTTGAACCAGTCGCTGTTCCGCACCGGCAGGAATAGAAATATAGCCCCAGATTCTGGTTTGATTAAGCAGCTTTTCGACGTCATCCGGGCTTTGTGAAACAGCCACGATGTCTAGCATGGCATTGTGGCTGACATATTTTTCAATATTTCGGCTCAGTTCACTTTGGTCTTGGTCAATGATTGCAATGGGTAAATGTTCAGGTTTGCCCTGATAAAACATGCTGCTGAATAACACGATCATACATAAAGGCGCGAGTGTGACCAGGCACAAGTCCCATTTATGAGTCAGTAAATAGCGCAGTTCCCGCAGCATGCCAGACCACATTATTTCGGCTCTGCGATTTTAAATAGCACACTCATGCCCACTTTTAAATCTGCGATCGGTTGTAGCGGAGCCAAATGGATTTTAAAGCTGCGAATGTCATAACCACCAGTTTGGCGCGTGGTTTTAATGGTGGCAAATTCACCTTCAGCATCAATGTTTTTAATTTTAAAAGTGGCGGTTTGATTTAAGGCTGGAATAAAACCTTCGATGGTCTTAGTTTTATAAATTTGCGCATAGATGTCTTCACGGACATTGATGCTGACCCATAAATCATCATCCTGAATAATGCTCACGACAGGTACACCCATCGCGACCAGTTCAGAGGCTTTACCGTAGGTTTTAGACACGGTTCCATCAATCGGGGAAAGCAATCTGGTTTCAGCTTCCAAGGCATTTGCCTCGTTAACGGCTGCTTTGGCAATATCCACCTGAGCATTGGCGGAAGATTTCTGTTCTGGTGTGCTGCCACGCTGGGCGCGTTTATATTGCTGATAGGCAGATTCGGTCATTTGACTGGCTGAAACTGCTGCGGCTTGCATTTCATCCCGCCGTTGTCTGGAAATCACACCTTCTTTAAACAGGTTGGCACCACGTTGATAGGTGGTTTTCGCTAAAGCCTCCTGGGCTTTAAAGCTTTGCCAGTTGGCATACAGACTCTCGATATTTTCCTGTTGCGAACCGCGATCAGCAGTGGATTGCAGTGCTAAAGCAGATTGTAAAGAAGCCAAAGCCTGCTGTTTTTTAGCATCGATTTCAGGACTGAATAATCGTACTAACTCTTGGCCTTTTGCAACTTTGTCACCATCATGGACATAGACTTCTTCAATACGGCTCGGTACTTTGGTACTGATATGAATGGTTTCAGCTTCAACCCGACCTTGTAGTTCAACTTGTTGCGGTTGATAGCTTTTCCATAGGCCAAAAGCAATTAAACCCAATAGCAAAATTAAAACGATGATGCCGACTACTTTAATAACAGCTGAATTTTGGGGATTTGACTCGGCAGTTTCAGCCGTCTGAACGTGTTCTGAATAACTGAAAAATTCGGTATCGTTATTGGTAGTGCTTTGCTGTTCAGCGGTCGCATGAGCATCTACTTTGCTGCTTTGGGCTGATGTATCTGTAGCGCTGCCTTCTGATGAGGTCTGCTCTACATCTTGATCAGGCTTGTTTTGATCTTGAGTCATGTTTTTCCCCATCAAAAATTAACGGATATAGTAAGTTTGAGCTTGATTGACATAGCTTTGAAATTCACTGATCGAGCCATGACTTTGCAATAAAGTCGCCAGAGACATCACATATTTATAAGCATTTAAAGCCATTTCACTTTTTAAACCGCTTAGGGTGTTTTGCGCATCAATCACTTGGCTGGCTGTGCCCATATCTTCCTTAAAAGATAAAGTCTCAATACGCAGGTTTTCTTGAGCAGCTTTCATATTTTGCTGTAATAGTTGATGACTTTGCTGTGCAGTGGTCACTTCGCTGTATGACTTATAAATAATATTTTCAATTTCCTGTTTGCTGCGCTCGGTCATCAGTTCCGAAGCATAGCGTTGTAATTCTGCCGCTTGAATATTCTTGTTTTTATCGATCCCTGAAAACAGGTTATAGCGTGCCACGACACCAACAATCCAGTTTTGTTTTTCATCCAGACTGTATTCCCCAAAAGCAAAAAGATTAGGCTTTTTCGCAGCACTTTGCGCTTTGACATTGGCAGTGGCCAGTTGGGTATCCATTTGCATTTTACGAATCAGGGAAGATTGATCCTGATAGGTTTTCAGCAAGCTATTTAAAGACTGGCTTTGCGCGGAATTTACAAATAACGGGGTACTTAAGTCAGTAATTTGACTGCTTTGTAAAAGATTATTCAGTTGAAAAAGACTCGATCTACGACTGGCTTCCGCATTTTGATAAGTTCGCTGCGCATTATTTTTAGCCACTTCAAACTGCATCCGCTGACCTTTGCTAATAAAACCCTGTTGTTCCAGTTTTAGCGCATTGTTATAGTGGCTTTGCATGGCGTTAAAATTGGAACGGCTTGAATCGAGTAATTGTTTTTGCAGTTGGGCATTGAAATAAGCCTGAATCAGTTCAAAGCGCTGGATATCTTTTTGTTGCTGGGTGTTGAGCTGACTGCGCTGCGCTTTAATAATCGCAACTTCTTTGGCACTTGACGTCAGTCCACCAGTATAAAGCGGCATCAATACTGAAACTGTAGGACGAATCACTTGATCTTCCAGAATCACATTGGCTGAATCTGGAAATAAACCGACACCACTATGAATGGTCTGATTCAGTCCTTCCTTTAAAGGATCAGCTATTCCAGAAGGCAGGTTTTGTTGATTCACACGATCATTGATGCCTTGAGCAAGGGTTTGTTCCAGATTATTTTTAAAAGAATCGAGCGGAATATCCACCTCATTATGAAAGGCATAAGCGCGGACATTTAAGTCCACACGGGGCAGACCTAAACCTTTTGCTGCTTCTGCTTCTAGTTTTGCCGCTTGCTGTAAGGCCTGATTGGCCTGGGTACTGTAAGAATCCTTTAAAACCGATTGTTCTGCTTGTGCATAACTGATGCTTTGAGCCAATGTTGTTGTTGCATAAAAGGCAGCGCTAGACATTAGGGCAATCTTGATTATCGTTCTGATGGTCTGGTCTATATTTTCTTGTGCCCATGTCAAATTCAGTAACATAGATTTGGCTCTCAACATCGTTGTAACAAATTATACATCGCTTGAAAATAAGATGTCTTTATAGTTAGTAACTGTATTGTTTAATATGCAATTGTATATTAAGGGCTATTTAAAATTAAAACGAGAATGGCCTCACTCAATCATGCGATGAAAATACGGTGAGCGAATACGAATAAAGTTCGGCATAGTGACGTGGTTGAGCCAATTCTAATTTAGAGAATGCGGAAATCTGAAATTGGATGGATACGCAGAGTCACTTTGCAATTGCCAATTTAAAACCACAAAAAATGAGTATGAAGCCCAAATGGATTTGTCTTGGCTACGCAGGAACGAGTTACTCTTTATCTATTTTGGGGTGTTTTTATTCATACCATTATTGTGATTTTTAGTACGATTTTTCATTTAATTGCTCGTACAGTCAGTTATTTAATCGTGGATAAACCGGTTTAATGACCTCATCAAATGGAAAATAACGATAGACCTTTATTGAAGTTTTGACTTTAAACGTCCGACAGCATTGAAATATTTTCAGGATAATTTACTGCAAGCACAGGCTATCTGTGGTTAAATGCCGTTATTTTATTGTGTTTCACTTTGAAAGGAAAAATCATGCGCGCGTACAATTTCTGTGCTGGCCCTGCTGCATTACCGACTGCCGTTTTAGAAAAAGCCCAAGCTGAAATGCTCGATTGGCATGGCAAAGGTCTTTCGATCATGGAAATGAGTCACCGTAGTAGTGACTATGTTGCTGTGGCAGAAAAAGCAGAAGCAGATTTACGCAAATTGATGAACATCCCAGAGAACTACAAAGTGTTGTTCTTGCAGGGTGGTGCTTCACTTCAATTCTCTGCAATTCCTTTAAACCTTTTAGGCAAAAATAATAAAGCAGATTATATTCATACCGGAATCTGGTCTGAAAAAGCGCTTAAAGAAGCACAACGCTATGGCGACATTAATGTTGTGGAAGCGGGCACCAGCATTAACGGTAAATTAGCTATTACTGATCAAAGCCAATGGAACTT
Source organism: Acinetobacter sp. F16 (assembly GCF_052712855.1). Lineage (NCBI taxonomy): Bacteria > Pseudomonadati > Pseudomonadota > Gammaproteobacteria > Moraxellales > Moraxellaceae > Acinetobacter > Acinetobacter sp. F16. The sequence continues at coordinate 140,149 of NZ_JBRATK010000005.1, forward strand.
ATCCAATGATGCGGCTTATGTGCATTATGCAGATAACGAAACCATCGGCGGTATTCAGTTTGCAGGCATTCCGGACGTGAATGCGCCATTGGTTTCTGATTTATCTTCAAGCATCCTTTCAGCACCGATTGATGTGTCTAAGTTTGGTCTAATCTATGCAGGCGCGCAAAAGAATATTGGTCCTGCCGGCCTGACTTTAGTGATTATCCGTGAAGATTTGCTTGATCAGGCGAAACCTGAAATTCCAAGTATTTTGAAATATTCTGCGCAAGCGAAGAATGATTCAATGGTGAATACACCATCAACTTATGCTTGGTACCTGTCTGGCTTGGTATTTGAATGGTTACTTGAAAATGGTGGTGTTGAAGCCATTCACAAAGTAAACCTTGAAAAAGCCAAATTGCTTTATGGTTATATCGATGCGAGTGATTTCTACGCAAATCCAATTGCGGAACAAAACCGTTCAATCATGAACGTGCCGTTTACTTTGGCAAATGCAGATCTAGATAAATTATTCCTGAAAGAAGCTGAGCAAAATCATCTTGTTAATTTGGCAGGTCACCGTTCAGTGGGTGGTATGCGTGCAAGTATTTATAACGCCGTGCCTTTAGAGGGCGTACAAGCTTTAGTTAACTTTATGGATGACTTTGCCAAACGCAACGGTTAAGCCTTAAAGCTAAAAAAGCCCATCACATGATGGGCTTTTTATTGAGTAAAATTTTTATGAGTTAAATTAGTTTTGTTTAAACCGGTCTGTTGAAAATAAGCTATTAAAATAAGATTAAAGAATAAACTGATGCAAAATATAGGCAGACATAAACATACCTAATACAAAAAATAAGCATGAAATGTTATCTAACTGGAAGCGTTTTCCAAGTTGATGTTCAACTTGCTGTATATTTTCTTCTTGCACGATTTTCATGGAAAGCTCGATTCCGATTTATTTATCGTTAATTCCTATTTCTAATTCGCATTTTTATCATAAAAAATTGATTAAATAAAGTACTAAATAAAAATATGTAATTAAAATATTTATTTTATTGAAATAAATATCGCATTTATTCTAGGCTTCTTATCCATCAAGGCTTGAACTGCATAAAACGATTAAAAAGTAACCACTTCAATATAATCACGAATATATTTTAAAAATATAAAGTTTTGAATTTAAATTGTGGATAAGTGCATTTTATTTTGAATTTAAAAACGTTAAATATAATGTTGAGCTGTGGATAAATTTAAAATGCAAGTTGAAACGAGATAATAAAAAATGGAAATAAAACAGCAGCTCAATTGGAGAATTGATGATCCTCATATTCAGCTGCTGTTTATAGCTTACTGTTGTTTAGAATGAATATTGACTTGAATCCACAGATTGCCTCGAATAAATTGCCCAATCTGAAAGTCTTGATTGGCTTCATTCTTGGTCGCAATGCGGATCAGCGTCGCTTCCTGATTTTCATCATGAATTAAGGCAACGTCATAAAGCGTGTAGTCTTGATCCATAAACGACATGGACGTTTTACCGACAATATTGCCCTGGAACCAGGCTTCATCTTCTTGGCCCATATTTTCGCCGTACAGATAGGCCACCATTTTTGAGAAATCGACAGTGACAGGTTCTTTGTCATCTTCCGACTTCGGCTCCCAGGCATCAATTTGCTCTTGTAAATTGGCAGGGGCAACGCCGTCATTGGCCGCCAAGATATCGTTTAAAGCCCGGTGATGTTTGATTGAGGCAGGATCATCAACCACCAGTTGCTCATGGTCTGAAACCGCTTCCAGTTCATAAGCCCATGCATTTAACTGGGCAAGATAGGTTTGACCTTTTTCATAGTGCCCGTGATTAACGCTATACAGGGCATCAAAGGCATAAACAATGGTATTTGCACCGAGGTTCAAGCGTAAAACAGCCTGGGTATTTGATTTACAGCTAATAATTCGCTCAACTTTAGCCGCGACTTTATAGGGGCCTTCGAAACTTGGAAATGCGGTTTTCACAGCTTGTGGCTTGTTGTTTTCAACCGCAATCACTTGATTGATTTGCACCGCTGCTTTCTTGGGTCCTTGAATTAGCCATGTGCTTTCATCCATGTCACATTCTTGAGGACATAGACCCATGGGCATAACCGGTGAATTCAGCGCTAAACCAAGCCACTTTGGCACGTCTGTCGTTGGATTGTCTGTGAGTAAGTTCCAGTGTTCAACATGGCTGCCAAAGTTCTGATCTTCAATGGTGATAATTTCTGGACTATTTTGATTTTTCATATTCACAATTGATGTTGGGTTGTATTTATCTATTAAATCGAGGGTTATTTCAAAATTTCAAGTCATCGGGCTAAATTTAACCATCAAAGTATGAGAAATGGGCTAAATAGCCAGTTTAAGCGAAACATGAATGATTCATTTGTGTATAAGAACCAGGGTCATCTCATTCAAATTCAAAGCAGGAAATTGACTCAATGGATTTATCCATCCTCTTGTCACATGAATTTGCTAAACTAGGTGTTAATATTTTCTTGCTATGGATGCTGTGTGCTGCCATTTAAACTTTGGGTCGATGCCGATGCATTGCCTAAAATTCTACGTGAAGTCATTATTCGTGCTTCAGACCGTTATCAGTTAGAAGTCACTTTTGTCGCCAATCAAAATGTAGGCATCACGCCTTCAGTTCGAATCAATTCCATTCAGGTCATGAGTGGGGCGGATGCGGCTGATAAAGAAATTATAGATCGCATGAAAGAGCATGATATCGTGATGACGCAAGATATTCCGCTTGCGGCTTTGGTGATTGAAAAGGGTGGGATTGCGATTCATCCGCGCGGTGAGGTGTATACCACGGCGAATGTCAAAGCCCGTCTGCATTTACGTGATTTTATGGACTCATTACGCGGAGCAGGGGTCAACACTGGTGGGCCACCGCCAATTTCTGAACGTGATAAACGTGAATTTTCCAGTTCACTCGATCAAACCATCCAGAAACAGAAACGCAAAACTGCACCTTAAGCCGAGCCCCGTATGCCTTCTAAAGCCAATATTGTTTCAACTTATGCCTTATTGGTATTTATTTGGGCCACCACGCCATTGGCGATTGTGTGGAGTGTCTCTGACCTGCATTTAATGTGGGCATTGGTGCTGCGGTTCTTTATTGCCTTGCCACTCGCAATCGCGTTAATGCTCATTTTAAAGGTCAAATTTCCCACAGATCAAAATTCATGGCATAGCTATTTGGCCGGGTCATTTAGTTTAATGGGATCGCAGATTTTTACTTATATTGCGACAAGCTATCTAAGCTCAGGCATTATTGCGCTGATGTTTGGTCTGGCACCCATTATGGCAGGTTTGATTGGACGCTTTGGCTTTAAACAGAGCCTAAGCCGCTTACAGTGGCTGGGCATGTTCATTGCAGTTGCAGGCTTGGCCATTATCTGTTTTGGCGGTGAAAATCAGCATGTCAACCCGATCGGTATAGGCCTCATGTTGCTCAGTGTATTTACTTATGCCTTATCGATTTTTTGGGTGAAGAAGGTCAATGCAGATGTTGATCCGGTGGCACAGGCAACCGGTTCCATATTTGTTTCCACGGTGGCTGCAATCTGTATTGTGCCTTTTATCTGGCAATATGCACCTACTCATATTCCAAATGCCAAGTCATTATTCGCACTGCTTTATGCAGTAGTAATGGCATCATTAATTGCGATGTTCTGCTATTTCAAACTGGTGCAAAATATTCAAGCCACGACCTTGTCATTAACCACGGTGATGACCCCCATGATTGCCTTATTTATTGGCGCGGTACTGAATAACGAATCATTGTCTGCAATGGTTTTTGTCGGTGCATTTATTTTATTGTTTGGTTTATTTGTCTATTTTTACCGTGACCTTCAGGCGAGTCGTAAGCTCGCCCACAAGATTAAATCCAAGCCTTAAATTTTTAATCCTTGGTCTTGCTCACGGTAATACATTCGCTCAATTTCACCCGGTCTTGTGGATGTAAGGTAATGAAATAAGCACCTGTGCGGAATTTACCATTGTCTTCAGCTCGGCTATACACCACTTGTGCAGTTGCCGCGATATGAAAGAAGTTTTCAGGGTGGCTTAAGGTCACATGAACATAGGTTCCTTCCTGAATTGGATGCTCATTAAAGAAACTGAATCCGGTTTCTGAGAAATTGACATTTTCCGGGATAGGTAACATGGATTGTACAATTGCATCGTACAAAGAACCGGTAATAAGGTTTAATTTTTGATTGAATAAGGATAAGATTCGAGCAATTTGTTGATCTCTTTCAGATAATTGTTCTAATTCGTAGTTTATTGCGTGATCAAATTGATCTAATTCTGCGAGTAGTAGAAAATAGCGTGGCAGCACAAAGTTAGGATCATAAGGGTCATTAAAAGCGACATCATCAGAAATAATCTGATAATTAATTCGCAAGGCAGCATCTATACGCGACATAACGCGACGTTCCATGTTGCCGCTTTGATGCTGTGAATTTTCCATAATTATTCCTCGGACTAAATGGTATGTTTAAACCAATCTCGCTGTACATAGGGTTGAGATATACTCGCGCACGGCGTAGTAACCACTTTATTTCTTTTATTGCTCTGGTTTCTATGATCGGTCTCACATTAGGTGTAGCCGTACTTATTACAGTCTTATCTGTGATGAATGGCTTTGACCGAGAACTGAAAAACCGCGTCTTAGGAATGATACCTCAAGCGACTGTTTCTTCAACACAAATTTTAACAAATTGGCCTGAACTTGCAAAAAAAGTTGAACAACATGAGCATGTCAAAGGCGTAGCACCATTTACCCAATTACAGGGGATGCTTACAGCGCAAGGACAAGTGGCCGGAATCATGGTGACAGGGATCGAACCTTCATACGAAAAGAAAGTTTCGATCATTCAAAACCACATGGTTGAAGGTAGTATTGATAGCCTGAAAAAAGGTGAATTTGGCATTGTTTTAGGTAAACAAATGACTGATTCACTGGGCTTGGGCTTAAATGACAATATTACCTTGGTACTGCCTGAAGCGACGCCTTCACCGGCCGGTGTAGTACCGCGCTTCAAGCGTTTTAAAATTGTCGGGATCTTTAGTATTGGTGCAGAAGTTGATTCAATGATGGGCTATATTGCCTTGAATGATGCTTCGACCTTGTTGCGCTTGCCTGATGGTGCCCAAGGTGTCCGTTTAAAACTGGATGATATCTTCCTTGCACCTGAAGTGGCGGATGACATTGTCAAAGACTTGCCAAGCAATTTCTATGCATCGAACTGGACCTTTACCCATGGTAATTTGTTCAGTGCCATTCAGATGGAAAAAGCCATGGTCAGCTTGCTGCTATTCCTGATTGTTTTGGTGGCTGCATTTAATATCGTGTCATCACTGGTCATGGTGGTCACCGACAAGAAATCTGACATTGCGATTCTACGAACCCTTGGTGCTTCACCTGCAACTATCACCCGAATTTTTATGGTACAGGGAACCATCATTGGGGTGATTGGTACGGTTTCTGGTGCCATTCTCGGGATTATTTTTGCCTCAAGTATTAGTAGTGTGATTGGCTGGCTCAATACCACATTTGGTTTGAACCTGTTTGATGCCTACTTTATTAATTACTTGCCGTCTTATTTGCGCTGGCAAGATGTAGTGGTGATTGTTTGTTTATCATTACTTCTAAGTTTCCTTGCCACGATTTATCCAGCTTTCCGTGCTGCAAAAACTCAACCTGCAGAGGCCTTGCGTTATGAGTAATATTGTCCTCGAAGCGAAGAATATCTCGAAAAGTTTTACCGATGGAAAAACCACTGTAGAAGTGATTAAAGATTTGTCTTTACAAGTCAAAGCAGGCGAGTTTATTTCGATTGTCGGTTCAAGCGGTTCGGGTAAAAGTACCTTGTTGCATGTGTTGGGTGGTCTCGATTGCCCGACAGCAGGACAAGTCTTTTTAAACGATAAGCGCTTTGATACTTTGGGTGAAGCTGAGCGTGGTTATTTGCGTAATCAGCATTTGGGTTTTGTGTACCAGTTCCATCATCTATTGCCCGAATTTACTGCCTTGGAAAATGTTGCAATGCCGCTGATGCTGCGCGCCGGTACGACCTATAAGCAATCCAAGGAGCAGGCAGAATACTTGCTGAATCGTGTTGGATTGTCGCACCGTATGACCCATAAACCGGGCGAGCTGTCTGGTGGTGAACGTCAGCGTGTGGCTTTGGCCCGGGCTTTGGTGGCGAAACCTGAACTGATGCTGGCGGATGAACCGACGGGTAATCTGGACCGCAAAACTGCAGTGAAAATTTTTGAACTGCTGAGCGAATTACGCAGTGAGTTTAATATGGCGATGCTGATTGTGACGCATGATGAACAATTGGCTCAAGCCGGCGATTCCATTTTGCATATGCAAGATGGGGTCTGGATTGATGCTTAGACACTGATCGCTAAATTGAAAAATTGATTGAAGCTCACTGCGGTGGGCTTTAATATTGCGCAAAATAAAAAATATTATAAAAATTATGATTCAATTAATGTGTTTAGGCTGGGTCATCGGCATTGCCTGTATGGGAAAAACTTTCCTGATCTTGCAGTCCTTAATGCTGCCTTGTATTGCTCTTTTCATCCTGTCTTGGCTTTTAAAGCTGACTGTTTTAAAACCCGTTCATTCTTTGTGGTTCAAATTTTTACAGTTCTGTATTGGGTTCAGTCTGGGTATTAGCCTTGGCTATAACTATGCTGAGCATCAACTGAATGACCGTTTACAGTTTCGGGAAAAGCAGGCTGAGCACGTTGAAGTGGTTGCCTATGTTAAAAACCTCAATGAATTGGGTGAGTCATCCATACAACAAAAAATACAGGTGCTAAATCGACATGCTCAAGTTGTGCAATGGCAGGCATTTTTAAAACATGAAATAGATGCTCATCATCAGCCTGTACTTGAACTGGGTCAATATTACCGCTTGCAGGGGAAGCTTCTACCGGCGCATAGCTATGCAACGCAAGGTGTCTTTGATCAAGAGCAATGGTATCTCCAGCAAAATATCATGTCGGGTTTTAAAGTAACATCGTTACACAAACTGCCTGAACAGGACATTTCTGCTTTGGGTTATGGCCGGTATGTCAGACAGCAGCATTCATTTTCTAATCGGATCCAGCTGTGGATGGAACAGCAACGCTTAGCGCTACGCAATTTTATTGATCAGCAGCCCGTCAAGCATAAAGGCTTACTTTTGGCTTTATTAACGGGGGATAAAAGCTTACTCAAACCTGAAACAGAACAGTTCTTTCAACGCTTTGGCATGAGCCATTTGCTGGCAATATCAGGACCGCATGTGCTGATTTTTGCATTATTGCTATGCTGGAGCTTACATCAACTGATTTGCCGCTATTGTCCGCAAGCGTATTTAAAGTGGCCAAAACAGTATCTGCTGATTGTGCCTTTTTGTATTTGTGTAATGTTGTATTGTGCTTTTGTGGGCTTTGAAATTCCCGCGCTTAGAACTTTGCTTACATGCCTGTTGATCAGTGCATTGGTACTGTTAAAACAAAAGGTTCAAGCCTTAAATATTTTGCTGTTAAGTGCGTCTATTTTACTGATATTCGATCCGTTTAGTATTTTATCAGCTGCATTCTGGCTGTCTTATGGCGCGTGCTTTGTGCTGTTACGCATATATCAAACTGTGCAGCAAAGCCATGCTGAAGAAATCAAGACCAGGACTCAAGCAATCAAGATTCAAGTTAAAATTTTAATCGAATCGCAATGGAAAATATTTTTGGCGCTGTTTCCACTCATGCTGATTTTCTTTAAACAGGTGGCATGGATTACGCCTTTGAGCAATTTATTTGCCATTCCCTGGATTGGTATGGTGATTGTTCCCTTGGATGTGATTGCAGCGTTGTGTTATTTCATTTTTGAGCCTTTGGGAAGTCTGATTTTTCAAATCAATGATGGGTGCCTTTCAGTCTTGCTTATTTTTATGCAGCTTTTAGATCAGCTTTTTTCACCTGCACTACAACCGGTTGCCATGAACTTCTGGATGTTGCTCAGTTTATGTTTGGGGTTAATCATTCTATTTTTACCGCGTGGCGTGCTACCAAAAACCTGGTCGGTATTATGCTTTGTTCCTTTAATAATGATCGATTCCACTAAAAATGAATTTGAGTTAACGGTACTGGATGTGGGACAAGGTCAAGCCATTTTTGTCCGTGATCAAGAACAGACATTGATGATTGATACCGGTGGAAATTATGATGAAGCTAAATTTAGCGTGGGCAAGCAAATCATCTTGCCATTTTTATCGGTGAAGGGTGTCAGTGAATTGAATCAACTGATTTTGACCCATCTGGATCAGGATCATAAAGGCGCTTATGAGTCGGTCAAACATGATTTACCCATTAAAAAGATATATTCAAATGAACAGGTTGAGGTCGCTGGTTCCAGCCAGTTTGATTATTGTCATCAAGGTCAAAAGTGGCAATGGAGCGATCGAGTCGATTTTACAGTCTTATCACCCAAAGCTGAGCAGCTGGCAAATGCCAAAGATGAAAAAAATGAAATGTCCTGTGTGGTTTATTTGCAGGTCAAAAATGCGCAGCCTTATCAAAATTTTTTATTGATGGGAGATGCTGGCTGGCCAACCGAATATCAGATTTTACAGGATTATCCAGACTTAAAAGTCGATGTGTTGGTGTTGGGACATCATGGCAGTCGACATAGTTCTGCCTATCATTTTCTAAAGCAGTTAAATCCCAAACTGGCCGTGGCATCAGCAGGCTTTAACAATCGGTATGGACATCCAAGCGTCGTGGTTGAATCACGATTAAAAGAATTAAACATTCCGTTACTTACCACGCTAAAACAGGGCAGTATTCGATTTTCCAAACACAAAAACATCATGGCGATTGAATTTGAACGTGATTCACGGCAATGGTTAAAGCCTTAAGCGATCTCGGGCTGAATTGCTTTCGCGCGAACTTCGGCAACCCGTTTTAGCGCTTCTTCTGTATTTAAATGATAAACCCGATCTAGTTCAGGGTTGGCTTTAAAGCGCTTATAACTCCAGTGATAATGCTCTGGATAACGACGGATTAAATTTTCGATGGCTGCTAAAATGACACCGGTACCCTGATTGGCATTGCCTTGATAAATACGCTCATCGATTGCCTCAATGTGCATATCAAAACCCTGATTGTCATTCCGCAGTGCATATAAAAATAAAGTTTTGGCCTTGGTTTTCTGAATCAGTTTGGCGCTTAAATTACTGCTGGCCAGCGGAATCCCGAAATAAGGAATCATTTCTCCACCCATATTCGGGGTATGGTCTGGCAAAATTACGGTGGTACCGCCTTGTTTTAAGGCCTTAAAAATTTGTCTTACCCCGGATTCATCGGTCGGAACCAAATGGGCCTGTTCACGACTGCGGGCTGCCCGTACAAATTGATCGGCAGATTCATTTTTGACCGGTTTATACAGAATGGTCATTTGGGTGAATTGGGCCAAATAGGCATTCATAATTTCCCATGTGCCAAAATGCGGGACAATCAGTACCAGGCCTTCAGGTGCCTTGAGTGCCTCATGAAGTAGCTGTTCACCGCTAATTGAATGGATCCGTGCAATATTTTTAGTATTATCTGCACCCCAGATACTAAAAAATTCGAAATATGAGGTTAGCTCGTTATGAATTGCCTTTGGAATAATCTTCTCATGTTGTTCAGCGCTTAATTCTGGCAAAGCAATCTGAAGATTAAGACGAATCGTATTTGAGGTTTTTGACATTTTTAGAAAATTGACCAGCCCAGCTAACATTCGAGCGACGAATCTAGAAATTTGAATCGGTTGCCGGCTTATGAATTTCAATAAGCGGTATGTACTATCCGTTGGAGTATTGTCAGTCATTGCCTATCGTCAATGTATATAAAGAGTCAAAAAGTGCAAATATTATAGGCGAAAATAGATTGTTTAGGCAGATTTCTATGATTCAGTGTATATAATGAGTCCAATTTAACTCATCCTTGGATTATTTTGCATGTCCGATTGGCCGCCAAAACCAGAAAATGAAGTTCAGAATACACCACATAACTCACAAAACATCACGGGCAAAGAATGGCATATTTTAGAAAAAGCCGTTTTAGCTTCTGTAGAAGAGCAGCGCCGGGCACGTCGTTGGGGAATCTTTTTTAAATTTCTAACTTTTGCTTATATCCTGTTTATTTTAGTGGTATTGGGGAAAAGTTGCAGTACCTCATCCACAGATGCAACGGCAACGACCAGCTCGCATATTGCTGTGGTAGATATTATTGGCACCATTGCCGCAGACAAGCAAAGTGTCAATAGCACTGCTACAGTCAAGGCATTAAAGAAAGCCTTTGAAAACAAACAAAGTAAAGCTGTCGTTTTAAATATTAACTCACCAGGGGGCTCACCGGTTCAGTCCGATGAAATCTGGCAAGAAATTCAATATTTGAAAAAAGAACATACCGGTAAAAAACTCTATGCAGTGATTGGTGATACGGGTGCCTCAGGTGCGTATTACATCGCTTCTGCTGCCGATGAAATTATTGTTAATCCATCAAGCCTGGTTGGGTCTATTGGTGTGATTATGCCGAACTACGGTGTGAATGGCTTAATGCAAAAGCTTGGTGTAGAAGATCGCACCATGACTTCAGGTGAAAACAAAGCCCTACTTTCCATGACTCAACCGGTTGATGCTGGACAAAAAGCACATGTGCAAGGCGTGCTTGATAATGTACATGACCATTTTATCAATGCGGTAAAACAGGGTCGTGGCAAGAAGCTGAAATCTCAAGATCCGGCAATATTCTCTGGTTTATTCTGGACCGGCGATCAGGCAGTGAAATTGGGTATTGCAGATCGTACCGGTAGCTTAAATACGCTGAAGCGCGAACTAAAACTGGAAAAAGCAGTTAATTACACCATTGAATATAGTCCTTTTGATTCTGTACTTGGTCGTATGGGAAGTGCGATTGGTCAAGGTTTTGCAACTTCACTTTCACAACAAGTCCAATCTGAACAAACGACCAAATTACAATGAAGCCACTGATCCATTTTGCGCACGCCAATGGCGTGCCTTCAAAAGTCTATCAAAAGCTATTTGATTTACTGAAAGATGAATACGACGTTATTTATGTGCCACTGCTTGGGCCGGATAAGCGCTATCCCATAGATAACCATTGGCACAGCCTGACCAATCAAGTCATTGATAGTATTGTACGTCAAGCCCACGGTCGGCCGGTGATCGGACTTGGGCATTCACTGGGTTCTGTGCTGACCTTTCAGGCGGCCTTAAAACGCCCTGAGCTGTTTAGTCAGGTGATCATGCTTGACCCACCAATGATCATGGGTAAGGAGGCTTTTGCCTTACATGTGGCGAAGCTGTTTAAGCTCAAAGCATTGGACAAAATGTCTCCAGCAGGTTTGTCCAAGCGCCGTCGCGATCATTGGCAATCTCGTGAACAGGCTGCAGAACTATTAAGACCAAAAGGTTTTTATCAACACTTTGAAGCAGACTGTTTTCAGGCCTATATCGATCATGCCTTGAAGGATGATTCATTGCGTGGTGGCGTAGAGCTGACCATTGCTAAAATGGATGAAGTTGATATCTTTAGAACCAATCCATCGCTCTGGTGGTTGCCTCAAGTTAAGCCACAGGTACCTGTACATTTGGTGGTAGCTGAGAAGGGACCTTTTCTGGAACGCAAGTTTCCACAGCAAGTTCAGAAGAAATTTGATATTCCTTTTGAGGTATTTAAAGGGGGGCATATGTTCCCGCTGGAGCATCCGGTTGAAGTGGTTAACTTGGTTAAACAGCTGATTCAAGCACCAGATTAATCACTATATTTCACAAATAAAAAACGCATCCTGGGATGCGTTTTTTATTTGTGAAATTCGGTTTTAAAACTTACAAAATTGAACTGGTTCCTGCATTGCTTGACCACGGTACAACACACCTTGTTCAGTATGTTGAATAGTTTCTGAACAAATCCATTCCACCACTTGTGGGTAGATGACATGTTCAAGTACATGCACGCGATTGGCTAAAGTATTTACATCATCATGCATATTTACTTTTAGCACCCCTTGAGCAAGCGCCTGACCGGCATCCAGCTCAGCAGTCACATAGTGAACTGTACAGCCATGCAAAACGTCACCTGTGTTAAGTACACGTTGATGGGTATGCATGCCTTTGTAATTTGGCAACAGAGAAGGGTGGATGTTGAGCATTTTCCCTTCCCATGCTTTGACAAACTTGGCACTTAAAATGCGCATAAAGCCTGCAAGAACCACCAAATCCACATTCCAGTCCAGCAATTGCTGATGCATCACATCGTCAAAAGCTTCACGGTTTGGATATTGCTTGTGTTCAATAACAGCAGTTTGAATACCTGCTTTATTCGCACGTTCTAACGCATAAGCTTCAGGCTTATTGGAAATGACCCCAACAATTTGACCTGACAGATTGGCATCAATCAGGGCTTGCAAGTTACTTCCACTGCCTGAAACAAGGACAGCAATTTTGATCATGTGCAGTTCTTTATGCAAAAATTACGCGAATCTTTTCATCAGCGCCGGCAACAGATTCAGCATTGTCCTGGATATGACCCATTGTCCATGCTTTTTCGCCAAGGCTTGTTAACAATTCAACAGTTTTGTCAGCATCTTGCGCATCAACAACAATTACCATGCCTACGCCACAGTTAAATGTACGGTACATTTCATGTTGTTCAACACCACCTTCACGTTGAAGAAGTTTGAACAACTCTGGCCATTCCCAAGATGCTTCATTCACGACAGCCTGAGCACCGTTTGGAAGTACGCGAGGCAAGTTCCCCGGTAAACCGCCACCCGTGATGTGCGCCATAGCGTGGACATCAACTTCCTTGCAAAGCTGGAGCAATGGTTTTACATAAATGCGTGTAGGTTCCATTGCAACATCGGCAAGTGGGCGACCATCCACGATTTGTGTTAAATCAACGTTTTTCACGTCTAGAATTTTACGAAGTAAAGAGTAGCCGTTTGAATGTGCACCTGAAGACGCCACACCAATCAATACGTCACCAGCTTTAACTTTGGTTCCATCAATAATTTTGCTTTGCTCAACTACACCCACGCAGAAACCTGCAAGGTCGTAATCTTCACCTTCATACATGCCCGGCATTTCAGCAGTTTCACCGCCAACCAATGCACAGCCTGCAAGCTCACAACCTGCACCAATACCTGTCACGACATTTGCAGCAACATCTACATTTAAGTGACCAGTTGCATAGTAGTCGAGGAAGAATAATGGTTCAGCACCACATACAAGAAGATCGTTTACACACATTGCAACCAAGTCTTGACCAATTGTGTCATGACGGTTCAAATTGAGGGCTAAACGTAATTTTGTACCAACACCGTCTGTGCCAGATACGAGAACAGGTTCTTCATAACCTTTAGGGATTTTACAAAGAGCGCCGAAGCCGCCTAATCCGCCCATAACTTCAGGACGTGAGGTACGCTTAGCGACAGATTTGATTCGATCGACAAGTGCGTCGCCCGCTTCAATGTCGACACCCGCATCTTTATAGCTTAAACCAGTGTTTGGGGAAGTTGAGTTGCTCATAATGAAGTCTCCGCATTCGCGCGGCGATTATACCCGAATATACGAAACTCTTATGTTATTTATGCGCTAAAATGCTATCTTTATTCAAATATTTTACTTTCTATAACGAATAAACCAAAAAAAGGCGAATTTGCATGGTGGATCGTACCTTACGTCGCATTTTTATACTCTCAGGAATTGCATTAATTCTTTGGGTTTTGTATTTGCTTAAACCCGTGGTATTGCCTTTTGTCGCTGCATTTTTGGTGGCTTATTTATTTAGCCCGTTAGTGGATAAACTTCATAAGATCGGTTTGCCACGTTGGTTGTCCATTAGTATTGTCTTTGTTGGTATTGGCGTGGTTCTGACCTTGGCCATGTGGTATCTGGTGCCACTGGTTTGGCAACAGCTGATGTATGCGCGAGACAGTATTCCAGCAGGAATTCACTGGTTGAATTACACCTTCTTGCCTTGGGTCTCGCAAACTTTTAGTGTCGAGCCGATGGAAATCGATACGCAGCAAATGTCGACTGTGGTCATGGAATATATTCAGACCAATTATAGCGCAGATAGTATTCAGGCAATGCTGTTAAAAGTTGCGCAATCGGGGCTGAATTTTATCCAGATTGGCGGAACGGTTGTTCTGATCCCCATTATTGCATTCTATTTCCTGTTAGATTGGGATCGTATGCTCGACAATATGCGTCGTTTAATTCCTCGTCCTTATGAAAAAAGTACTTTACATATTGTAGGTGAATGTCACAGCGTATTAGGCGCCTTCGTGAAAGGTCAGTTTTTGGTGATGTTCTTGCTCGGTACGGTGTATGCAGTTGGCTTACAAATCATTGGTCTTGAAGTAGGACTAATTATTGGGATGGTTGCGGGATTGGCCAGTATTATTCCCTATTTGGGATTTGCTGTTGGGATGATAGCCGCTGTAATTGCAACACTATTCCAGTTTGGTATTGATTGGATGCAACTGGTTTTGGTAGGTGTGGTGTTTATGGTTGGCCAGGCAGTTGAAGGCTATGTTCTGCAACCTTTCTTACTCGGTGATAAAATTGGTTTGTCTCCAGTGGCCGTGGTCTTTGCGGTATTGGCAGGTGCACAACTTGCTGGTTTCTTAGGGATGTTGATTGCTTTACCAGTTGCCGCGATTATTGTCGTGCTGTTACGCCACGCACGTGACTGTTATGAAAAGAGCCGTATATATGGGCAATCTCCTGTAGTCATACAAGAGGCGGGAGCAGGATCAATTTCGTTTAAGGCGGATCAAGTAGATGTTGATATTGAGTTGAGAAATCAAGAATCAAAAAGTCTGCAAGATGCTGAAAAATCGAGTAAGATTGAATTGATAGACAATAAAGAACCCTAAGGTCAAAACACATATATGCGTCAACTGCAATTAGATATAGAACCTCAACTGGATGCCCGAATTAGTGATTTTTCGGGTCCAAGTTGGGGCCATGTAATTGATGCAGTCCGACAGCTTCATGCCGGTCTAATAAACCGTTTTTATGTGTATGGTGGTGCAGGTTCTGGTAAGAGCCACTTGCTTTCTGCTATTTGCGATTCTTATTTAGAGGTCGGCAAGTCTGCAATTCAAGTCTCTTTGCTGGAATTGCTTGATGCGCCAACTGAAGCCATTACCTCATTAGATCAATATGACCTTGTGGCATTGGATGATATCGAAGCTATTAGTGGTGTTCCACATTGGCAAAAAGCAGTATTTCATTTAATTAATTATAATAATGAAGGTGGAGGGCAGTTAGTTTTCTCTTCTCGTGTTGCCCCCATTGAATTGAAGCTTGAACTTCCGGATTTACAGTCACGTTTGACTCAAGCGGTGAGCGTTAAAGTGCCGACAGGGAGTTTATATGCAGATCGTTATGCACTAGTCACATCCGTATTAACACGTCGAGGAATTCACATCGATCAACAAATTATCGATTATTTGTTGCTTCATGGGCCTCATCAAACCTCTATTTTATTACAAACTTTAGAACAATTAATCCAGCTGTTAAAAGGTGAAAAAACAAAAATCAGCCATGCAAATTTAAGACAAATTTATGCATTAATTGATGAATATCGGTAAACAATAAAAAATCTTGAGTAATTACTCTAGCTGTGACAAAGTACAGCAAAATAATTCGCAATTGCAGGGAACATGCAATTTCAGAATAAAAAGATAAAAGAATATAAGGAGAAAGGTATGCTCAAACGGAGCATAGGCATAGGGATGCTGTGTCTAGCAGGACATGCTTATAGTGCAGAAATCACCGTCACCATTACAGATGATATCACCAAAGATGATAGTGAATGTTCATTGCGAGAAGCCATTGAATACGTCAATAAAGGCATGCCTGAAGCAGGCTATATGGGCTGTGGCGGCAAGAACGCTTTGTCAACGATTCTATTAGACAAACAAAAAACCTATACTCTCAATGCTAAAGTTGATGTAAAAGCCAGTCTGGCCTTAAAAACATATTATGACACTACCGTGACTGAAGATGCAGTTCCGGGTTTGAATAATGCCATCATCAAAATGACGGGCAAAGATCAAATTTTTAATATTGACCATGATCCGAAAGACCTAGCTCTGATTAACATCAAGGAAGTGAGTTTTGAAGGCTGTAACAAGAGTGTTTGTGCTGATAAAGGCGGAATTTTTTATAACAATGAACGTTTAGTCTTGCAATATGTCAAATTGTCGGGTGGTAATGCACGTTTAGGTGGTGCAATTTATAATGTCGGTGAGAGTAGTGCGACACAAAACTATATTAGCGAAGTGTCTATCACTGATAGTATTGTAGAAAACAATACAGCTGTTACAGGTGCAGTTTTATATAGTCAACGACCGGCATTTACATTGAGTAGTGTAGTATTTAAAAACAACAATACAACTTCAGGTGCTGCTAATATTTTTAGTGAAAAAGCCATTGCTGATGTCACTCTGTTAAACGATAAGAATATAAATAAACTCAGTAATAGTACATTTTTAAATAATAGTGGCTATATCATTAATATCCGTGATGGTATTGCTGTAAATAATGTGACGATTGTAGGCAATAAGGCAGGGATACAATTCGATTCAAAAGAAGGTTACGGTTATCTTGCCAACAGTATTGTGGTGGGAAATGGTAGCGGTACGAATTGCCAATTTAACGTAGGTGATAAAACCTTAGTACAAAACAATTTGGTTGGCACAGAATGCAAGAGTGGCGATGCCAAATATCCAAACGAATTTTGGTCGGGTAATAAGCTCTTTGCAGGCAACAGCAGTGAAGGGACGTGTAAATCTTTAACCGAAGATCCGGATGCATTGCTGTGTCCTTACAGCACGCCTAAAAATCAGTTCTTGGGTTATATTCGTCCACGTATCTTGCTTAGTGCAAAAAATATGTTTGATACTTTAATTTTAAACAAAGGGCGTTTAGATACTGCTATCGATAGCAGCCAAGTATTTTGTGAATCCATGGATCAGCGTGGTCTAAACCGTACGCTTGATAACAGCTGGTGTGACCGCGGCGCGATTGAGATTGTTGTACCGAGCTCTAAATCTCGTATTGGACAAGATTTAAAGGTGGGCGAAGTTGCTAAGCTAAATATTTTAGAATACTTGGGTGACAGTGATTTATATCCAAAAGAAAAATGCGAAAGCTTGCTTAAAATGAAAAACCCAGCAGGTGGTGATTGGCAAGACGGCTGTGCTTATATCGATCAAACGCTGACAAAGTCGAAAGGAATAGTGACTTTGGATATTGAGGGTAACTTGGTCTATACCCCAAATGGTAATTGGCATGGTGCGGATATTTTTAACCTGCAGATTGTCACGTCATCGACGCATTTCAATGAAAATAAAAAATATATAGTGCTAGAAGCCTACATGGTGCAAGAACCAAACAATGAATTTGAAGATAAATCTGTAAAAACCTCGGGTGGGGCATTGGGATTGTTCGGCTTATTTGCAGTATTGGGACTGGTGGGTATACGCCGCTTTAAAAAATAAGAAAAAGGAAAAGTGATGCACACTTATAAAAAAGGATTGCTCTGTGCCATGGTTTTGTCTGCTATGTCACTGATGGCAGCAGAAGATAGAACCATTTATGTCACCACATTCTTAGACGAAGATGGTGAAAATGCCAATGGATGTTCACTTCGTGAAGCGATTATCACGGCGAAAAAAAATGCAGCTTATGGTGGCTGTACCCCGGGTAATACGGTGTTTGGTCAAAAAGACTATATTCAACTTAAAGCCGGTACATATAAATTAGATTCGGAGTTAGTGCCTGAATCGAACGTAATAATTAGCGGCGCATCGCGTAAAAACTATAAAGAGAAGAATAAATTAACCCAGACCTATCCAGCATTGGAGGGGATTAAAACCATGATTAGTGGTGAGGGGCGTACACGAATCTTTAACACAAGTAAAACGGAAATTAGCTTCACCCTCCAGGATATTCAGCTTGAGAATGGTTATGCTGGAACTCAAGCTGGGCAAAATGGTCGGGGTGGTGCGGTACTAATTGGTGGAGATTTAATCTTCAATAATGGTGCGATTGTCAATTCTAAAGCCGAGGTTGCAGGGGGGGCGATTTACAATGTTGCATTGAATACTGAAAAGAAAATATCGCTTAATGGCAGTTTAATTCAGGGTAACACCGCACCAAAAGGTAGTGTGATTGCGATGGACTGCTACGGAAATTTGGATGATACCAAGCCATATGTATTATTCGATGGCAACAGTGTGATCAATAATGGTTCTACAAATAGCAACAGTACCTTTGATTTTTGTGGTGCTGTAAAAGCTGAAATTTTAACCAATACCATCGCGCGGAATACCGCCAATACCAACAGTGGCAGCATTTTGCGTATGGTCAGTGATGGTCTAGATCGCTTGAGCCCCTATGCCAGTATACAGCTGACCAGTAATACCATTGTTGAAAACCAAGCACATAGCACATTGTTATACGACGATAGCGGTAGCAAATACATGTCGTTTAACGTCTTGGCATTTAACCGAGGCGGAAACTCATGTCGCTACTTCTCAGACACTGGTGTACCAAAAGAAAACATTATGTTTGTTTTAGGTCGAAATGCACTGAATTTAGGTAATGGTGCAGATCAGTGTAGCTTGCCAAAAAGCAGCCTCGACGCAACGGCGAATGACTCGAAAAATATTGATGTATCGACCAGCAGTTTTTTGACACTCTTGTCGAATCTGGCAGCAGCTTCGCCGTATAATAACTTTTTACCGTTGTATTATCCGCGTAATAATCAAACTGCAACAGATTTGGTCGATGTCAACAGCAGTGGTTGTAGTGATTACGATCAACGCCTACTGAACCGCAATAAAGAACTGTCACTGCAATTGAACCCTGAGTTCGAAAATACTTGTGAAATTGGCTCAGTTGAACAAATGAATTTGGCAGCTGTGGATATTGCAGACCTTAAAAATTCATCTTTAGTGACGCAATTGGATTATTACCAAACCAATATTGATCAACTGAAAGAAATTATTGCTGACGAAACAACCGATCAAGACAATATTGAAGACTTCAAAGACGAGTTAGCCAATTTTGAAAATCTACTTAAGTACACCAAACAATATCAAAAGTATCGTGCAATTTATCTTGATCCATTCGAACTTGCAGTAGCAGGTGAAGAGCGTGTGCCGGACAGTAATCAAGAAGAATATCGTATTAAAGCATTTAATGTGCAAAATTATGATGTTGAAACAAAAGTTATTGGTATTGGAGTACTCAACATTAAAGATGGTCAGCCGGTACTGAATGGTTCAATGGATGACTTAAAGTGTGAATGGAAAGCAGATCTCAAACGCATCATGATTTATCGCACCAGCGGTGCACTGTTAGAAAATGGCAATAGTGCATATTGTAAATATACCATTAAAGAAAAAGGCGGAAAATCTCAACAATCATCAGGCATTTTACAAACTAGCTTTACCAATATTGCGCCTATTGCAACAGATGATCATTATATTTTGGATGCGAGTCAGAATCTAAGCGTGAATGTAAATCCGTTAGAAAATGACAGCGATGATGGTGATGGTCCGATATCGACGATTACGAAACCGAAGGCGATTTATCATAAGAATGATGCAGGTCAAGATATTCCGATTCGATTTGCTGCATTGCCAGCAGGTTTAATCATGAAAGCTGAACACGAAGGTTCGTGTCCAGAGGCTTATATCCGTGATAAATGCTACGGTGGCAAGATTCAATTTACGGTGAAAAATAGTTTTAGCCAGTTTGATTATCCAATTCAATATGCAATTTTTGATGCAGATGGTGGAATTTCTAATGAGGCAACATTATCCTTGAAAAATACAGCAAAAGACACTAACTCAAGCAGTGGCGGTGGTGGATCATTCGGTATTTATGGTCTATTGGCACTTGCTGGATTGGGGCTATATCGACGTTATAGAATGAAATAAGCATAAAAAAGCCTCGAAAGAGGCTTTTTTATTACTGTTATTCAATATTTTAAATATTAGTGATTGATAATATTAGGCTGCTGCAAATATTTACTGATGTATTCATCACGGATAGCGGGTCTTTCTTCAGGTGTTGCCTTTTGCATGCGTGTGCCTAAATCTTTACGCTCTTGACTACTCATTTTTTGCCAGGTTTCTCGCATTTTTTGCTTTTCTTGCTCGGGAAGTTGGGTAAACCAATCCATACGCTGATGCAAAGCGGTACCTTGTGCTTCAGGCAATTCTTTTAGCGATTGATAACGCTGAATAAGTGCACGCTGTTCAGCATCTGACAGAGTTTCCCATGTTTCTGCCAATTGAGTGTCCGCATCCTTAGAAAAAATCCAGAAACGTTCAAAACCAGCGAAACTGGTTTGTAGAAATCCGAGTGCACAAAAAGCAAATGCTAATTTTTTAGCTGCCATGTGGAACTTTGTCCTCACCTAAAACCATTAACATCTCCAAATCTTCAACCATTTGGGGTGATAATTTTGGAGTAACCACAACTTGATTCTGAGGCTTTGCAGCCATTTCAATAGAATTTGGGAAGACCACAAAACCTGCAATTGCAGCAGCAAGTGCAAATCCTGACATTTTCCAAAGTCCATAACGGGCAGTTTCTCGGTCCTGAATTTCTTCAATGACATGATTCATCACAACAGGTTTGTCTTTATGATGTTGTGCGAGTCCATCGAGTTTGGAAGTAACTTGTTTTAAGAAATCATCTTGTTTCATTCGGATGACCCTCCAGAATATGGATTCAAATGTGCCAACGAGTTCCGAAGACCTTGAATGGCACGGTGATAATGCGTTTTTACACTACCTTCACTGCATTCCATGATTTGTGCAGTCGTGTGTGTATCAAAACCTTCCCAAGCACGCAGCATAAAAGCTTGTTGCTGTCGAACGGGGAGCTGAGAAATGGCTTCCTGTATTTCTTCGGCAGTCACGGCTTGATCAAGAAAATCGAATGGACTGGGGGTGTTTTCATCGACAATATCATTGAGTTCAATATCATCGTCATCTAGGTTAACCTTTTTAAAAAATGAAAAAGGTTGTGCCCGACGGACTTCTTTTCTGCGCCAGTCCTGTAGTTTATGGTTCAAAATGGTGTAAAACAGGGGGTACCATTCATCAGTCGGCTTTTCAGCATATGTTTTATGCAAGGAAATAAATGCTTCTTGCACTAAATCCATCGCAATGCCTTGTTGACCTTGAGTCGCACTCTCCATCATCACTAAGGCTCGCCCCGTTACATCCTGCATGAAAATTTTCAGGCGCTGTTCAGCCGTACTCTTCAGAATACTCAAATTTTCCGCTTGAGACTGTTTCGGTGCTGAATCCATAGAGATGGAAAATCCTGTCATTGGACACCCACCATTATTCCCATTTTCATACATTATATAACGCTGGAAATAATGGTTTGGTTGACAAAAAACTTATTATTTTTCTAGTGTAGTCTATTTTTAAGCATCAGCAGCTGATGTTTAAAATAAAGTAACGAAAGAGAAAGGATTATAAACGCTGACGCACCATCTCAAAGAAGCAGACAGAACCGGCAATTGCAACATTTAAGGATTCTTGTCCACCTGGCTGAGGAATAGAAACTGCTTCTGCATGTGCAAGTGCATAATCAGAAACGCCTTGACCTTCGTTACCTAAAATCCATACACAGGCTTTCTTTAAGTCTTTTGAATATAAACTTTCTGATTCATGTGAACTGGTGACATATACCGGAATCTTAAATTTATCTAAAAGATCTTCAAGGGCAATATTTTCATAGGTATGCAATGAAAAATGTGCACCCATACCTGCGCGTAATACGCGTGGTGACCAAAGTGAAGCTGAACCTTTGGTGCACACAATTTGTTGAATCCCGGCTGCAGCTGCAGAGCGGATTAAAGTGCCGACATTGCCTGGATCCTGGATATTTTCCAAAATCAAGGTATCTGCCGTGAAGTCTAAGGCATGGCTTGAACTTGGTAAATCAACAATTGCAAGACAAGCAAGGGTTGTACCTAATGTGCTTAAATCTTTATATAAAGATTCACTAATGACAAATACCGCACCTTGATATTGTTCAGCAATCAGATCGAAATCAGGATGCGTTAAAGCATGTTCAGTAGTGAAAATAGATTTAATTTTTCGATCTTCTGCCAGCCATGAAAGACATAAATGCGTGCCTTCAAGTACAGTTTGACCTTGCTTTTTACGATACGAGTTTTGATCAATTAAGCCACGTAAGTGCTTAATTTTAGGATTATCTTTTGATTCAAGAAAAATAGTAGGCATGGGAGATTAAATCCACGGAAGTAAGCAGTAAGCACTTACTTCCGCTATAAAAAATTAATTATGGTAGTGAGTAACTAAGTCAACTTCGTTTTTAGAACCAATGACAACAGGAACACGTTGATGCAGTTCAGTTGGTTGAATCTCAAGAATACGTACACGACCAGTCGTAGATGCACCACCAGCTTGTTCCATCAACATACTCATTGGATTTGCTTCATACATTAAACGAAGACGACCGGCTTTTTTTGGATCTTTGGTGTCGTATGGATATAAGAAAATACCGCTGCGGCAAAGAATACGGTGAATATCACCCACCATACATGCGACCCAACGCATGTTGAAGTCTTTGCCACGTACTGAAGTTTTACCGTCTTGCAACTCACCAATATAGCGTTTTACCGGTTCTTCCCAGTGACGCTGATTTGAAGCATTAATCGCATATTCTTTGGTATCCGCAGCAACCTGAATATTTTCCGACGTTAAAAGGAATTCTTGAGTTTCAGGGTCGAAAGTGAAGAATACAACGCCCGCACCGACGGTAAGTGCCATCATGGTCGATGGACCATACAATACATAACCCGCAGCAGCCTGATTGGTACCGGGTTGCATAAAGTCTTCAGCTTTGGTCACTGCATTTTGAGCAGGCAAAATAGAGAAAATTGTGCCGACACACATATTGATGTCGATATTGCTTGAACCATCCAGTGGATCGAACAATACAAGGAATTCACCATTTTCTTGTGCAGGGGTAAATTCATCGAGTTCTTCGGAAGCCAAACCACCGACATGTGGATGAACTTTTAAAGCATCAATCAGATAATCATTGGAAATAACATCAAGTTTCTTTTGTTCTTCGCCTTGTACGTTTTCGTGTTGCGCACTACCCAATACACCCGCCAAGGCTCCTTTTTGTAATAACTGATCAATGGCTTTACATGTATTACCAATTGTTTCAATTACTTGAGCAAGTTCAGGCGTTAGGTTCCCTGTTTTTTGTTCTAGAAATTGGGAAAGGGTGAGGTATGACATGACAGGAAAACTCCAATTAGAAAATGATAAAAAATTATCAAAAGAATATGGGGGATCATTTTAGATGAGAACGCAGCAAAAGAACAATTAAACTCGACTATTTGTCGTGATTTTACTCTTGTAAGTTTCTTGGAAAATGCTATGTTGAAACACAGAAGATATTAAAATAGTGATAGGAGCACAGTTATGACAACGCAAAAGTTTGATGCGACTCCAACGCCAAATGAAGCTATGAATTTAAATGATATTTCCGAGGAAAAAGTGAAGGAAGCTTGGAAAGCTTACGAAGCAAAACCGGAATATAAAAAATTCAACAAGCATGATCTGATCGAATCCATGCAAAGCTCGAAAGATGAAGCGAATGAATCTGAAAAAGCTTAAAACATAAAAAAGCGCCCAACCACTAAGTTGAGCGCTTTTTTATTCAAGCCATTATTTTAATAATGGTGGAACAGCTTCGTAGTTAAGTTCTACGCGGCGGTTTTCTTTCCATGCATTTTCATCATGACCTGCATTAATCGGCATTTCTTTACCATAACTTACTGCTTCTAATTGTGTTGCAGCAACGCCATTGGTAATCAGGAAGCTTTCTACCGCTTTAGCACGACGTTCACCCAAAGCCATGTTGTATTCACGTGTGCCGCGTTCATCGGTATGACCGGTTAAAGCCACTTTCGAATTTGCATTGGCCACAAGGAATTGTGCATGTGCTTGAAGGGTTTGATAGTCTTCGTTAGAAAGATCGCTGCTGTCATAGTCAAAGTGAACAACGCGTTTTGCCAAGAAGGCTTTATTTGCCGCAGTCACACCTTTAGAAGAAGCACCTGCCAGGTTTTGCGCATTTAGAGCTGCATCCTCACTTAAACCTTCAGTACTTACTGTAGCTGCTTCAGATGGATTTTGACCTGCCTGAATTTCAGCTGCAGGTTTACGGCTGGCACAACCCGTCATCACTAAGGCTGTTGCAAGAACAGGAAGGACCAATAATTTAACTGCTTTCATCTTTATCTCCATGATTATCATTGCTTTAAATTAAATTGTTATTTTGGTGCCCAAGCAGGTTCACGAACCTCGCCTTGTTCACTTGGTAAATTCATGCGGAAACGGCCATCCAATGACATGATGGACAATAAACCACGGTTCCCTTCACGTGTTGCATAGACCACCATTTGCCCATTTGGCGAGAAACTTGGTGATTCATCCAGACTGGTTGGGGTCAGAATATTGGTAATACCGGTATTGATGTCCTGAATAGCCACTTTGTAATTACTGCCACTTGGGCGATGGACTAAAGCCACTTTTTTACCATCAGCACTTAATGTGCCACGTGCATTAAATGCACCACGGAACGTCAGGCGTTTACTTGTACTATTTGCAAAGTTATAGGTATAAATTTGCGGTGAACCGCCTCGGTCAGAGGTGAAAATAAATGATTTACCGTCTGGGGCATAACGTGCTTCTGTATCAATGGCACTCTCATTGGTCATACGTTGCAACTGACGTGTTTCCAGATTCATTTGATAAATTTCAGGGTTGCCATGCAGAGATGCAGTAAACAGCATGCTTTTACCATCTGGCGAGAAGCTTGGTGCACCGTTTAGACCGCGGAAGCTCGCCAGTTTTTCACGCTGACCTGTGGCCAAGTCTTGTACATAAATTGCAGGACGTTTGGTTTCAAATGAAACATAGGCAATTTTTTTCGCGTCCGGTGTCCAGGCAGGAGACAAAATTGGATCACGAGAGGTCAGAATGGTTTTTGGCTGTTCGCCATCGGTGTCGGCAATTTGTAAGGTATAACGCTGTTCAGGCGTAGCCGGGTTGCGCAGTACATAAGCAATGCGTCCGCTAAAGTCACCTGCAATACCGGTCAATGCCTGATAAATTGCATCACTGATAGTGTGACCCGCTTGGCGAATACGTGAAGCAGGAACTGTCAGTAATTCATTTAATAAATATTGCTGTTTTTCGACATCATAGAGTTGATAATGAACTTCATATGCGCCATTTTCAGTCGTTTTTACCGTACCTGTGACTACGTAGGGAACACCTGCAGATTTCCATGCCTCTGCATTAGGCATATTCATACTTGCTGTTGCAGGCAGGTTTTTTGAAGCACTTGAAAATTTGCCTGAACGGTTTAAGTCATTTTCGACAATCGGATAAATATTTTGGTCATTATTAAACGGAATAATGGCAATCTTCGGTGCTTCTTCGGGTGCTTTGGCAATTTCTAAATGCAGTTGTGCATAAGACTGTGTCGCTAAAACGGGACTTAAAGCTGTCAAAACGGCTAGGCAAAGTAAATGTTTACGCGTCATTTCCATCATCCGCTAGGTACTCTAAAAAATGTAAATTATTGTGAATTCGGTTGTGTCACATAATGGCATGATTTTGCTTTATTGGAAGTAGATCATGATGACTAAACTGTTATAAGACTGTGAAAAGTGAATAAAATATTATCTGTTTTTAGCAAAATTTGAGTTTATTCGTCAAAAAAGCCACATCAATTAAATTTGATGTGGCTTTTTATTTTATTTCGCAGTAAAGCTTGAAGTAAATGTTCTTGCTTCACGTCGTGCATCTGGATCGGAAGGCATAGGATAAGGCGCTGCTGCACGTACCGCAGCTTCTACACTTGCTTTCATGTCCGGATCACTTGAACTGACGATAACCGATTGCACTGCACCACTGTCACTTAAGGTCACACGGGCAGTGGCTTTCTGACCGGATGAACCGCTCGGAATATCCCACGCACGTTTAACTTTATTTTCAAAATCACGTTTTGCAGTGGAGGCAATTTTCTTTGCTTCCGCTTTTTTGGTCGCAGCTTCCTCAGCGGCTTGTTTTGCAGCGGACGCTTTGGCTTCTTCAGCCGCACGTTCACGGGCTTCTGCATCTGCCTTGGCTTTTGCAGCTGCGTCAGCTTTGGCTTTATTCGCTGTATCTGCCTTGGCTTTTGCATCGGCATCGGCTTTAGCTTTATTTGCTGCATCAGCTTTGGCTTTATTGGCAGCGTCGGCTTTGGCTTTATTGGCAGCGTCGGCTTTGGCTTTATTGGCAGCGTCGGCTTTGGCTTTATTGGCAGCGTCGGCTTTGGCTTTATTGGCAGCGTCGGCTTTGG